>JAKSLX010000013.1 GCA_024400915.1 Treponema sp.
GGAACGTTTTCGTTGAGCTTTCCGTCTGGAGTAAGAAGGTTGATTACTTCAAGATTGTGTCTCTTGCCGACTTCCCAGTCGTTAGGGTCGTGGGCTGGAGTGATCTTTACCATACCTGTTCCAAATTTCTTGTCTACATAGTCATCTGCAATGATTGGAATTTCTTTTCCAGTGATAGGAAGCTTGAGCTTCTTGCCGACAAGGGCAGTGTAGCGTTCGTCAGAAGGGTTTACTGCAACTGCTGTATCACCGAAGAAAGTTTCAGGACGAGTTGTAGCTACTTCAATCTTTCCGCTTCCGTCTGCGTATTCGTAGTAAAGGTGATACATTGCACCCTGTGTGTCTTCATGGTCAACTTCATCGTCAGCAAGGGCTGTACCACAGCGAGGACACCAGTTTACAAGGCGCTGTCCCTTGTACATGAGACCGCGTTCATAGAGTGTTACGAAAACATCGCGAACAGCCTTTGAAAGTCCTTCGTCATAAGTAAAGCGTTCGCGATCCCAGTCTACGCTGTTGCCCAGCTTGCGCTGCTGCTTTACGATTGTTGCGTGGTGGTCTTCCTTAACCTTCCAAGTGCGTTCGATGAACTTTTCGCGTCCAAGGTCGTTGCGTGTAAGGCCTTCTTTCTTGAGCTGGCGTTCAACAACGTTCTGTGTTGCGATACCTGCGTGGTCAGTTCCTGGAACCCAGAGAGTGTTGTCTCCCTTCATTCTGTGGTAGCGTACTACGATATCCTGAAGTGTATTGTTAAGGCCGTGTCCCATGTGGAGGACGCCTGTAACGTTTGGAGGTGGAATGACGACTGTATATTTAGAGACTGCAGAGTTCTTGCTTTTTGAAAGGTAAGATGCGTGTAACGGTGATTTTTCATCAGAAGCTGGTTTAAAACAGCCTGAATCAACCCACTGATTGTAGATTCTGTCTTCAAAATCCTTAGGGTTGTAAGCTTTTTCGAGTTCGATAGCTTTCATTTTGGTCCTCTAATATGGATAAATTTTGTGCATTATTATAGTAGAAATAAAGCTTTGTTTCAATTAAAGCATGTGTATGAAAATCGAGAAGGAAGGAAGAGGCTTTCAGGAACATTCAACCCTCTGGAAGATAGTTTCCTTGCAGAGGGTTGCATGTAGCGACGATATCGAGCGGTCCTGAAAGACTCGTACTGACTGGTAGATTTTCATACATCTACTGAACTTGCAGAGTTAACAGATGAGATTTTACTGTCTGCGGTCTGAGCGCGGATGAGCTGTGTAATAGTCGGCCTTGTTCTTGTACATGGCTTTTTCGGCTTCTTTTGTTGAGTGGTCGATGTCGGAAATGCTGTGGAACCAGGCGCCTCCGCAACTTAATATCCACTTGCTTTTAAGGATATCCTTAAGGTTTGCAACAACCGTCATGAATTCCTTTTCCGAAACGTCATAACTGATGACTACGAACTCATCGCCGCCAATGCGGTAAAGGGCATCCTTCTTTCTTCTGAAATATTTCTTCAGGAGTGTCACTGCGGATTCTATGAGAACGTCTCCTGCTTCATGCCCCTTTGTGTCGTTGGTATCTTTGAGCCCGTTTACATCGGCATAGAGGATTCCTGTATTCAAATCATTGCCTTCCGCAAGCTTTTTCATGTCGCGCATGTAGGCGGCACGATTGAGGGTTTTTGTCATGCTGTCTGAATAGCTCATTCTGTAAAGTTCTTCTGTGTAAGTCTGCTTGAGCTTTTCTTCCATGATGTATGTTGCGGCAGAGCGAATGACAATGTCCGTATCAATGTTTCTTTTAGGATTGTCTATGCCCATGAAACCCGTAATCTTTTTGTTTTCATTGTCATAGAATGAAGTAACGATAATGCTGTTGATTTCAAGATCGTTGAGAAAATTGAACTCTATTGAATCTGCATCAAGTTCTTCCGAAATGTTCGAAAGAAATACAATGTCATTTTTATTGAACAAATCAAGCCATCTTGAAAAATATGATAGTTTAATATCCTGAAGCAAATTCTTCTGTGATTTTGCATTTGAGTTGCACCATTCGAATTCATTGGTTGCCGTTTGTTTTTCATAGTCAATCTTGAATATGTAGGCTCTGTCACCGTCATAGAATTCGCCGATATTCTTGAGTATTTTTGAATTTGCTTCTGCAAAATCTTCTGAACCTGAAAGAGTAGTAAGGCATTCAACAAGGGCCTTTTCTGTTTCAAGCTGTCCGCGAAGGCTTATGATTTCTCCATCTACGAATCTGTTTGTGTAAATGACGCTTTTGAGATTTCCGTTGTCTCCGTATCCTACTGGAATGAAATTTGCACGGCAGAAATGACCACCGGTTCCAACATATTCGGAGGTGATTATTGATTTGCCTCTGAGTCTTTCGCCCAAAGTGTTCAGATTACAGAAATCCATCATTCTAGGATGGTACTCCTGTGCTGTAAAATAATTTATGGAATTGTTTAAAGTTTCTTGTATTGGATTGGACTCTCTAAGGTATGGTCTGATTTTTTCATCGGCGTAAATCAGTCTTGCTGTATTGCTTTCAATGTCCATGTATACGCAGGCAAGGTAGCTTCTTGTTATGGCTTCTGAAACCATCTGCAGGAAGTGGGAGTCGTTCAATTCTTTTGAAAGGGACTCATGAATGTCGCGGACATAAAGATATACAATCTGATTTTTTTCGCTGTAATTCTGGCAAGGAATCAGATCCAAAGAAACCCATCTCATGATTCCGTTGATGTTACGCCTGTATTTTACTGTATATTGTTTTGGATCTGTCTGGAATCTATCCTTGATTTTTTTTATGTCGATAAAATCCAGATAGTCTTCAATATCGTCTTTGTAAATGTTTCCTGTCATGGCAAAGTTTTTTGCCCAATCGGAAAAGTTGTGTGAATATCCTCTGTCAGGAAGTTTTTCTTTGGAAAATACCATGATTTCTTCATAGCAGTCTTTTCTTAAATTCAATCTCAAAATCTTGTAGAAGGAAGAATACATGAGTGACATTGCTTCTTCGCTTGTTTTTGAATTGAGGTGTAAGTTCTTAAACAGAGAAATCTTTTTTTTCATTTTTTAATCCGGCTTATTTATTTTAGCACGGTTTTAGTTCTTTTTGAATAATGATTTGTCGATTTACAGGTTGATTTTTCTTTGTTTTTATAGATTATGTAAGATGTCTGGAATGATGGAGGTACCAAGATGAATTTCAAAATCAGAGTTGCAGAAGAAAGTGATGCCCTTGCTTGCCACGATATTTATGGAGCCTATGTTGATGGTCTTAATGTTACTTTTACCATTGAAAATCCATCCGTTGAAAAGTACCGAGAAAAAATTATCAATACAAAAGAAAAATATCCTTTTTATGTTGCTGAAGATGAAAATGGAAAAATCCTTGGTTACTGCTGCGGGGAACCTCTTCGTCCTCACGACGCCTACAAGTGGAATGTTGAATGGACTATAGTTCTAGCAGCTGATTCTCCAAGAAGAAGCGGAATTGCAACAGCCTTATACAACAGATTCTGTTCAACCTTGAAGAAGCAGAACTTCCAGTATATTTACGCAGTCATTGTTGATACGAATGAGGCAAGCCTAGGTTTCCACAAATTCCTTGGCTTTACTGAAGTAGGGCATTTCCATAATGCCGGAATCAAAAAAGGCCAGTGGCTTGGAATCGTTTGGATGAACAAATTCATCGGGACTGACGGTGCCGATGCAAAGGAACCTGTCTGGTACAAAGATTACAATGATGAAGAGTAAGTTAAATGCAAATTTGCCATGCTTTGGTGAATGTTTTTCTATATTTGATGGACATACTGGCGGATGAATTCTATGAGAAACATCCAGAATTTGACAGAAATAAATTGTAAATGCATGCATGAAAAAAGGGAAATCTGAAATATATCTCGGATTTCCTTTTTTTTATCTCTTTCTTCTTTCAATTCCAGATTCCAGATAATATCTGGTCTTGTCCTTGTACATCCTCTGTTCGGCTTCTTTTTCAAGTTGGTCAATTGAATAGTCTGGGAATTCCGTTATGGATGCAGCGCCTTTTGAAATGCTGAGTCCTGTGGAGTAGGTTCCTTTCCAGAGCTTTGAATAGTTGTCTATGAGACGGAAAATTTCTTCCAGTTCTTCCTTTGAACAGATGGCTATTGCAATGTATTCGTCTCCACCGGTTCTGTAAACATAGCCGTAGGACTGAATGACTGCGTTGAGGGTCTTTGCGCTTTCGATGATGAGTTCGTCACCAGCCGCATGTCCCTTGTTGTCATTGGCAGCCTTTAGCCCGTTAAGGTCAAATGAAATGATAGTGAAGTCTTCAGGAATTCCATCAGACTGAATTTTTTCAATTTCTTCTTCAAAAGCACGTCTGTTGAAGAGTTTCGTAAGTTCGTCGGTGATTGAAATTTTTATGAGGTTTGATTCCCTGTTTTTTTCTTCGGTGCAGTCAGAGAAAATGAGCTGATAACCTTTGTGCTTTTTTTCAACGTAGAGGGGTTTTGAATCAACTTTATAAAAGCTATTGTTCTTCTTGTAATAGAATTCTGATTTGATGTTCCTGTTAAAGAATTCAATCCAGGAATCCAGTTCCTTAAGTTCGTAATCGCTGCTATCAACTTTCTTGTCCACAATAAGTTTTTTTAGTGGTGGATAAATTTCCTTTGCCCTTGAGTTGCATCCAAGAAACCTGTAGTTCATATCGAAAGAAACGATGCCGTAAGTGTTCTGCATGAGTATTGAGGCAACAGCAGTCCTGTCTATATTGTAAAGTTCAATGTTATTCTGAATCAGAATGAGAAAAATTCCTGAAATTACATACCAGAATGGAACCAGATCAATTTCAAATAACGAGCGACTCCCAAAATATGAGAAAAGTCCAAGCCCCGTAATTACGAGCATTTTGGAAACCGCCCTGATTGAAACTTCCCTGTTTTTCTTTATTGCTACGAGAAGTATTCCAAAGCTGTACAGATAATAAGTAATTAGTAGTATATAGAAAATATGATGGAACAAGCCGTATTCCCTCACGAGCCTTGTAGTTCCGTTTTCCATTGAGAGGTTTACACTTTTGTAGAAGATGGTGCTTTTGCCGATGGTCAAAGAAGTCATGAAAATAGAAGTTGCAGAAAGGTAAAGTATGAGCTTCATAATTCTGTATATTTTTGCCTTGCACAGGAACAGTATTATGAAAATAAGGGAAAGTGTTGCATAACATCCGCCTACATAGGTTATCTGTTGTGCAAAAATTGCATGTTCGAGATTTAGTGATGTGCTTCTTTGCCAGAATCCAAAGTTACTGACGGCTGCAAAAACAAAGAAAAGTGCAAGGTCAACGGACTGGATTGCAGTAATTCTGAAAATGAATATCGTAGCAAGAATAAGCGAAAGAATGAAACATATTCCGTAGTAATTCAACATGAGACCTCTTGCTGATATTATAATGCGAAAATATGCAAATTTCGTGATTTTTGCCCCTATTGTTGCTTTTTTTTCCTATGGGAAATTCCTTCGTGGATATGATGATAAAATTACTTCCATAATTAAATCAATGGAAGTGCCTATGAATTTTGGAATGCCCGTGCTTATTGAACTTGATTCTCTTGAGTCAAACTGCAGGTTATGCAGGAAACTTGGTCTGGATTTCATCGAGCTGAACATGAATTTTCCCGAGTATCAGGTTCAGTATTTTGATGCTGAAAAATATTCTGCGCTTAAAAATGAATATGGCATTTACTTTACGATTCACTTGAGTGAAAAGCTTGATGTTTCTGAAACTGACGATTTTGTAAGGAAAGGTTGGCTTAAGAGTGTGGCGGCTTCCATTGCATTTGCAAAGAAGACTTCATGTCCAATAATCAACATGCATATGAATCATGGCATCTACATTACTCTTCCTGATGAAAAAGTTTTTGTCTACGAAAAAAGATTTGATGAATATTTTGAAAGCATAGTTCAGTTCCGTCATTTTTGTGAAATGCAAATCGGAGCTGGAGATGTAAAAATCTGCATCGAGAATACAGACGGCTTTACGGATTTTGAAAGGAAAGCCATAGATTACCTTTTAAAAAGTCCAGTCTTCTGTCTTACCTGGGATGTGGGACATAGCATCAGCAACAATGAAAAGGACATGGAATATCTTCTTGCTAACGTAAGCAAGCTTGCTCATTTCCATATTCATGACGGAACAAGAACTGAACACGGTGGAAAATGTCATCAGGAGCTTGGAAAAGGAGAAGTGAACCTTGAGTCTCGTATTGCTCTTGCCAGGGAGTGCAATGCAAGGTGTGTCATTGAAACAAAGACAGTTGGTGCTTTGGAAAATTCCGTGGCATGGCTAAGAAGCAACGGAAAGATTGACTAAAGATATTCTGCCTGCCACTGTTCAAAATCCAGAGGTATATTTTCCTTGTATTCCTTTGCAGCTTTTTCTATTTCTTCCCTTGAATGAACTGATCCATTGTTCATGCCGGGGCAGTCTTTTGCACACTCGTCCCAGGCTGTTTTTTCTTTTACCATCCAGTCCCAGAAAGGCCAGGTCCTGCATTGAATTGGGCGGCCTTCATAAGCGGTGCAGCCATTGTTCCAAAGAATGCATTCCAGTTTTTTTGTTTCTATGAGGGCAAGAACTTTTTTCCCTTCATAGTAATCAGCCCAGCGGCAATATTTTTCCACAAAGGCAATGGGTTCCATTTCAAAATGAGCGCAGAACCTTTCCAGGTCAGTCTTTGAAAGATAGACGAACCCAGGTCCGTTGCCGCAACAGTAAGAACATCGTTTGCATTCAAATTTCAAGCCTTTCTCGTAGAAATTGTTATCCATGACTTAAAATCTATTATAAATAGTGTTTTTTTTCTATGCGAATGATTTTGGAGTATGGATTTCCTCTACAAATTCTGTAATGGAGATCCTAAGGATTGTAAAATGAAAATACGGGAAGGAAGGTAGAGGATGGCAAAAACACTTGCAGGGCGGAACAATAGTTTCTTTGCCGCCTTGCACGTGTAGCGACATATGGAGCGATTTTGACAGATTCGGACTGACTGGTAGTGTTTTCATTTTAGGTTCTTTTTGGGGGGATAAAGGTTGAGAATTATATTTTTTCAATTGCACAAATACTTAAAATTCTTTAGTATTGTTAAAAATATACTAAAAATCGAGGTAACCTATGTCTACACCATTGGAAAATTATCTTGCTTCTTGCGGTAACAAACCAAATGCCGCAATGTGTGCCTATGTTGCAAATCTTCAGCAGGTTGCAGCTGTCGGTCCAGATATCGCTGCTTCAATCGTAAACGAACTTGAAAACCAGAGAAGCCACCTTAAGCTTGTTGCTTCTGAAAACTACTGTTCACTTTCAGTTCAGTCTGCAATGGGCAACCTTCTTACAGACAAGTATGCAGAAGGATATCCTGAGCACAGATACTACGGCGGATGTGTAAACATCGATGCAGTAGAAAACACAGCAGCACGCGAAGCAGAAAAACTTTTTGGTGCAGACTATGCATATGTTCAGCCACACTCGGGCGCAGATACTAACCTTGTTGCTTACTGGGCAATCCTCAGCGCAAAGGTTGAAACTCCAACTCTTGAAGAACTTGGCGTAAAGTCTCTCAATGACCTTACAGCAGAACAGTTTGACGCTCTCCGCAAGAAGTTTGGCAACCAGAAGCTCATGGGACTCGACTACTCATGCGGTGGACACCTTACACACGGTTACAAAATGAACGTTTCTGCCCGCATGTTTGAATCACATCCATATGGCGTAGACGAAAAGACAGGTCTCCTTGACTACGATGCAATCGAAAAGCAGGCAATGGAAGTTAAGCCTCTCATCCTTTTGACAGGTTTCTCCGCATACCCACGCAAGATCGACTTCAAGAGATTCCGTCAGATTGCAGACAAGTGCGGTGCAGTCCTCATGGTAGATATGGCACACTTTGCAGGTCTTGTTGCCGGTAAGGTATTCCAGGGCGACTACGATCCAGTAAAGTGGGCAGACATCGTTACAACTACAACACACAAGACACTCCGCGGTCCTCGTGGTGCCATGATTCTCTGTAAGAAGGAATATATGGACTATGTAAATAAGGGATGCCCAATGGTTCTCGGTGGTCCACTCGGTCATGTCATGGCTGCAAAGGCAATCGCTTTCAAGGAAGCAAATACTCCTGCATATCAGGCATGGGCTGCACAGGTTGTAAAGAACGCACAGGCTCTTGCTGATGCCCTCAAGACATACAACATTCCTCTCCAGACAGGCGGAACAGACAACCACCTTATGCTCGCAGACGTTACGGTTTACGGACTTACAGGAAAGCAGGCAGAAGCTGCAATGTTCGAATGCGGAATCACAGCAAATGCAAATGCCCTTCCATACGACAAGAACGGTGCATGGTGGACATCTGGTGTTCGTCTTGGAACTCCAGCCCTTACAACACTCGGCATGAACGAAGAAGACATGAAGGAAGTTGCTTCAATCGTTGACTTTGTCCTCAAGAACACAAAGCCTGGCGTTACAAAGGAAGGAAAACCTGCAAAGGGTAAGATCGTAATCAGCGACGAGACAAAGGCTGCTGCACGCGAAAGGGTAAACAAGCTTCTTGGTGCACATGTTCTTTATCCAGAGCTTGACCTTGACTTCCTTAAGAAGGAATTCGTTAAATAAAAACTGCCTTGTTAGTTAAATGATGCCATTGGAATGGTGATTCCGTTCCAGTGGCGTTTTTTTTTGTATATCCTGCCCACAATTAAAATCCCGTGATTTCTTGAATTCTGTGTTATAATTATGCCATGAATTTAAGGAAAGTTTTTTTATTTGTTTTTTCACTTCAATTATTTGTTTCGTATAATTTGTTTTCGCAGAATTTTCCTACCGACTATGTGAGCCATATTTGGACTGCTGCTGACGGTCTTCCAGGAAATACCATTACAGACATTATTCAGACGAAAGACGGTTATGTTTATATGGGAACTTACGACGGCCTGGTCCGTTTTGATGGTATCAACTTCAACATCATGAACAGAAATACCGATGAAACACTCGGTTTCAGATCTGCTCGCGTTGTCTTTGAAGATTCCAACTGTAATCTTTGGGTTGGCTCCAATGATGAAGGCGTCGCAAGAATCGGGGTCGATGGGGTTGTAAGGTATGATACTTCAAATGGACTTCCAAATAATTCAGTTCGCGACATTGTGGAAGACAAGCTTGGAAATATCTGGGTTGGAACTGCAAGCGGAGTTGTATACATAAAGCCTGATGGCATGATGTCTGTTCCTGATGGCCTGGACAACATTGATAATGAACATGTTCTTGCTGTTGCCCTTTACTGCGATACTGCAGGTCGCGTTTGGCTTTCAACTTCCAAACAGGGAGGCATCTATTATTTCAGCGAGGGCAGGTTTCGTCACTATGATGTTCTTGATTACCTGAATAAGACATTGGGGGCATATACTGTTTCTGCCATAGGCCAGGATGATTTGGGTAATCTCATATTCGGAATCAGTCACAACGGCGTTGTAATGATTAAAAACGGTGTGGAAAATAGTCCTTCGGTTTTCAAGGATATTCCGCCATGCCTTGTAAACGAAATTTATCTTGATCGTTCTTCAAACCTCTGGTTCCTTAGCGATCGCGGTGTATATCTTTTGAGAAACGGTAAAATTTCAAAATATACTTCTGAAATGGGCCTTACCGACAATACCATCAATCATATTCTTGAAGACCGTGAAGGAAACATCTGGTTTGCAACGGATCACGGTGGAGTTGAAAAACTTTCTCTTGGAAAATTCAATACCTATCAGCTGAATGTCGGTGTAAATGCCATTTGCGAAGATCTTGATGGAAATGTCTGGGTTGGTACTGATGACGGAATTCTTTGCTACAGAAATGATGAAATAGTTGACAGTGAACTTACTAGAATGACCAGGGGAATAAGAATCCGCCATGTTGGTCTTGCCAGAAACGGTGACCTTCTTGTAAGTTGCTATTCTAAACTTGGACAATTAAGGAAAACAAAAAAGGGAATAGTAAGCTGGACGGAAAAGAACGGTATCATAGGGGACAAGGTTCGCGTCTGTGTTGATGACAGGGACGGCAATCTATGGATTGGTTCAACTACCGGTCTTGCCTGCGTTCAGTCTGACGGAGCAATAAGGAATTACAACAGCGATCAAGGGCTCTGCAACGATTATATCATGAGCCTTTTTGTGGATTCCAAAAACCGTCTTTGGGTTGGTACTGACGGTGGTGGTATTGATGTCATTGAAAACGGCAGGGTAGTTCAGTCCTACAACACCCAGTCAGGATTGAGCGGAAATGTCGTATTCAAAATCAATCAGGATGAAAAAGGCCTGTTCTGGATTTGTACGGGCACAGGTATTTCCCGCTTTGACGGATATAATTTCTATAATTTCAATGCCGGTGATGGTCTTGGTACTGATTCAATTTTTCAGATGCTTAACGATTACACTGAAACTGTATGGATTACAAGCAACCGTGGAATTTCTTCGATTCAAAAATCAGATTTCGACAAATACATGAAGGGGGAAAAGAAAAACCTTGTTCCGAAATTCTTTACGAAGAATGATGGACTTAGAAGCGGTGGTGTTACTTCTACATCCCTTTCAATGAGGGACAGTATTGGAAGACTCTATTTTACCCTTATCGACGGTTTTGCAGTCTATGATCCAATGAAGGCAACAAACAATAAGATTCTTCCTAATACTCATATTGAATCCCTTCATGTCAATGGAAAAGATGTTCCTGTCCATGATAGTGATTCAATCGTACTTCAGCCTGGCGTAAAGAAAATCGACATTACTTATACAGGCTTAAGTTTTGTTTCCTCTGAACTTGTTAGGTTCAGGAACATGCTGGAAGGTTTTGATCAGGATTATTCTGATGTTACGGCCCTTAGAACAGTAACCTACACAAACCTTAAACCGGGCAACTACAGGTTCCTTGTAAATTCTTCAAATAGCGATGGATTATGGAGTGAAATACCTGCATTCATCTCTTTTAGAATCAAGCCGTACTTTTATCAGGTTCCTCTTTTCTGGGTTGCTGTTGCAGTACTTATAATTGCAGTGGTCATTGCAATTATAAAAGGGCGTGAAAAAGCCCTTGTGGTCAAGCAGCTTCAGCTTGAGACTTTGGTTCAGATGAAAACAGTTGACCTTGAAATAGAAAAAGATAATTCAGACAGGCTTCTTAAAAACATTCTTCCTGACCCAGTTGCCGAAAGACTTAAGGCAAATCAGTTTGGAAATCAGACCATAGCCGACAGTTTTGATGAAGCTACGGTTCTTTTTGCTGATATCGTTGGATTTACAAAGACAACTTCAAAACATTCTGCAGATGATGTAGTCATGGCCCTCAACGATCTTTTTTCAAGGTTTGATGACCGTGCAAAGCAAATGGGTGTTGAAAAAGTAAAAACCATTGGTGACTGCTATATGGCTGTTTGCGGTCTTCCTGAACCTAAGGAAGGCAATGCCCAAGTAATGGTTGATTTTGCCCGTGGCATGTATACTGATCTTTTTGAATATAATAAGACTGCAAAGATTCCTTTTGAAATAAGAATAGGAATTAACTGTGGGCCTGTAATTGCTGGTGTAATCGGAAAGACCAAGTTTATCTATGATATTTGGGGTGACACGGTGAATGTTGCAAGCCGAATGGAATCAATCTGTACTCCAGGTCATATCATGGTTACCGAAGCCGTAAAGAATAAAACAATAGCCCATGTTACCTTTGATACTGTTGATGAATACGAAGTCAAGGGAAAAGGCAAGATGAAGGGATTTACCCTATAAAATTGAAAGCCACTAAGGAATTGTCCTCAGTGGCTTTTTTTGTTATATTTGCGATCAGTTGCTGATTGTATAGCAGTCGAAACCTGCGTCTTTCAGTTTCTTTCCCATCGTAAGGGATGAGTTTTCATCGACTACAACAATGTAGTAGGTGGTTCCGCTTGCCCTTGTTTCGCTGTAGGCATAGGCATCGAAATTCTTTGCTCGCACTTTGATGATAAGTTCGTCGGCATTTGCCTTGGATTTAAAAAGTCCCAGCTGCTGTTTTTTACCCGCTGTTTTGTTTCTTAAAGGAATTGCCTCCTGCTTTGAGGGATTTGAATTTCCCTGAAAAATCGGGGCGCTTTCTGCAGGTATGTCAGAATCTATTTTCTTTGGCGGAACATATTCCTTTTTTTCAGGTTCGACTTTTGAAGTGGATTCTGTCTGTGGAATTGCCGCACCTGAACTTTCTCCCCTTGGAACAAAGTACCAGAAAGGAACGCTCATTATCTGACCGGTTCCGTTGACAATGGCTGTCTCCGGGCTAGTCGGGTATTCAGACTTTAATGTTTGGGCGCAGTTCTTGTCATCCGTAAGATACCATAGTGTCAAAAGTACCTGTGGCTTTACGCTTTTCATTGACTGCATTGTGCTGTAGGCACGGAGCATTGCAATGGAATCTCCAGTTTCATTTACAGAGGATGCCTTACATAGCTGACACCAGATTGTATAAAGGTTTGTGTAAGCTACGATCTTTTCGGTTTTTGAAGATCTAATATTTGCAAGATAACTTTCTGCCGTTTCCCAGTCGCCGGAAGAGAGACTGGCCCTTACTGCTGAAATGACGATTTCCTCTGTGGAAACCTTTGGCATGTTTTTTGCTTGTCCTCCTGCAATACCAGCAGCTTTTGCATAGGAAAGGCTTGCGTCCGTGTAAAGGCCAAGCTGTTCCTGCAGTGTTGCGGTAAAATACAGTACAGCACGTTTATCGGCTGCTGTAGCAGAATAGTCAGTGTTTGCTTTCAGATAGTCTATGGAATCCAGGACAGTTTCCTGTTCAAGGGCCTTTTTCCTGATGTCTTCAGCCGTTTTTTTTGACTGGGCAAAAACAAGAATTGCTGTAAAACACAGTATTGATGTTACAATTATTCTTTTCATAAGACGTTTCTTATTTTGCTTCAGATTCAGTGTCTGGCGTTACATTTACAAGTTCTGTTTCCTTGTTTCTTTTCTTATCCTTCTTTTTTCGTCCAACCAAAGTAAAAGGTATTGTAATGACAACGCCTGCTACAAATGCTCCTAAAAGGGCTGCAAAGACAGGAATGTTTTCAAAGCTGTGGAAAAACCAGATTGTGCATTTGTTTGAAAGGTTGAACCCTGTAAGTATTGCAACAAGGACAACGAGAATGATGGTTCCTATTAATTTGAATGGCATGGTTTGATCCCCCTGTCCTTGTATTTTAAACTACTTCTGCAGCAAAGTAAATGTACCTTTTATCTCATATTTTGTTCCGACCCAAGATGGATCCATGTCTCCAGGATTTTCATTGTTGTAGGCAACTCCGAAATCATCTTCAGGTTTTGGATATGTTCCCGCAAGGAAGAACTTTTCTATGAGGGTAATGTAATATTCTGCTACCTTGTCCTTTATTTTTTCACCGTCCTTTTTGTCGGCGTTTCTGTCGAATACTTCGTAGTTTTCTGCCTTGGCGGCACAATTCTTGAAAATATCAAGGGCTTTTTTATAGTCTGCTGTCTCAAAGGCTTTCATTCCTTCTTCCCACTCTTCAATGTAAGAAATGAAATCTTCAGGAACTTCCGACTTGAAATCAAGTACTTCGTAAAGACGCATTGGAGTTTTGACATTTACAACCTGAACCCGGTCAAGAGAACGGACGATGATGCTGTCGTCAAGCTGAAGTCTTGTAGCTTCGCTGATGAGGATTCCTCCGGTGCAGTACTGCTTGTTTACGCCTTCAAGACGGGATGCAAGGTTTACATTGTTTCCCATCATGGTGTAGTTTTTCTTCAGTTCAGAACCCATGAAGCCTGCAACCATTTCTCCGGAGTTGATTCCTATGCGTGTGAAAATTCCGCGGTGGTTTGCAACCATTTTCTTAAAGGCACTGAAAAGATCCGGTGTAAGCTCGGGAGCTTCATCCTTTGCTGCATATTCCCTGATGATGGAATTCATTTCCTTTTCGTATTTTTTCATTTTGATTGCAGCAATGCAGGCTCGGGAGGCATGATCTTCGAATTTTACAGGGGCTCCAACTAAAGCGACAATAGCATCTCCTTCATACTTGTCGACCATTCCACCTTCATCCATGATTTTATTGCTCATCGGGGTAAGGTAGTAGTTGAGGAGGGCAACCAGTTCTGCGGCGTTAAGAACTTCGGAGAATCCTGAGAATTTCTGGATGTCCGTAAAGATTGCTGTCATTTCACGGCTGTCACCGCCAAGCTTAAGGCTTGAAGGATCGTTTACGATGTCGTTTACAACATCCTTTGAAAGACACTGGCTGAAGGCATTTGTAATGAATTTCTTTTCATTGTTGATGAGTCTGAAGTTGACTATTGTTTCAAAGGTGTAGATAAGGAAAACAAGAACAGCTGTATTTATAAGCGGTATGTAAATCTTGAAACCTACCATGAGGATAAAAAGAATCAGGACAGGTATGAAAACATATATGAGTCCAAAAATATTTTTTCTTCCGTGGGATTTTTTTCTTGTCAGGATGATGACAGCAAGTGCAGAAATGAAACCGAGGATAAGTCCCATGAAAGGGGATTTCTCTGTAATGAAGTCCTGCTGGATTATGGTGTTTGCAACATTTGCGTGAGTTCCAAGGTTTGCGTAACTTTTTGCAAAAGGTGTAACACCAAGATCGGTGCTGGAGGAAGCCGAGTTGCCGAGAAGGACAAATGCATCCTTGAAAATTTCCTTGAGGTAATTAAAGTCATTTATGAAGCGAACCATTGAATCTTTAAGTTCAGCAAGGGATGCATTTTGGTTGCAGCCAGGAATTGAATCAAACTCGTTTACAAAGGCCATCATGTTTTCAAAGAATTCGGCGCGCCTTCCAAAGTATTCGCTGTAGTCGTCTTCGGTAAGACCTCCGCGGATCGGATTATTTTCATTGTCGAATCCACGGCACTTAAGAAGCATTCTTGTTTTCTGGTTTGCCATGCCAGCATATTCTTCCGCTGCATACTGGCAGTTGCCCAAAATGTATTCCTGATCTTCTGCAGTCAGGAACGAAAGATCTTCCTTTGATGCTTTTGAAATGCATTCGATTACGCGTTCTTCGGCAAGATCAAGGTTGTATAGAAGGTATGCCGGAACATGTGCAAAGCTTTCTTCATAAGACCTGTGGAGCCAATTGATAAGCATTCTTCCGTATTTGTCAACGGGAATCTTGATGTCTATTCTGTTCTCTTTTCCAGGTTCCTTCAATCCTTTGAGAATGTAGGCATTTTTTGTTCTTTCAATTGATTGTATGTCCAAAAGCTTTACAAGAGGTGCAAAGGAAAGCTGTCCTGCATACATGCCGTTTCTTTCTGCCATGAGCTGAACGCGTCGTCTGGTTCCGTCCTTGTCAACAACAACGTTTGTAAATCCTACGCCGTTGCTTCTTGCTGCGATTTTATGAATGACAGGGACAAACCCCGGCATGGTTTCATCGCCTTCTTCCTTTTCCGAAGCCTTATTTCCTTTGAGAATAAGTCCGTAAGGATCGCTGACATTTTTAAAAAGGAATCTATCTTCTATATATTTGAGTTCTGACTCTTCTGTCTGGATGGCAATGTCGCGGATGTTTACTGTAAGTGATGCATTTCCAAAGAACTGAACGGCACGGGCAAAGTAATCGTCATTGTCCTTGTTGAAGTCAGCGGTTATATTCCTCATCATTTCATAAAGGATGTTATTGGAAATATCTGCCGCCAGATTTTCACTTTCGCTGTATGCATTTGCCTGTGAAATCTTGCCTTTGGATACATTGAAGCCAAAATCGGTGATGTTTTCAGTAATTGCCTGCTGCCCGAACGCAAAGTTCTCATTGATTTTCTGCTCAAGATTTTCTTCTACGGCCTTTGTTGATGGGGAAACGTATTCAATATCGAATACAGCCTGCTTTGATCCGAATTCCTTCATCCTTATAAGGACATTTCCAAGAATGTCTCGTGTCCAAGGCCAGGAACCGACTTTTGCAATGGAATCGTTGTCAATGTCAATTATAACAATGTCTTCATCTGTCTTTGTTTCTTTCTGCATTCCCAGCATGAAGTCATACAGACGGAAATCAATCTTTGTAAACAAGTTGATTTTTGTAATTGTAATACATATAATCGAAATAAATATCAATATAATGATGTTAATGTGCTTTTTGAGGTATGTCTTAATAGTTTTCATATCAATATTGATTATAATGTATAATGTTGTAAATTCAAAAGGAGAGGTGTTGCAGTGAAAAAAATATTTACACTTTTAATTGCAGCTGTTTTGTCGGTATGCGTCTATGCTCAGTCCGCTGACAAGGTTTCAGAAATAATTTCAACCAAGGAAGCTACTTACGGTCAGTCAGCATATTTGACGGCATCAGCCCTGGGGATTGTGAAGAACAATGCAACCTATGAGGATGCTCTTGAAATTTTAAAGGATAAAGGGGTCGTTTCATCTTCTGTCAAGGCATCTGATGTCATCAACCTTAGGGAACTTTCGTGGCTTTGTGCCTATACATGGAAAATTGAAGGCAGCCTCATGCTCAAGCTTTTCAATACTCCCCGCTATACGTTCAGACAGATGAAGGCGGATGAAGTTATTGCTGATTCTGCTGATCCAATGGACGTACCGAGCGGAAGAAACCTTCTTGCGGTTATTACTGATTGCATAGGAAAATATGAAGTAAATGCAGGGGAGAACAAGTAAATGAAAAAGATCATAAAGACAGTAATTCTATCTTCTGCAATTTTGGGAAGTTCCTTAGCATTTGCCTATGAGTTTTCTGCAATTGTCACTGATTCGACAAAACTTGATTACTACAATGGAAAATTTGAAAATCCACTTTTGAAGCAGTCTGAAAAATTCATCGGAGCCTTTACCACACCTTTGATGCATGACGGTGTTTCAACTTTTGCGGCCGAAGCTTCCGTTGAGCACAAAATGGACAAGCAGTTTGGAGATGATCCTAATACGGAAAACAAAATAGTACTTGATTGTACGCTCTTCAAGTTTTCTACTTCAAAGAAATTAAGCAGGACAGAAAGTCTTGATTTTTCTGCCGGACGCTACTTCTATTCAGATCTTTCTGGGATTGTTATAGCTCAGCCAAATGACGGTGCTTTTGTAAAGTATTCATCTTCAAAAGTTGAACTGTCTGCATACGGCGGATATACTGGGTTGCAGAATGTAAAGAATGTTTCGATTCTTACAAGCAAGGGTGCTGTATGGGCTCCTGAAAAGGAAAAGGATAACTACGATTTTACAGCTCCTTATGCATTGGGTTCCCTCTGTGTTTCTTTCCCATATTTCTTCAAGAATCAGACAGTTTCCTTTGAAGGACTCGGTGCATTCAATGTGGGCGGACCTGGAGACCTTAAGGACGATGATAAGCGCATTTATGGAACAGTGAGCCTTACAGGTCCTCTTTCCAATTCCCTGTTCTATACGGTATGTGGAACTTTCGGAACAAATGATTTTGACAAGATCGGGCTTCTCGGTCAGTTGAGCCTTAATTACTTTTCTTCTTTCAAGAATGCAATGCTTGGCTTAAGTGCTGTCTATGCATCTGGTGAAAAGGATAAGGTTGGAAGTTTTGTTGGTTTTACGAAGGGAACTGCATGTCTTTCAAAGGATGAACCTGTTTATAGCGAACTCTTTAAGGCTGGCGTAAACTGTTCTTTCATGCCTGTTGATAAACTCATTCTTTCAGCTGGAGGTGATGTGGTTTATAAAATGCCTGAAAATTCAGCAGAGTTTTATGGTTTTCAGGTTACAGGTGCCGCAATGTACAAGATGTATTCTGACTTGAATCTTTCATTGTCAGTTTCTCAGTTTACCGGAAAATATAAGGAAGCAAGCCGAACAGAAATCGGTCTCGGACTTGCTCTTGCTCTCTAGGAATATAGGAGGACTCGTATGAAGAAATTTATAGCACTTGCCATTGTATCCTTTGCAGTATTTTGTGCCAGCGCCCTTACAGCAACAGTTGTTTCTGTAAAAGGCAAGGTGGAGATTCAGGAAGCTGGAATGTGGGTTTCCCTTCAGAAAGGTGATGTCCTTGAAAAGGGAACAGTAATTTCAACAGGCTTTAATTCTGAAGCTGTTCTTAACGTTAGCAACTCATCCATTTCTCTTGGACCTCTTACTCGCGTTACAATTGAAAACCTTGTTTCTACAAAGGACAAGGATACAACACAGATTTACATTGATTCAGGATCCCTTGCAGCAAATGTTTCTGGAAAAGACGGAAAAAGAGCTGGCTTTAAGGTTCGTTCTCCTGTAGCAACAGCTTCTGTTCGCGGTACATCATTTGTTGTTTCGTCTTCAGGTAAGCTTACTGTAACTGAAGGATTGGTTGCTTTCGGTGCTGCTGAAAGTGAAGGTCCTTCTGTTGTTGAGGATTCTCCAGCCGAAGCGGAAGCTCCTGCAGAAGCTGCTCCTGTTGCTGCAGCCGAGACTTCAGATTCTTCAGCAGAAGCCCCAGCTGCCGAAAATACAGATGAGGGACATGCAAATGCCTTTGCTTCTACAGCAGATGTAGGAGGAGAAGGTGTTCCTGTAGCTGCAGGTCAGTCAAGTAAGGCTTCTTCTTCAGGCAGCAGTCCATCTTCTCCTCGCGCAGAAATGGCAAAGACTGCTGTAGGCGGTAAGGATAATACCGTTACTGTTTCTGCACAGAACTCAGTGGCATCCGGCAGTTCTTCTTCATCTAGTTCAGCTGTTGCTGCACAGGTATCTGCCGCAGTATCAACTACACCTGTTCGTACAACAGGTTCCATTTCCGTTGCGGTTTCTTTTGCAGACTAAGATGAAAATAAAGGATATTTCTGTCAGGACATTGAAAAACCATGTTGAGACGGAAGTATCCTTTGATTCTTTAAACTTTAAGCAGAATTGCTATCTGGTTCAGTCTGTTTACCTTGCATCGGATAAAGAAATTGTATCCTGCCAAATGACAGCTGGAATTCCTTTCCTAAAGGTCATGACTTGTGCCGATGCAGTTCCGGCCATCCCTTCCACAGAAAAAGAAAAACATCCATACAATCTTTTAACCCGTATCTTTGATGAAAAGGATGAGCTTATGGATGAGAGAACTGTTTCCTTCACTTTTAGTCTTCCAAAATCCGAGGAATATAAAAAAAGAAAATCATTTCTCAAGAAAGTTTTTGAAAGGTAAAACTCAATCGCCCGTTCATATTTATCTTTTTTGTCTTATGGGAAAAACTTGCATCTGCATCAATGTTCCATTTCCTGTCTTCGGTATTTTCCGTCCATGTCCAGGAAGCGCCTATGTTTTTCAATGTTAAATTTCTGAAAAATATTTTTTCCGTGATTTTTATTTTTTTTGTATCATCTCCACTGCTGGTGAAGTTAAAGGTCGTAGAGATTTGCAGGGGTCCTAAAGGAAGGGAAGTGCTTATTCCATAGGATTTGTCCTGCTTCATTGTTTCCGTTGAATACTCCATATTGCAGTTGCCGTTTAGTGTAAGGTTCATTGCTTTGTAAGAACCTCCCATTTTCAGATAATAGTGTTCATAATACTGATGAAGCCTTTGTTTTGTTTTTCTTTTTGCTTCTCCTGCTGTTATACCTAATGCTGCAATTCCAGGTCCTGCCCAAAATCGGAATTGTGGCGAAATAAAAATCTGTCGGAATGTCTTTGTTGTCGTTCCTGACGCTGACAATAAATCTTCGTCTGAATTAAAAATATACATGCCTAAGGAGAAATTTCTTAATGTCATGAAGCTCTGATTTCTTATCCAAAGTTTATAGCCTCCAAAAGGATGTTCGTATAATCCTGATGAAGAAGAGTTTTTGAATTGTTTCCAGTTCATGGACAGTGAAAATTCCCCGGAAAAGAATTCCTTTCCCCTGTAGTATTTTTCATTCTGAAACCATCCGGATCCAATGTTGCAGTCATGAAAAACTGTTGCTCCCGTAAAGGAAAATAGGACCTCCGGAATTACAGGTAATGACGTTTTTTTATAAAGACCTACGTATTTCTCTCCTGTTTCCAAAACAGCAAGTTGCATTGCCGGTAGACAGCATTCATGGGATGCCGGATAAAAAACTGCAGCCCATGAAAAGGAACTTTTTGTTGCTGATGCAGAAGGCAGAGAAGGATTGATTCCTGGCAAAGGTGTTGAACTGCTTTTTAATGGCGATGGACATGCAATGGCAGGAGTTTTCAATCTGCTTATAGAGTTGGAATATTTTAAAGTTCCTGCAAGAAAGCCTACATTTAGTTCTCCCAGTTTAAATGACTGTTTCAATCCGTAGGTGTAATCCTGCAGATAAAGTAAATCCATTATCTTAAGTCCATACAGATCTTTGATTTTTGTTGAGGACAGTTTTGCATTTCCTGCAATAACGGTTGAATCCAAGTTCAGTCTTAGACCGTAATTGTATTTTACTGAAGAAATGTTCCTTATCATGCAATGGTGTTCATCCACTGGAATTGAAAATCCTACTGAGGAAGATAAATCCAGCGGAGCGGAGAAGACCGAGTAAAGGTTGAGCAGTGAGAATAATAAAATCAGAATCTTTTTCATCTATAATTATATAAACGAAAAAAATATAAAAAGAGGAGGTTTTGAAAAAAAATTATTGAAAAGGATCTTTGCTCTGATCTACCGTCAAAAGTTCAGGGACGTTGACCTTGTATTTTGCTCCTGGTAAAGCGTTCAGTACATCCTGATAATTGTTTTCGATTTTTTCAGTCTTTTCTGCTTCCAGGGCTGCTGCAACTTTAGGACATGGCTTGTATTTTGCAGCTCTCCTGAATATTTCATTTCTTGGAGTTGCCCTCTTTGTGACCCTCAGTTGTTTTACGCAATCCATAACGATAATATCATCCTTCTGGTTGCTGAGCAGACCTTTTTTTATGTAGGCAGATTTAACTTTCTTTGAATTTCTGTCGTAGTAATGAATCCTGTCAAACAATTCGCTTTCGTCTTCTGCTCTTGTTGACCTGAATACTGCATCACCAAACCTGAAAGGGGAATTTTTTTCATCTGTTGCAAGCGTAAAATCCATGTCAGCATAGAGAATGGCTTTTTCCAATATGAGGGCATTCTGGCACTCCATTGCAATTGAATCCTTGTCCATCCAGTATTCGACTTCCTTGTAAACTGCCCTGAAATATGTTGTTCCATCTGTTTCCATGAGGATTTCTGAACCATTTAATTGGATTACAGATAGATCTTCGCCGAACCCCAGGGGTAAAATCTGATGCATTTTATCGTCTCGGCCTAAAAGACAAAGCCAAGACTTTGGAGAAAGCACTTTAGCATCAACAAGAGATTCTGTGGGCTGCTCATGCTCAGACACCTCTTCTTCGTTATTTTGTGGCGTGATTTCTATAGTCTCCGGAATTACATCGGGAGGTCTTTTTATGCATGAAACGGAAATTATGGTAAGGCTCACCATGATTATGGTTGCCGGAAAGTTTAGTTTTTTCACGATTTTCTCCAGTATGAATTGTAATGTGGTGAGGGGAAAAAATCAATTTTGAAGACAGAGGGGACAGACCCCTGACGAAAGCTTTTCAAAATTAGATGCCGGTACTGGTTTTAACTTTCGTCACAAGAATTGCGTTGCAATTCTTGACAGGGGGGGGGACAGACCCCTAGTAGGCAGTTTGCTGGTAATATGCTTAAAATTCATCAGTTTTGTATTTTCAACTTGTAATTTTTGGTGGTTTTCTATAAAATATTATAAAACTTATTACATTCAGAGGAATAGAGAATGATTTCTACAAACGAAATTAGGGTAGGTTCTGCATTTATCGTAGAAGGTGAACCACTTATCGTACAGAAGAAGCTTGGACAGAAGGGTGGCCGTCAGGGTATCACAGTTAATCTTCGCGTTAAGAACATCGTTACAGGCGGTACAAAGGACCTCGGTATTGATGCAGGTGACAAGTTCCAGGAAGTAGAACTTGAATCAAAGACAGTAAAGCTTTCTTACATCGATGGAGATGATTTCCACTTCATGGATCAGGAAACATATGATGAAGTTCTCCTCGGAAGAGATGACCTTGGCGACAACGCTGGTTATATTTCTCCAGATGATGACTACGATGTACAGGTTACATATTACGAAGGAAAGCCAGTTGGTATTGATCTTCCAACACAGGTTGTTCGCACAATCACATACTGCGAACCAGGTGTAAAGGGTGATACTTCTGGTAAGTCCCTCAAGCCAGCAACTCTTGATACAGGTATCGAAGTTCGCGTTCCATTGTTCTGTAACACAGACGATCGCATCGTTATCGACACACGCGAAGGTGCATTCGTAGAACGCGCAAAGGACAAGTAATTTTATTTGTTCTGTTTCTTTTTTATATAAAACCTGCGTGATTCCTTTGCGGATGGCGCAGGCTTTTTATACGATCCCGTAGCTCATTTATGGATAGAGCGGCTGCCTCCTAAGCAGCAGGTGGCGAGTTCGAACCCCGCCGGGGTCAATAAATTAAGGCTGTCAGTTTATTGACAGCCTTTTCAATTTTAAAATGGCAATTCGTAATTGTTGCTAAAAAGCGATTATTGTGACGAAAGTTACAAAAGCTATGGATTGCTAGTGCAGTAAACGCTTTCGTCAGGGGTCTGTCCCCTCTGTCGCTTATTCATCCGCTTCTTTTTCCTTCTTTTCCTCCGGTTTTGGAGCTTCTACCGGTTTAGGTGCTTTCATTCTTCTTGGACGAGGCGGTTTTTTCCTGTATTTGACAACATAACTTCCAATCATCATGAACGAAATTGAAAAAATAGCAATGAATATTACTCTCCAGTCTTTTATAACATTAATCGAAAGACTTGAAATCTGCTTAAAATCCATAATTTCATTATCGGATACAAGTCTTTCATTCTTTAGAAGACGGTTTTCCCATCGAAATTTGAAAAAAATCTTTTAACTTTACAATGAGATGATAAACACATAAAATATCATTATATGGACAAGAAAAATTCCGCTGAAAATAAATCTAACTTCGATAGGCTTGCCTCAGATCTTACAGTCAAGGAACGAAAGGATATCCTTAATAGAGTTAATCCCGCTGATATAGAAATAAAAATCCCTTCGGATTCTGATTTGAACAATAAGAAACTTGAAAAGGAAAAGATTGCAGAAACAAAAAAAGGCCTTGTTCTTAAATTCAAGAAAGAACCTTTTTTCAAGAAAGTTGTAGTATGGGTCAAGTCTTTCATCTTTAATGTAAGTGTGGAAGAAGTGTACAACAATGCGGTCATAGGAGCGCTTGCCCGTAGGATAGAAGTCCTTTATCCAGGATTCATCCATTACAAGTATAAGACTCTTGGTAATGCTATGTTCAGGGAACTTGGTGAACTCCAGGAGACTCAGGAATTCTTTAAAACTCAGCTTAGGCTTGCAGATGTTGACTCCGGTGTCTTCTATTTCCTTCTTTGTCAACAGCTTTACCCGGAATTCAAGGAAGCGGTAAAAAAAGCCTGTGATCCCTTTCAGATTAATTTTGAAAAACCTTTGGGACAGGAAGCAAGAAATAATTTTCTCAATAAACTCGATGAAGTTCTGTCCACAATGGATGCAGGAATGAAGGATAAAATAGGAGCCATATCACAGGCTTTTGAATGGCTGAAAATGTTTTCCAAAATTCCTATTGTTAACATGCTCAATAAATTTACTTCTGGTGGTGATGGCAGAATCTGTATGTTCGTTCAGATAAAAACGGATTTTAATGAATTCCTCAAGGTTCTATGTTCAAAGACTGATGTTACTGATGAGTTCATCTCTTCGTTGATTTTTACTTCTGCAGACATAAAGGATCTTTGGAAGGATACAATTCCGGAATTTTCCCAGGAAGATGTTTCAAAAATCATGGGAGCAGCATCGGCCGAAATTACAAAAATCAACATGTTCTGCAGAAAATATCCGTTGCGTGATCTTGGCAAAGTAATAAATGAAAATTCAATTTTTGTTCCAGAATCTTTCAGAACGGGAGACAATTGGTTTGCTAAATACCGTGAACAGTGGAGAGTCATTTTTGATCAGCGCTGGAGACTTTGGAATAAAGAATACAAAAAAGAAGAACTAAAAAAGAAAATGAAAGTATACTTTAACCTCAAGGATTTTCAGAAATTCCCTTATCATCCTTGGAAGAAATATGAGGATGAATTTCCGTTTAGGTTTGATCTTTGCCTGGGCTTCATAAATTATTATTTCAAGCAGGAGTATTTGAAGTACGCAAGCATTCTGAATGTAATTACTCTTGAAGGGGATTTCCAGATAAAGGAAAACCGCCATGAGTTTACTGATATTGTAGCCGACTATAATGAGATTATGGATAAACTCGATGTTCTTGTTGGTCAGGTATCCCTCGGTGGTGAATATGGTGCGGAATTCATGCGCTATGAAGGATCTGTAAAATCAACTTCCAGCAAGGAAAAGCTCAGGATTGTAATAAATGAAATTGAAGAATCAGCTTCATACATTACGGAAGTCTTTACCAATTCGGCACATAAATTTGAAACTCTCGTAAGCGCCATGCTCGGTGAATATGCAACTGTTTACTATGGTCCATTAACAAACCTTAATAAGATAATGGGCAGAGACAATAGTGAATTCCGTGAGAAGCTTTCTAAATTCGTACACAGTATGAAACATGCCAGTGAAGTTATTAATGCCCTCAGGGAAATAGATTCTTTCAGAGTGTAGCCGGATGATAGTTGAAAAATTCAATTTTAGAGGCAAGTCTGTTGAAGACGGACCGTGTTGGGGAATGACGAATTTATCCATGGGAAGCATGAGGTTTCGATGGAATGAAAGCAATGTGAATAGAGTGTCATTCCTAAAAAAACTTTGCGGTGAAATTAAAATGCCTGCCGCCGTTGAACTTATCCACTCAAAAATTGTATATGATATTGATTTTCCCGAACAGCTTACTATGAAACAGGGAGACGGGATAGTAACCAGAAATAGAAATGTGGTTCCTGTCGTTACTGTTGCAGACTGCATGCCTCTTTATATCTACGATACTAAAAGCAAAAGCTTTGGTGTACTTCATTCCGGCTGGAAGGGGACTGGTATAGTAGGTGAAGCAATTAAAGTCATTGAAGAAAAATATTCTTCTAAACCTGAAGACATCTGTGTTGTCATTGGACCTCACATAGGTTCCTGTTGCTACAACATTAACGGAGAAAGGGCAGAGTATTTTATGAATAATTTTTGTGAGGAATGCGTAGAAAAAATTGATGGAGATGAATATTCGCTTTCCCTTACAAAAGCAAATCTTGCCGTGCTGAAAAAATGCGGAATTCCCGAAGGCAATATCAAGATTATGGATGAATGTACTTGCTGTCATAAGGAGAATGGTGAATTTAAATTCGGTTCCTTCAGAAGGCAGACTCTTCATCTACCTTCCGACATGCCCCTTGAAGAAAGGCTTACAAAATTTACGGTTCAGGCTGCTTTCGTAAAATGGTAGCAGGAGAGTTTTTTAAACTGTTTTTTTACAGGAACCCTTTAATCATGTAACTTGCATATTTATACAAAAAAATGTATAAATATACATATTGAGACTTTTATATAGAGAGGCATTTTTTATGGCAAAGGTTACAGAAAAAGTTGCTGACAAGGCAAAGAAGACTGTTTCAAAGGCAAAGACAGCTGTTAAGTCTGCTGCAAAGAAAACAACAAAGAAGTCTGGAAAAGACAAGGTTGTTCTTGCATATTCAGGTGGACTTGATACAACTGTAATCATTCCTTGGCTCAAGGAAAACTACGATTATGATGTTATCGCAGTTTGTATCGATGTTGGTCAGGGTGACAACTGGAAGGCAATCAAGAACCGTGCCCTCAAGACAGGAGCTTCTGCATGTTATGTTGTAGATGCACGCAAGGAATATATTGAAGAATACATCTGGCCTGCACTCAAGGCTAATGCAATTTATGAAGATGAATACCTCCTTGGTACTTCTACAGCTCGTCCTCTTATCGGAAAGATTCTTGTTGAATACGCTCGCCAGGAAGGTGCTGTTGCTATCTGTCACGGTGCAACTGGTAAGGGTAACGATCAGGTTCGCTTTGAACTTGCAATCAAGGCATTTGCTCCAGACCTCAAGTGTATCGCTGCATGGCGTGACGACAAGTGGAACATGGACAGCCGTGAAGCAGAAATCAAGTATCTTGAAGACCGCGGACTCGAAGTTCCAATGAAGAAGGATCAGTCTTACTCTCGCGATGAAAACATCTGGCACCTTTCTCATGAAGGTCTTGAACTTGAGAAGACAGAAAACGAACCAAACTACAAGCACATGCTCAAGAACACAGTTGTTCCAGAAGAAGCTCCTGCCAACGGTGAATATGTAAAGATTGAATTTGAAAAGGGAATTCCTGTTGCTGTTAACGGCAAGAAGATGGATGCCCTCAAGCTCCTTACAGAACTCAATAAGATTGGTGGACGCAATGGCATTGGCCTTGTTGATATCTGTGAAAACCGCTGTGTAGGTATGAAGAGCCGCGGTGTTTACGAAACTCCAGGTGGAGCAATCCTCTATGCCGCACACCGCATGATGAATCACCTTACACTTGATCGTGATACATACCACTACAAGCAGCAGCTTTCTGTAAAGATCGGTGAGCTCATCTATGACGGAAAGGTATTCACAACATTGTATGATTCATTGATGGCTTTCGTAGACAAGTCAGAAGAAACATGTACAGGTTGGGTTAAGCTCAAGCTCATCAAGGGTGCAATCCGCGGTGCAGGTTCTGGTTCAAAGTACAGCCTCTACAACGAATCAATCGCATCATTCACAACAGGTGACCTCTACAACCACAAGGATGCAGAAGGCTTCATCACATTGTTCGGACTCCCACTCCGCGTACGTGCCATGATGGAGCAGAGCGTAGGTGAAGGACAGGCAGTGTTGAAATCAAAGAAGCTTAAGAAGAGACCAACAGAGTAAGAGATTACTCGAATATAAAGTAGTTATATACAGCACTAATTTTTACAATTAGTGCTGTTTTCATTTTAAAGTCATTCTGTTATATTGTTAGTTATGATTGGAATTGTAGATTACAACGCAGGAAACATAACGAGTGTTGAGCATGCCCTTCAGTTTTTGAAGGCTGATTATGTTCTTTCAAAAAATCCTGCAGATTTGAAAAATGCAGATAAGATTGTTTTCCCTGGAGTAGGGGATGCAGCCTATGCAATGGAACAGCTTAAGACAACAGGATTTGATTCTTTCTTAAAAACTTTCTATACAAGTGGTAAACCAATGATTGGAATCTGTCTTGGAAGTCAGATTGTCTTTGATTATTCAGAAGAAGGTAATGTTGAATGTCTTGGACTTATTCCAGGAAAAATAAAGCACTTTTCAAATTTGGTTAAAGATGTTGCGACAAAAGATTCTGTCAAAATACCTCACATGGGCTGGAACGATATTGAAATCTGCAATGGCGGTTCAAAATTGCTTGAAGGGATTGATGCTCACAGTGATTTTTACTTCGTTCATTCCTATGTAATTCAGCCTGAAGATGAATCCGTAATTAAGGGCTATGCAAATTACGGCATCAAGGTTCCTTCTGTTATTGAAAAGGATAACCTTACTGTATTTCAGTTCCATCCTGAAAAATCAGGAAAAGCTGGACTTAAAATCCTTGAAAACTTTGTAAATCTGTAGGGGCGGAAACATGCTAAAAAAGAGAATCATCGTCTGCCTTGATGTAAAGGACGGACGTACAACTAAGGGTGTAAAATTCCAGAACAACATCGATATCGGTGATCCTGTGGAAATGGCTGCAGAATATTATCGTCAGGGAGTTGATGAGCTTGTATTCTATGACATCATGGCAAGTGCTCGTGGTCGTGGTCCAATCCTTGACCTCATTGCCCGCGTTGCAAGCCAGGTTTTCATTCCTTTCTGTGTTGGCGGTGGAATCGGAACATTGGATGACATCCGTTCAACAATTCTTGCAGGGGCGGAAAAAGTTTCCCTCAATAGCCAGGCTGTCAAACATCCTGAACTCATAAAGGAAGGTGCCCGCGTATTTGGAAACCAGTGTATCGTACTCGGCATGGATGCTGCAAAAGACGAATCAATGCCTAGCGGTTATCGCGTTTACATAAATGGCGGTAGAGTTGCAACAGATCTTGATGCCCTTGATTGGGCAAAGAAAGCCGTTGAACTTGGTGCTGGTGAAATCGTTTTGAATTCAATCGATGCAGACGGAACTCGCAGCGGTTATGAAATCAACCTTACTCGCATGATTAGCGAAAATGTTGAAGTGCCTGTAATAGCATCTGGCGGCGGTGGAACTGTGCAGCATCTTGCTGATGTACTAAAGGACGGAAAGGCTGATGCCGCACTCATTGCAAGCATGGTGCATTCCGGAGACTATACAATCGACGGAATAAAAACTGATCTTGCAAAGCTTAATGTTCCTGTAAGAATGTAATTTCTACAAAATATATCTGGCACGGGAAGTGTCGGTTTCAAAGACATCGACAGCGTATAGATATGCGTTGCCGGTGTTATTTTTTTTGAGCGAAGGAATGTCCTGAATAATGTTTTCTGCAATGAATGTCGCTATGCGTTCAGCACTTGGATTCTGTTTGAAATAATCAAAATCATTGAGGTTTTTGTGGTCCAAAAGACTGCATGTTTCCCTTAAAGCTGCCTTCAATTCCGTAAAATCAAGGAGCATTCCGCCTTCGTCAAGTCTGTCCCCGCGGACATGGGCATACACCTTGTAATTGTGCCCGTGGAGATTTTCGCATTTACCGTGATAATCCTTTAAAAAATGTGCCGCTGCAAAATCGGCTTCAACTCTAACTTCGTACATGTGAATATAATAACTTAATTGGCTGTAAAAATAAACTGAAACAAAGGGGACAGACCCCTATTTTAAAATTATTAATTTTTTTTAGAAAAAAGCACATTTTATCAAAAATATTGGTTATATATATTACAGGAACTAATTATGGCAAGAAAACCAAGATTGTATGGAATGTCAGGTATATATCATGTTATTCTCCGCGGAAATAATAAGCAAAACCTTTTCAATGATGAATCAGATCGATATTTTTTCTTGAAAAAACTTAAAAAATATTCCGAAGAACTTGATGTTGTTATATATGCTTACTGCCTAATGAATAATCATGTTCACCTGTTGATAGGTAATGCATCCGAAAATATGAGTTTATTTGTTCAAAAAATTGCTAATAGCTATGTATACTTTTTTAATCGTAAATATGAGCGAACTGGCCATCTTTTTCAAGGAAGATTTAAAAGTGAACCAGTTTCTGATGATACTTATTTCAAGGTAGTTTATCGATATATCCTTCAAAATTGCGAAAAGGCTTGTCTTGGGAAAGTCGATGAGTATAAATGGAATAGTTACAACTTAATCACAGACCTCAAATTGAAATCCTTTGTTGATGTTGAATATGTGATAGCCTTGTTTGGTTCTCAAAAAACTCTTGTAGATTATTTATTACAGCATGATGAAAGAAAATGCATGGAATATGAAAATTTGCTTGTAATCTCCGATGGAACAGCTGTTAATCTTATAAAAAAATTGTTTAAAATATCTACGCCTTACAAACTTGAACGGCTAAATATTGATGATCAGATAAGTAAATGCAGTATATTAAGAAAACATGGTCTTTCGATGAATCAAATTTCAAGAATCACTGGTATCAGCAAGTCCATAATAAGAAAAGCAAATTTGTAAAGTAGATGGACTTTCCTTTATTATAAGTTTATTTCCTCCCTATTTGCTGTTAATAATAATTAGAAATATCTTCTTATAGCAGATTAAGAATTTCCGTATTCTTTATCAAAGAAATTTGAAGAATATTTGATTTTATTCCCATATTTCTAAATTAAAAAATAGAAATAATGGGGATAATCTCCTTAGAGTATTTTCTTAGGGGTCTGTCCCCGTTGTCATGTGACATGGGTATGGGCATGAGGTAAACACTTTAAAGGGGACTGTCCCCTTTAAAAAGAACATCAAATAAAAAAAAAGGACCCCAACCGGAGTCCTTTTTTTTCAATCAGTTAAACTTAGCAGTTTTCGCTGAAGTACTTAATTGTTCTTACCATCTGTGATGTGTAAGAGTTTTCGTTGTCGTACCAAGATACAACTTCAACCTGGTATGTGTCGTCGTCGATCTTTGATACCATTGTCTGTGTAGCATCGAAGAGTGAGCCGTACTTCATTCCGATAACATCAGAAGAAACGATTTCGTCTTCGTTGTATCCGAATGATTCGTTAGCAGCTGCCTTCATTACAGCGTTGATAGCATCCTTTGTGATGTCCTTTCCCTTTACTACTGCGAAGAGGAGAGTTGTTGATCCAGTTGGTGTTGGAACACGCTGAGCTGAACCGATGAGCTTTCCGTTGAGTTCTGGGATTACGAGACCGATAGCCTTAGCAGCACCAGTTGAGTTAGGAACGATGTTCTGAGCACCTGCGCGTGAACGGCGGAGGTCACCCTTGCGCTGTGGACCGTCGAGGATCATCTGGTCGCCTGTGTAAGCGTGGATTGTAGACATGATACCGCTCTGGATTGGGTAAGCATCGTTAAGAGCCTTAGCCATTGGAGCGAGACAGTTTGTTGTACAAGAAGCTGCAGAGATAACTTTGTCATCCTTTGTGAGGTTCTTGTTGTTTACGTTGAAAACGATTGTCTTGAGGTCGCCAGTTGCTGGAGCTGAAATAACAACCTTCTTTGCACCTGCTGTAAGGTGAGCAGAAGCCTTTTCCTTATCGCAGTAGAAACCTGTACATTCAAGAACAACATCTACCTTGTTTGCTGCCCATGGGCAGTTTGCTGCATCTTTTTCTGCAGAAATCTTGATTTCCTTTCCGTCAACGATGATAGAATCTTCTGTTGAAGAAACTGTGTGCTTTCCTTCACCGATGCGTCCCATGAAGCCACCCTGTGCTGTATCATACTTGAGAAGGTGTGCAAGCATCTTTGGGCTTGTGAGGTCGTTGATAGCTACAACTTCGTATCCATCAGCTTCAAACATCTGGCGGAATGCCAAGCGACCAATGCGGCCGAAACCATTAATAGCAACTCTAACTGCCATAATTATTCTCCTTGAATAAATAATATTCTAATCGGCGATATTTTATTCCTATTACAATTTTATGTCAATGAAATGAATCGTGAAAGAATGATATGTATATAACGATGTGTTAAAATAATTTTGTATTTTGTATTTTTTTTCTTTAAAGTTGGATTAAAATAACGGTATGAAGAATTTGAAGTTTCTTGTAATGACGGAAGAAATTTGCTCAGACTACTCTCGGCAGGTTATTGATGGAATTTGCCATCTATGCGACCAGAAAAAAATAAGTGTTGTTGTCTGCAACGTTCGCCATCCTAAATATAGTGAAGGTATCTTTGAATATCAGTATTGGGCAGGTGCAAAACTCATTAATGTCAAGGATGTTGATGTTGTCATTGTTCTGAGCGGAATTTATTTTTCTTCATACAATGTTGAAGAATTTGCTGAAATGCTGGAACCTTTTAAAGACAAGAAGATTATTTCCCTTTCGCAGAAACTTCCAATTGAAAATTCCTGGGCCATACTTTCCGACAATGAAACTATTTTTGAAAATGCCTTTGATTTCCTGGTAAAGAAATGTGGAGCAAAGCGCATTGCCTTCATGGATGCAAGTAAGACATCTTCCGTTGAATCACAGCTTAGGTTCAATGCCTATAAAAAAAATCTCAGGCCTTACCAAATGACCTATGATGATTCCATTGTATTTCACGGTAAATTTACCATGAACTCTGCTTATGAAGAACTTGAACAGAGACTTGGCAAAGATTGCACTGGCGTTGATTTTGATGCCTTCATAGCAGCCAATGATCAGATGGCTTTGGGGGCTATGGCTTTTTTTAAGGATCACGGCATTAAGGTTCCGGAGCAGGTTAAGGTTTTGGGATATGATGACATCAATGAAGCTGCTGCTGTTCAGCCTTCCTTGTCGTCAATTAGTCCATTTAATTTTAATCTTGGATTTAATGCGGCCATGACTGCCATGATGATTGCAAACGGACTTGATGCACAGAAAGAATTTACATCCCCTGCAAAACTTGTCATAAGGGATTCCACTGGCTATGAATATTGCGAGCATAAAAAGACATTGAGGACAGAAGCTCTCAATCAGCTTATTCTACGTGGTTATGATAATACTTACATCTACTATCTTCTTGATACGATTCAATGCAATGATGCGCTTGAAGTTTTTCTCAAAAGGATTCAGAAAACACTGAAGGAAGTCGACATAAAGAAATTTGCCCTTGTCCTTTATGATGAACCTGTCTATTACAAAAAGCTTACGGAATTCAAAATGCCTGAAAAGGTCAAGCTTGAATATGTCTATGAAAACGGGGAAGGAAAAGTTCTTTCTGGAGAATATTTTTCTCCTGAAGAACATATTGTGCCACCGGATGTTTTTGACGATGTTCATGAAAAATTTATTGCCCAGTCCATTTATTACGGTGAAAAGCAATACGGTTACATGCTCTATTCCATCGGAGAGAGAGGTCTTGTTTTCTACAATCTTTATGCAAAAGCTCTTTCAAATGCCATTGCCAATTCCTACGAATACACGATTCAGTATGTGAAGAATATTTCCCTTCAGATTGAAAAATATGAATTGGAACAGACTTCCCGTACGGATGAGCTTACTGGAGTGCTTAACAGAAGAGGGTTTGACATTCAGGGACAGAAACAGATTGATTATGCTGTTACTACTGGCGGCGGTGGTGTTGTTTTCTATGGAGATATGAATGGACTCAAGGCAATCAATGATACTTATGGCCATGAGTATGGAGATAAGGCCATTAAGGCAGAAGCGGAAATTTTGAAATCGACATTCAGGGCATCGGATACCGTCGGTAGAATGGGTGGTGATGAATTTGCAGTTGTTGCCGCAGGCTTTCCTATGCGCAAGCTTGATGAAGTAAAAAAGATCATTGCGCAAAAATGTCTAGAGGCTAAAGAAAAATATCAGCTTCCTTTTGATTTTTCCATCAGCCTTGGTGCCATAGAATTTGACAATAAGTTGACCGACTTGAATTCTCTCCTGAAATTTGCAGATCAGCAGCAGTATGTGGAAAAAAGAAAATTCCATGATGAAGAGAAGACGGATGTTGGTAGAATCTGAATCAATGTTCAAGGTTGAAGTGTTTTTTCAATTCGTTGAGGACGGCACGTTTGTTTGCAGACCATAATGGTTCCACCAGAAGTGATTTGGGACCATCGCCAGTTAATCGATGAAGGACGGTCGTTTCAGGCATAAGGTCGGCAAGTTCTTTTACAAAGTTGCAATATTCATCCATGGTCGGTAGAGGCCATGGATTTTTTATGTATTCTTCTGCCATTTTTGTTCCACGAAGAATTTGAAGCAACTGAAATTTAATTCCATCCAGAGACGGTTCCAGTTTTGCAAGGTATTCCGCTGTTTCTTTCATCATCGCTTTGGTTTCGCCAGGCAGCCAGAGAATTGTGTGGATGATTACAGTAAGTTTGGCCTTCTTTAATTTTTTATAGATTCCGTCAAAGACCTGCAGATTGTATCCTCGATTTATCTTTTCTGCGGTGTTTTCATGGATTGTCTGGAGACCAAGTTCGACCCATACTGGTTTTTCTTTGTTGAGTTCTGCAAGGAAATCAATCATTCTGTCACTGATGCAGTCAGGTCTTGTTCCGATGGAAAGTGCACATATTGAAGGATTCCTGATTGCATTCATGAAAATTTCCGAAAGATTTTCAAAAGTCTTTTCTTTTGTTTCGTAAGTGTTGGAGAAGGATTGAAAGTAGGCTATGAATTTTACCTGCTTTGTTTTTGGCAGCTTGGAAGAAATTCTATTTATGGCATTTTGTATTTGCTGCTCGATAGGACCTTCCGTCTGCCCGAATTCACCAGATCCGCCTGAAGAACAGAAGGTACAACCTCCAGTGGAAATAGTACCGTCTCTGTTTGGACATGTGCATCCTGTACTTAATGAAAGCTTGTAGACCTTGCAGCCAAATGTTCTGTGCAAATGTCTGTTTAGAGTAAGTTCCGACATTAAAACAATTCACCCTGTGTCTGTTTATCTGTGCTGCGGTTGCCTTGAGGATGGGAATTCCTTTCCCAGAAAACGCCGTCGCTATAGCCTTGGATTTCTTTGTCGTTATCAGCAAGAAGAAGTCGTTTTGCTGAATACAGGCAGTATTCTCTGCTGAGCTCTATTCCGCAGTAATGTCGTCCAAGTTTTTTTGCTGTCACTGCGCTTGTTCCGCTTCCAAGAAAAGGGTCGAACACAAGTCCTTCATTGGGACAGGAAGCAAGAATCAGTTTTGCGCAGAGTTTTTCGGGCTTCTGTGTTGGATGGTCTGTGTTTTCAGGCATGGACCAGAATGGAATTGATATATCATCCCAGAAATTTGAAGGATAGGTAAGTCGGAAATTTCCATCACCTGTTTCCTGCCAGTCCTTTGGTTTTCCGTTTTCCCTGTATGGCGCTATTACTTTTCTTTTCTGCTTTACGGCTTCGATGTCAAAGTAGTAGTTCTTTGGATCCTTTACGGCATACCAGATGTCTTCCATTCCGTTCTTCCAGTTGCTTTTTGCTCCGCGTCCTTTTTCCCTTTGCCAGGTTATCCTGTTCAATATGGTAAGATTTTTTTCAAGACTGCGCTGGAGTGCGGATGTGCATTTCCAGTCACCGCATAGATAAAGGGAACCATTCGGTTTTAGTTTTCTGCAGACTTCGGGAAGCCATGAATCAACATAGCTTTCGTAATCAGAATCCTTCATTGCATTGAATTTTGTTCCGTTGAAATTCTTTGAAAGATTGTATGGCGGATCGATTATGATTAGATCTGCAAATTCATCTGGCATAAGTTTTAAAGTTTCAAGAATATCACCATTGAAAATTCTATCTTCTATTGAAGAATCTATTCCCAATGATGCTGGAGAATAAATTGATTTTTCTAGAACTGGAATTTCATCCTGAGAAACTGTAAGGGTTCTGTTTCTTTCTGCTCTGATTTTACCGTCTTCCATTTCTTTTATTCCTTGCCGCACATCCAGTAACAGAGACTGCACATGTCGTTGCATTTTCCTTTGGGTAAAAGTTTTTCTTTCTGCATTTCTTTTGCTTTCTGCAACAGTCCGTAGTTGTAACAGACATCCACCATAGGATTTTGTAAGGCATTTTCCATTAGGGTTTTAAAATTGTCTTTTACGGTTCCTATAAAAAGCTCTTTCTTTTCGTTTGCAAATCCGCAGCAGGGAGCAATGTTGCCGTCGGAATGGACGTAAAGGACGTTTCCCGTGTATTGGCAGTAATCTTCTGAAAACCACCTGCCGTCATTTAGCCGTATGCTTTCGTCTGGAATGAAACTTTGGGTAAATCGAAAAATTGTAAGTTCCGAGCCTTCATCATCATATAAAAGTATGGATCCACTTCCATTTTTTCGGTTCAGTTTGACTGCTGATTTTGAAAAACCGATATCATTTTTAAGCTCATCTATTTGAAGAAGAAATTTTTCTGTATCCTTTTTAACATCTGCAGCATCAACTACACTCAATATTTCAACGCAGCTTCTATCATTGAATGTTTTGTGGCAGGTTTTTATGAACTGGGATATTTTTTCAACATCCTGTCCGTGGAAGCTGTCAAAGCTTAATCCGATCTTTCCGTCAAATCCTGAATCAAAAACAGCTGTAAGCCTCTTTTCAAGTTCTTTGGAATCGTTCCACCAGACTCCGTTTGTCATGAGACGGTCAAAAACAAGTCCAAGGTCTATTGACTTTCTGCAGATTTCAGTTGTGAAATCAAGGTTCAGGAACGGTTCTCCACCTGAAAATCCTACCTTCAATAGCTCTATGTTTTTTGCGCAATCTTCAAGAAGCTCCAATGCATCCTTCAACTCAAGCCTTGAATTTTTCTGTTCGACAAAGCAATGGGCACATTTTAGATTGCAGAGGCTTGTAGGGCAAAATATTATTTCTTCGGGATTGAATCCAGGACCATTTTTTTTCATGTTGCTAGTCTACCACAAATTGCAAAATTTAAAAAGATGCTTTTGCTTAATTATTTAATCATCCTAAAAAATCATAATTGCCGTAATTTTGCCATATTTTTGACTTATTGTTTATTTACAATTTCCTTAAGCAGGACAGGAAAGAATGTTCTGCAAGGAGACTAGAATGAAAAAATTAAACACATTGACGGCAAAATTGATTTCAATGGGAGTCATTGTCGGACTTCTATTGATTGGAAACATGATGATTGGTTCAAAATTGAAGGATAGGGAAGAAACCAGAGATGAAGCCTGTCTTTCCATTTCAAAAGCTGCGGGCGGACGGTTTTCTATGGATGGACTGTATGTTGTGGTTCCATATGATTACAATGAAATATATTATGATGACGGAATAAAAAAAACAAAAAAAAGCACTGCAAACATCTATTTTAATCCAGATAAGGTAAATGTCGATTCAGTGATTTCAACTGAAATTAGACAATTGGGAATTTATACTTCCCCTGTATTTACAGGTACACTTTCAGTCAATGCTGATTTTGATCTTGAAACGTTGAAGAAGGATGGTGATAAAAGTTATCATCCTGAAAAAGCATATTTCCTTCTTAAGATTGGTGATGTTTCCTTGCAGTCTCATCCTGAATTCATAATCAATGGGAAAATCTGTGATACCTATCTATATAATGATGGAATCGCTTCAAAAACTTACTATACAGAAGGAAAATTTCATTTGGAGACGGAACTTCAGATTCGTGGTGCAGAAAAATTCAAGGTGTTCGTAAATGCTCAGGATATGACGCTGAATGTAAAGTCTGATTGGAATTCTCCAGGATTTACAGGCTTTGATTTTCTTCCAAGCAAAAAGAATATTGATGAAAACGGATTTACTGCCACATGGAATATTCCATTCGCTTCGGCTGATTCCTATCACTGCATTGGATTTGAATTGATTGAAAGTGTTGATGTCTATAAAAAACTTTACCGTGCCATCAATTACGGTTTCCTTTTTATCATTGTGCCTTTCATCACGCTTTTCCTTTTTGAAATGTTTGCAGGAATGCAGCTTCATTCGGTTCAATATCTCTTAAGCGGTGCCGCAAGCGTAATCTTCTTTTTGCTTCTCCTTGCACTTTCGGAGCATGTTGATTTCGGTTTATCTTATATGATTTCAGGAGCTGCATCAGGAATACTTGTATCACTGTATATTGCTTCCATTTCCAGACGGATAAAGATCGGTCTTTCCATGAGTGGTGTCTTTATTGCTCTGTATTCATACCTGTTTGTTTCACTTTCGTCGGAAGATTATGCTCTTTTGATAGGTTCTGTTTTTGCATTCGTAGTTGTCGCGGTTCTTATGTTCTTCACCAGAAAGGACAATTTAGGTAGAATGAAAAAAAACACATTGACGGAAGATGAAGACATTGAGAGTAGCGCTTGTTGATGATGAAAAGAACGTAAGGCTTGCCGTTGGAACCGCACTTAAGAAGGAATGCTTTGAAGTGCTTGAGTTTTCCAACGGTCAGCTTGCCTATGATGATCTGATTTCTATGGAAGGAACTGTTCCTGACATCTATGTGCTCGATATAATGATGCCAGTAATGGATGGAATCATGTTCCTTCAGAAATTCAAAGCCATTCACCCTGAGATTCCAGCAATTTTCCTTACCAGCCGTGATGAAGAATTTGACAAGGTGCTTGGTCTTGAACTTGGAGCAGATGATTATCTTTGCAAACCTTTTTCCGTCAAGGAGCTTATAGCAAGAATAAAGGTTCTGGTCCGCCGCTATGATTTCCTTAAGGTGAATGCTACTCAAATGGAGAACAAGCATCAGACAGATCAGTTAGCTTCAAATGAAATCACGGTTGATTCCGATAGCTATACGGCTTTCATAGGGGACAGACCCCTTGTTCTTACAGTTACTGAATTTCGTCTTATAGAACTTTTTGTTAATCGTAAAGGTGCCGTCCTGACGAGGGAACAGCTTATAAATGCAGCCTTTCCAGAGGATAATTTTGTGAACGATAGAGCCATAGATTGCCATATAAAGCGGTTGAGAAAAAAGATTGGTTCTGAAAAAATAGAAACAGTTTATGGTTTAGGCTACAGGTTTACGGAATAAGAAATGAAAAGAAAATTCAAGGCATTCAGACTCCCGTTCAACATTCCCATCAGCATTCAGATTTCAATTTTTCTTGTGATCATAGCATTCGTACCCATTGCATCTGTAATGGCATTGAAGACCTATGAAAAACAGCTTCTTGAGCAGACTGAAAAATCCAATGTTCAGCAGGCAAGACTTGTCTCTGCAAGTCTGGATGGCCAGGAACTGGATTATAAAAACGCAAAGAAACTTCTGCTTGCCATGAATGGCAGGTTTGATGCAAGAATAAGAATCCTTGATGAAAATCTTAGGCTTCTTGCGGATTCTGCTGTGTTAAATGCTGACGATTCCATTGAATCTGAAATGGAACCTTCATCAAAAAAACGGGATGGAACCGATGAACTTGATTCTTCCATTACGACTGCTTCTGCAAATGACTCTTTTGTCTACCGTATGCTTTCCATGCCTGTGAGAATCTACAGAAAATATTTTCGTCCTCCTGTTCAAGGTACAAAAGATTATTATGCAAACCGCTCAATGTTTGATGGAAATGAACTTCGTTCAGCATTGGCTGGGAAATATGGCGCCGCAACAAGAATTTCAGAAGGACAAGCAAGCGTTACCTTGTATTCTGCCGTTCCTATTTTGAATGAGGGTAAGGTTAGTGGAGTTGTCCTTGTCAGCCGTTCGACCTATAGAATCCTTCAGAATCTTTATGAACTAAGACTTGATCTTGGAAAAATTTTCTTATGGTCCCTTTTGGCTGTTTTTCTCATTGCTGTTTTTTTAGGATTCAGAATCAGCCGTCCGCTTAAAAAACTTGCTGAACAGTCTGCAAACTGCGCCGATAGAAAAGGCCATGTTATTAGTACGGAATTTACTGGCAGGGCAAGACAGGATGAAATAGGAGAGCTTTCCCGTTCCCTTGCTTTTCTTGTTGAACGGTTGAAAAACAGGATTGATTTTATAGAAAGCTTTGCAAGCGATGTATCCCATGAATTTAAAAACCCTTTGGCGGCAATCCGTTCCTGTACGGAAATTCTATCTGATCCAGATTTGGAAAAAGAGGAAAGAAATAATTTTATAGAAGCTATTGATGAAGAAGTCAATCATCTTCAAAATCTTTTAACTGGAGTGCGCAATATCACTAAAATCGATGGCGGAGGGCAGGTTGTATTGCAGAAGGTTAATCTTCATATGCTTGCCTGCAACCTGATTGAACAATGCCGTCTCGCATTTAGAAATGTTTCATTTGAATTTACAGGTAATTGCACGGAAGATTATACTGGAGAATTTCCTGAATCCTATATGGAACGGATGCTTGATAATCTTCTTTCCAATGCGGCAGGATTTGGAACTGTGGTGCGCCTTAACATCGATTTAAAAAACAATGGAATTCATATTTCTGTTGAGGATAATGGATCTGGTGTGCCTGAATCTGAAAGAATAAAGATATTCAATAGATTCTATTCAAATCGACCAGAAACTGAAAAATCATCTCATACTGGACTTGGGCTTTCCACTGTAAAAGCCATCGTGGATGCAATGGGTGGTGAAATTTCAGTCGGTGAAAGCAAAGGTCTTGGTGGTGCAAGCTTTGCTGTTGTTCTACATGCAGATTCTGAAATTTAAATTTTCTGACGGGTGTTCAAGAAATTTTATTCTTACATAAAGTTCATTGCCTTTGGTGTCATAGCTTATTTCCTCGGCAATGGTTGAATCTTCAAGAAGATCATCAAAAAAACTTACTGGCGATGTGTTTCCTTCTGCGTAAATTGAAATTTCAGAAATTGATGTGTTTTTTGTGATATAGGAAATTCTTCTGAAGAATTGATATTTTGATTCCGTCCTTATGATTTTTTTATTGGTGTTGTCCAGAATTAAATAGGATCTGTCTTTTGTTATGAATGCCGCAAGCTGTTCATTTGATTCGATAACTTTAAACTGATCTTTCGTCTTTTTTTTACTGCTGTAGACTGCCGTGGTGAACAGAATGAATCCTATGAAAATGATTGTTGCTGTTTTCATGGTTTAAGTCTAAAAAAAGAAGATGTTGAAAATGTGGCGTCAATGTGTCAACTTTATGCCTTTTTATAATGGTATAGGATGGTTGCAGCTCCTATTCTATTTACTTGAGTTTTCCTGTATAATTGCGTTATGGCTAAGACAGTAGACGACAAGAAAATTATTTACACAATGGATCGCGTTTCGAGAGCATACGGAACAAAAGTTGTATTGAAGGACATCAGCATCTCTTATTACTATGGTGCAAAGATCGGTGTCATCGGTGAAAACGGTGCAGGTAAATCTTCTCTTTTTAAGATTCTTGCAGGTCGCGATACAGATTATACAGGTGAAACACAGCTTCTTCCTGGATTCACAATGGGATATCTTGAACAGGAACCATACCTTGAACCAGGCAAGACAGTTATGGAAATCGTAAAGGAAGGTGTTAAGCCAATTACAGACCTTCTTGAAGAATTCGATAAGGTTAATGAAGAATTTGGAAATCCAGATGCAGACTTCGATAAGCTTTGCGCACGCCAGGCAGAACTTCAGGAAAAACTTGATGCTGCTGATGCATGGAACCTTGACGCAAACCTTGAGCTTGCCATGGATGCTCTCCGTTGTCCTCCTGCAGACCAGGTTGTGGATGTACTTTCTGGTGGTGAACGTCGCCGTGTTGCATTGTGCCGCCTTCTTTTGCAGCAGCCGGACATTCTTCTCCTTGATGAACCTACAAACCACCTTGATGCAGAAACAATCGCATGGCTTGAACGCCATCTTCGTGACTACAAGGGAACGATTATTGCCATCACCCATGACCGCTACTTCCTTGACAATGTAGCAGGCTGGATTCTTGAAATGGACCGTGGTGAAGGCTATCCATTCAAGGGTAACTACACTGAATGGCTTGAAGCAAAAGAAAAGAGAATGGCCCTTGAAGAAAAGCAGGCTTCCCAGCGTCATCGCGAAATGCAGGAAGAATTGGAATGGATTCATGCAGGTGCTAAGGGACGCCAGGCAAAGCACAAGGAACACATTACAAAGTACGAAGCTCTCCTTGCAGAAGAAAGCAAGCGCGTTCAGCTTAAGGATACTCAGATTTCAATTCCTGCAGGTCCTCGCCTTGGTTCACTCGTAATTGAAGCTCACGGACTTACAAAGTCTTACGGCGACAAACTTCTTTTTGAGAACCTTGACTTTGCAGTTCCAGCCGGTGCCGTAGTTGGTATCGTTGGTCCTAACGGTGCAGGTAAAACAACACTTTTCAAGATGCTTGCCGATGCTTACGGTGACAATGCAAACGGTGAAAAACCTGACAGCGGTTCATTCAAGATCGGTGAAACAGTAAAGCTTGTGTATGTTGACCAGATGAGAAGCAAGCTTGATGACAATAAGACTGTCTATGAAATGCTTTCCGACGGACTTGATTTGATCAAGCTTGGTGCAGTCGATGAAAAGGGCAAGCCTGTAAACGGAATGCTTCGCGAAGTAAACTCACACGCATATTGCTCATGGTTCAATTTCAACGGTGCGGAACAGAACAAGAAGATCAGCGTCCTTTCAGGTGGTGAAAAGAATCGTCTCAATATGGGAATGATGTTCAAGGAATCTGGAAATGTCCTTCTCCTTGACGAACCTACAAACGACCTTGATATTGCAACAACCCGTTCATTGGAAGAAGCAATCCAGAACTTTGCTGGATGTGTAATGGTTATCAGCCATGACCGCTACTTCCTTGACCGTATCTGTACACATATTCTTGCATACGAAAACAATTCGGAAGTTCGCTGGTTTGAAGGCAACTGGTCTGAATACGTTGAATGGAAGAAGAAGGAACTTGGTGAGGACAGTGAAATCCCTCACAAGACTGTTTACAGAAAGCTTACACGCTAGAACTGCTGAGAGCCTGCATCGCAGGCTCTTTCTTATTTTAGGATGAAATCCATGTAGATTGGATTGTGGTCGCTGAATTTAAAATCATTATCGATTACATCTGCTGAAATAACTTCTACATTATCAGATACGATGAATCCATCGATTACGGTTACGAAGTTTTTTCCGTTCCAAGGTTCTTTTGTATCTCGGACTGTAGGAATTGGATGTTCAAGATTTACAGGTGGTACGAGTTTAAGATGGGGATCCAGTTTTTCAGAAGGAAATGTCTTGGTCCAGTTTAAGCCGTTGGACTCAAATCCGAAATATTTTGACATTCCTTCCAGTACTTCTCTGTTTAAGTCTCCGCCGCACAGGATGTAGTTTCCCTTTCTGTATTCTTCCATCATGTCATCGTTCAGCATTTCAATCTGTCGGGTGCTTGTTTCAGCGTTCGTTGTGTATGCACTCATGTGGGTGTTGTAAAGGACAAGGTTTTTACCGTTTTCTGTTTCGATGTGGGTTTTCATGAAGCAGCGGTCGAGATCCAGAAATTTTGAAAGCCCCGTTTCAATCGGAAATGACCTTCTTATTGAATCAAAACACCTGAAACCTGTTGCTGTCAGAATACCTGATTTGTTTGCTCCGTGGGGTTGTGTCAGAGGCCAGAAAAGAAACGCACTGTCGTAGTTTTGTGCAAAGACAGTATTGATTGAAAGACCTGATTTTTCGTTCAATCTGTCAGAAATTATTTTTCTTTCATCAACATGATGTGATCTTGTGCCTTCAAAATCAACTTCCTGAAAAAGCATGAAGTCTGCTTTTTTATTCAATATGGTATCTGTTGAACCTGTTATGTTCTTGATCACTTCTTCCTTGGAATATGCCCAGCTGTATTTTCCTCCGTCCATAAAAAAAGAAAAATCCTGTGAATAGGCTCCGAATCCAACATTCGAAGAGGTTATTCGGTATTGTTTTCCTATTGCGACTTTTTCATTGTTTGCAAGACCTTCTTCGCTGAGTTTAATTGCGTCTGGAATTCTGTGGTATGAAAGAATCAAATATAAAAGATAGAAAATGAGAGTCAGCAGAAATATAACCAGAACTGGCATGATGACTTTTAAAAATAATTTTGACATTTATATCCCCTTTGATACAGTGTAAAGGAAAATTAATTTGTTGTATACTATTGGATATGAGCAATAACGAAAACACAGTTTACATTCTTGATTCCTACGGTCTCATCTATAGAGCATATTTTGCATTGATGAATCATCCTCTTACAAATTCAAAGGGAGAGAACATCAGCGCCGTAGTAATATTCTTCAGAAACCTGAAAGCACTTCTCGATAAATATAAGCCAAGCTATCTTGCCGCAGCCTTTGATTCCAGGACAAAGACCTTCCGTCATGAAATGTTTCCTGAGTACAAGGCAAACAGAGAAAAAACTCCAGAAGATCTTCACGCTCAGGTTCCGTGGATTGAAGAAATTCTTGAAGCCTTTGGTGTTCCAGTTCTTCGTGCTGATACCTATGAAGCTGACGATATTATTGCTACCGTTGCAAGAAAGTGCGCAGAAGAAAACCGCGAATGCCGCATTTTAAGCGGTGACAAGGATCTTCTTCAGCTGGTGACTGAAACCTGTAAGGAAATGCAGCCAGACAAGGCAAACGGCGGATGGGATACCATGGGTGTTGAAGAAGTCAAGGCAAAGTGGGGAATAGGACCTGACCTTATTTTGGACTACCTTTCACTTGTTGGTGACAGTGCTGACAATGTTCCTGGAGTCAAAGGCGTTGGTGAAAAGACTGCTCTTAAATTATTGAATGAATACGGTTCCCTTGATGGAATCGGTGAACATCGTGACGAAATCAAGGGTGCGCTGGGTGAAAAAATTCGTGCAGACTGGGACAATGCTGGAAAATCAAAGGAACTGATTAAACTTGTTGATGATGCTCCTGTTGAAATTGATTTTGAGAAATTTTCTACAGCAACAAATGATTTTTCAGCCTGTGCAAAAGCCCTTTCAAAATACGGTGCCTATGCTGCTGCCAAGGCTTATGATTCTGCAAAAGAGCTGCCAGCCGAAAATAAACCTTCTGCGGAAACCAAGGAAATCCCTCAGGAAGAAGTTGCAGCAGAGGTAAAGCAGAACAAGGGGAGTTACAGGGCGGTTACTGTTCTTTCTGATCTAACGGATTTTGTCGATAGCTTTTTGTCTTCGAAAGAAAAGGTAATTGCCTTTGATACTGAAACTGATGGTCTTGAGACCTATAAAGCAAATCTTGTAGGCTTCAGTCTTTGCCATAAAAAGGGTGAGGGAATCTATGTTCCTGTTGTTCTTGCTGGCGGAATGTTTGCACCTCCTACTATTTCAAAAAAAGATTGCCTTATGGAACTTGAAAAAATTCTCTGCAATCCAAAAGTTACGGTTGTGATGCACAATGGAAAATTCGACATTGAGATTTTAAAATCCAATGGAATGGAAAAGGAATTTAACTGCAGAATATTCGATACAATGATTGCAGCGTGGCTTTTGAATCCAGGTGCTTCGGGTAAGTCTCCGTTCAGCCTTGAGTATCTTGGGGAAACAAAACTCGGTCTTAAGGGAATTGAATTCAAGGATCTTGTAAAGAAGGGGCAGACATTTGCTGATGTACCTCTTGAACAGGCTGCAGAATATGGAGCAGAAGACAGCGACTTTACGTTCCAGCTATATGATGTTTTCGCTGGTCAGATTAAGGAAAAGAAACTTGCTGATCTTTATGAGATGGAAATGAAAGTTCTTCCCATCCTTGTCGATATGGAGCTTGAAGGAATTCATCTTGATAAAAATGCACTTAAAGAATACAGCGTTGAGCTTGCTAGACTTATTGAAGATAAAGAAAAGGAAATCCACGGTCTTGCAGGTCATGAGTTCAACATAGCTTCCACCAAACAGCTTCAGACAGTTTTATTTGAAGAAAAAGGCTTTAAGACTGCAAAGAAAACAAAAACCGGTTACAGCACGGATACTGCCGTCTTAGAGGAACTTGCGGAAACAACTGATGATCCTCTTCCAAAGGTAATTCTTGATTACCGTTCATACACTAAGCTTCAATCAACTTATGTAGAAGCCCTTCCAGTTCTTGCTGACAAAAACGGAAGAATACATACATCATTCCTTCAGACAGGAACTGCAACAGGACGACTTTCAAGCCGTGATCCAAATCTTCAGAATATTCCTGTTCGCGATGATGCAGGTAGAAGAATCAGATCTGCTTTTACAGCAATGCCTGGCAAGGTTTTGATTTCCGCTGACTATTCTCAGATTGAACTTGTAGTGCTTGCCCATCTTAGTGGCGACAAAAATTTAAGCAGTGCATTTATCAACGGCATAGATGTTCATAAGTCTACAGCAGCTCTTGTTTACAACAAGACTCCTGATGAAGTTACTCCCGAACAGCGTCGCTTTGCAAAGACTGTCAACTTTGGAGTCATGTATGGAATGAGTGCTTTCCGTCTTGCCAATGAACTTAACATCAGCAGGACAGAAGCTAAGAATTTCATCGAACAATATTTCATGACTTACAGTTCCGTTAAGAAATTTCTGGACGATACAAAAGAAAATGCAAAGAACAATGGTTATGTAGAAACAATAACTGGTCGCCGCCGATATATTCCAGAAATCAGGTCCTCAAATAAAATGGTTCTTCAGGGAGCCGAAAGAATTGCGATCAATACCCCGATCCAGGGTAGTGCGGCAGATATTGTAAAGACTGCAATGATCAATGTTTCAAAAAAAATAAAGGAAACAGAAAGTCCTCTTAAGATGCTTCTTCAGGTTCACGATGAACTTATCTTTGAATGTCCTGATGATGAATCAGAGATAAAGAAAGCAGTTGAGCTCATTCAGTCTGAAATGGAAAATGCCTTTGCCCTCAATGTTCCTCTTAGGGTCAGCATAGAATATGGCAGAAACTGGGGAGAATTCCACTGATGGTTTTCTGTGTTACAGGTCCAATGGCTGCAGGAAAAAATTTTGTTTCTTCACTTCTTGAAAAACAGGAGTTCAATGGAAAATCATTTGTTTCCATCGATGCTGATGTTGTTGGTCATAAGGCAGTGGAAAATTCAAAGGATAAAATCCTTGAAACTTTTGGAGAATTAGCACGACAAAAAGGGATTCGGCTTGCTGATGATAATGGAAACATAATTCGAAGAAACCTTGGTGCCCTTATTTTTGGAAATGACGAACTTGTTGCAAAGCAGGAATCAATTGTCTATCTGGAAATTACTTCAATAATCAATCATTTTATAGAAGTAAATAATGACAAAAATGTCCTTGTGAATGCAACTGTTCTATATAAAGTGCCCGTAATCAAGCGTATGGATGCAATTATATATGTTGATTGCCCTTTTTTTATCAGGCTGTTTAGGGCAAAAAAGCGGGATGGAATGAAAATAAGGCTTATTCTTGCAAGGTTCAAAAGCCAGAAGAATTTATATTCGGCTTATAAAAACACAGGGGTGAAAATATATAGAATTCTAAATGCTGGCAGTCAAAAAAGATTATTAAAAAAATTGCAAATACTCATTACTAATTGCTAATTTATAATTTCAAAGTTCCGATAATTTATGTATGGATACTGGCGTTTATGTTTCTTAATTTTAACGCTGGTAGGGGATAAAATATGGAACAGAAAAGAACAATTTGGATTGTACTCGCAGCTGGAATATTTTTGCTTGTTGTCATTGGAACAGCTGTAATCATACACTCTGGCGATGTAAAAAAAGATACATCTGCTATAGTTCAGAATGAAAAGGGAACTGTATGGATGTCTCCTGATGTTGCTCAGAGCAGAAGGGAAGATTTCCTTGCAAATAATTCTGTATCAAGTCCTGTTGAAGAAAAGAAGGAAGAACCTGTAGTTGCAGAAACACCATCCGTTACAACTTCAATGGCTTCTCCTGCTGAAGGAACAACTCAAATCGAAAATATGACTGTAATTGCTACCGGCAATACAAATGTCTATACAATCGGTGCTGAAGGTCCTGCAACAATTGATCTTAATGGCAATGGCGGATTTGAACCTGCTGAAAACGCACCTGCTGCAAAAACTTCTGCCGTTACCGCAAAAAATGCTGCCGCAGAAGTTGCAATCAGAGAAACAAATACTGTAAGACGCAATGTTGAAACAAGCGATGTACTTGTTGAAAACAAATACAGGGAAGAATCAAATGTTGTTGCAAAGGCTTCAAGCAACAAGACTGCAACTGTCAAGAAAGCTCCTGCACCGGCTACATCGAAGAAAGCTGCTCCTGTAAAGACTGCTGCTAAGACATCAGCATCTGTTTCAACTGAAAAGGTTCCGGATAGATTCTGGGTTCAGTGTGCATCGTACAGCGCAAAGAAAAATGCTGATGAAGCAAAGGCAACTCTTGAAGAAAAGAAAATTCAGTGTGAAGTGTTTACCTTTACTGATGGAAAGGGTGAACTTCACTACCGTCTCCGCGTTGGTCCTTACACAACAAAGGGTGAAGCAGATTACTGGAAGAAGCGCATTGATGAAATGCCACAGTTTGCAAAGAACGGAACATTCGTAACAAATACTTCAAAATAAATATCCATAGAAAATATCCAAGGGCTGTCTTTTATGACAGCTCTTTTTTTTGTATAATCCTTAACCATGAAAAAAACAAATGCCATGAGAATCCTTGATGGACTTAAAATTCCATATGAGGCAAAAGAATATGATGATGATGGGGAACACGAACTTGCAAAAGGTGCTGCCGAAAGAACTGCTGAAAAGCTTGGTGTTGCACCTGAATGTGTTTTTAAGACAATAGTTTTCCGCACTGATACAAAAGAAATTGTTGTTTTCTGCCAGAGTGCTGTCCATGAAATAAACCTAAAGAAAGCTCGAAATGCCTGTGGAGCAAAGGAAGTTACTCCCGTTAAACAGGAAGAACTGCTTGCTTTGACAGGATACATTCGTGGCGGTTGTTCTCCTGTTGGAATGAAAAGAAAATTCCGTACCTTCATAGACAGTTCTGCCATGTCGCAGGAAAAGATTAACATCAGCGGTGGTCAGCGTGGCATTCAGCTGACTCTTGCGCCTGCAGACCTTGTGAAAGCCTGCGATGCAGAGGTTGTTGATCTTGTTCTTGAATGAAGTGTTAAAAAAATAATTTGTTTTTTATATTTGCAACTAATTTAAACTTTTTGTGTCGAATACTGTGGAATTATCTGAATTCTGCAGTATTTTTGTTTTAAATCTCTATATGTAAAACCATTATTTTAGGGAGAATATAATGGCTATTATTAGTGCTTTGATTAAGAAAGTGTTCGATGAAAACAAGGAAAAGTTTGCGTTCAATGTTCCAGAAGAGTCTGAAAAACTTACATTTGCTGAATATGCGGTATGCTGTGCAAAGATAAATGGACTTTTAAAATCAAAGGGACTTTCAAAGGGAGACTGTATTGCAGTTCTTCTTGGCCGAAATAAGGAATATCTCATCGCTCAGACGGCAGGTCTTTTGTATGGTTATAAGCTTGTTCTTCTTGATCAGGGATCTCTTGCAGAAGCTGTAATCCGTTCAGTCTATATGCCTGAGCATATGGGAAATGATATTGCGGCTCTTATTGCTCCATTTACTTTTATTGCAGGTGATTCTGTTACGGAACAGATGCTTTCGGATGAAATCAAAAAGAAGTTGCCATCTTATATGCTTCCAAATTCTTTTGTAAAGCTTGATGTTTTACCTGTAAATGCCAACGGTAAACTTGACCGCAATGCCTTGAAGGATCCGAAAAACCTATAGTATTAATTTAAAATTAATGGCTATGTCCATAAAAAATACATAGCCATTATAAAAAAAACATATATATAATAATCCCAGTTTTCCATGGCAACTGGGATTACAGAAATTTTATATAAATTACTAAACGATAAATTACTTTTTACAAACCAAACGGAATCCGTTTCTGAAATTTCTTTCTTCAATATTTTTGCATTCATAATATGCATCAACAAGAGGTGTATATTCGTCAATATCATGAATATAACTAAATCCGTTATAAGTATAAAAAGTGTCAAGCATATTCAGACCAACACGGCGAAATTCTAATTCCTGTTCATTATTTTCTACATAACAGAATTCGTTGAGGTTTCCAAGAACATCATATAAACCTAATGGACTAGGAGCCCTGGTTCCTACAGAATGAGTATGTCCATTGCTGTTCATTTCATACCAACAGGATGCCTCAAAAGTTTCGTAGTTATCAAACCAATAATCTTCATTTATACTATCAACTTCTACATCCGGTTCACGATGAAAGCCTCTGATAACAAACTGCATCTCTTCGTAGGAAGGCAAACGATATCCGTTAGCTTCTTTGTCAATCTTCAATTTAAAATTACCAATATCAATGGGAAGACCTTTTTTTTCATCATATTCCCATTTAGAAACATCAGTTGTTCCATTTACAGAAAAAACCGGCTGCAGACCTTTTGATTGGCTTAACTTATTGCAGAATATTGCAATATCAATTACATTCACCTTTTCTACAGGAAGGGTCTTTGGATTATCTTCGGGATAAAGATCAAGAGATTCACGATCGTATAAATATTTATAACTTACAGAACCTTCTTTGAAAAAACTTGGATTGATGCCCGTAATTTTTTCGTAAAGTTCCTGAGTTACCATTGTTGCCTGCATTTTTATATCAGTTCCCGGCAAATCAATAAATTCAAAAGTATTTTCTGGACCTTTTCTAGCGGCAGGTAAAATATGGACATTGGGCATACCGAAAAGGAGTGTTTTATCCAATAATTCTTTTGATTCAAAGAAAACTGCATCAAATGCTTCACATCTAAAATTTTCTACAGTTTCAACTGTTGCAGGAATGTAAAGGAATGGTAACCTATATCTGTCGTCATAGTTAAACCAAATTCCTTCATAACCTTCGTATTCTGCTATGTCAAAACTTGCAATTCTTTTTACAGAACCAGGAATTTTAATTTTGTTACATCTCCAGTACATTTCCCAGAAGTGATAAAGACTAGGTTCTGAAGGAAATTCGTCTATGTTGATGTCTATCACATTGATCCCTTCAGGAATGTTAAGGTTATAATTAAATTTTTTATCTGTAATCTGGTTAACCTTTTGAAGTTCATCTTTCATCTGATTAAGCATATCAACAGCATCGTAAATTTTAAGTCCTTTATAATCTGGGTTTTGCTTCATTTTTGATGGAATCAGACTTTCCAGACTGCGGATTTCTGAATCTGATTTTGTATTTGATTCTGGAGGCAAATTATTATTATTTGTCATGTCTGTATGTTCTCCTGATTTATATGAATACTTTAAAAGTTTACCACAATTTAAATTCCTTTGCCACAGACTTTATAAAGGTTTGATTGCAATATCATATATGACTTCAGCAGTTCATCCATAAAATCATCTGTATCTTACGGTGCATAGATTAAAAGTTTTTTTATACGGAATCCTAGCTTCCATATTTTTTTCTTATTAGCTTCATCATATAAAACAATATATTCGATTTTCAGAAAATGTCAGATTTTTTTTGTATAAAAAATACTCCAGGTCGGCTGGAGGTTCAGAAAGCTTTAGGTTATGTGAACGGAAAGAAGCGGTGCGCATGGCAGTCGATTCAGTGCGCTATAGCGCTGGCCGGTAACAAAGGGTTACACCCGCAGAGCAAACCACCGGCTGAGCCGGTGGTTTTGATTCGAAAGATTATGGATTATGACTTGTAGAAGTTGATGAGACAACCTGCAAGAATGATCTTGCGTTCGTCGTCTGTCATGTCTCCTGTTGTAAGTTCAAATTCTGTAACCTTGCCTGAAGCATTTACTGCATAAGCCTTATATGAATCTGCCTTTTCTGCAACCTGCTTCTTTACATTTGGAATGTAAACCCAGTCGCCGTTTGCGAATGGAAGCTTTTCTGTTGCTGCCTGGTCTCCGCTCTTGTAGAGGAATGGGAGCATACCCCAGTTCATAAGGTTTGAGCGGTAGCGTTTTGTTGCATATTCGCATGCGATGTTTGCAGATGCACCGAGAACTCTCTGGCAAGATGCTGCCTGTTCGCGTGCGGAACCGTCACCTGGCTTTACTGCGTAGATTGTAGAACCAACCTGAACGTCGCTTTCCTTTACATTAAGTGCTGCACAAACCTTAGTGATTTCTGCCTTTACATCATCTGCTCTGTCGCGAACAGCCTTTGCGCGTCCAACGTATGAAGGATCCTTGCGGCTGAGTGTGAATTCTGCAAGTCCAAGTGGGTTAGAGCGGAATGAAGATGTTTCGCCTGAAGGAATGAGCTCGTCTGTTGTTGTAACAGGATCGTGGATTTCTGAAACTACCTTTACGAGGAGATTGTCGCCGAGAGCTTCCATCTGTGGCCAGTCCTTGATGTTTGGACCAAACTGGATTTCCTGTTCCGGATGAGCAACGCCCTTGCTGTCGTAGATGCGTGTTTCGTAGATTGTCTTGTCAAAGAAGTACTTCTTGTTTGAATAATCCCTGTCGAAGTCTGTTGCTGCTGTAAGGAAGCCCTTGTTTGCTGCTGTTGCCGCAATTGAACGGGCGTCCATAAGGGCAACAGAAGAAATCTGTCCGTTCTGGATCTTTGAACCTTCGCGGTTAGGGAAGTTTCTTGTTGAGTGGCGGATAGAAAGGGCTCCGTTTGCCGGTGTGTCTCCTGCGCCGAAACATGGTCCGCAGAATGCTGTCTTGACGATTGCACCTGCCTTCATGAGTTCAACTGCAGCACCGTTCTTCATGAGGTCCATGTAGATTGGTGTAGAAGCCGGGTAAACGCTAAGGTAGAACTTGTCGTTACCTGTGTTCTTGTTCTTGAGGATGTCTGCTGCTGCAACGATGTTTTCATAGCTACCACCGGCACAACCTGCGATTACACCCTGGTCAACATAAAGCTTTCCGTCGATGATTTTGTTTGTAAGGTTGAAGTTTACCTTGTCGCCGAAAGAAACCTTTGCGCGTTCTTCTGTTTCGTGGAGAACATCCTTAAGGTTCTTGTTTACAAAGTCGATTGTGTATGCGTTGCTTGGGTGGAATGGAAGTGCAATCATAGGTTCGATTTTATCCAGGTCAACTTCGATTACGCCGTCATAGTATGCAACACCATTTGGTTCAACCTTTGAGTAGTCATTTTCACGTCCGTGGAGTGCGTAGAATTCATGGATCTTTTCATCTGTTGTCCAAATTGAAGAAAGACAAGTTGTTTCTGTTGTCATAACATCGATGCCGATGCGGAATTCTGCGCTGAGGTTTGCAACGCCTGGTCCTACGAATTCCATTACCTTGTTCTTAACGTATCCGTTGTTAAATACTGCACCGATGATTGCGATTGCAACGTCCTGAGGTCCAACACCTGGGCGTGGAGTTCCTGTCATGTATACTGCAACAACTCCAGGCATGTTTACATCGTATGTCTTTCCAAGAAGCTGCTTTGCAAGTTCACCACCGCCTTCACCGATTGCCATTGTTCCGAGGGCACCGTAGCGTGTGTGGCTGTCTGAACCAAGAATCATGCCGCCACAGGTTGCCATCATTTCGCGTGCATACTGGTGGATGACAGCCTGGTGTGGAGGAACGTAGATTCCGCCGTATTTCTGAGCACATGTCAGACCGAACATGTGGTCGTCATCGTTGATTGTTCCGCCTACTGCGCAGAGTGAGTTGTGGCAGTTTGTAAGAACGTATGGGAGAGGAAACTTTTCAAGACCAGAAGCGCGTGCTGTCTGAATGATTCCAACGTAAGTAATGTCGTGTGATGTGATCTTGTCAAACTTGATCTTAAGCTTTGCAGCATCTCCTGAAGTGTTGTGCTTCTGGAGAATTGAATAAGCCATTGTGTTCTTTGCTGCGTCTTCCTTTGCAGCACCTTTGAATTCAGCCTGTGGAACAAGCTTTCCGTTTTCAAGGAATGCCCCTGTTTCCCAAAGTTTAATCATAGTGTTACCTCAACCTCAAATAAAAAAGTTGCATTATTATAGATATTTTTGTGCTAAAAAACAACGGTATCATATTGTAACTTTCGGTGCTTCAATAGTGACAGAATCCATGTTCAATTGATTTTCGTTGCTTTTTTTCAATTTATACAATATTATTAAAAAATCTGAATGCTGCGTTGCGGTGTTCAGATTCTCTGGAGAGTCCCTGCAAAGATGCCGGGCGCCGAAGGGTTAAGGCTATTAGAGCCGATATCTCAGGCAAAAAGGACAGATGATAGGAAATTTACTGTCTTATTACTTTCTGGAGAGCTGGTGACTGTTACCGGCTCTTATCTTTTTTAAAGGACACGCTTATGTCTTTCGATTCAATTTTAAATCAGATTGATGATGTTGTTTGGGGTCTTCCAACAATCATCCTGATTCTGGCAACTGGTCTTATCCTTACAATTGCCGCACGCGGAATCCAGTTCTCTAAACTTGGCCGCGCATTCAAGGGTATTTTCAAGAAGAATGAAGGAGCCGGAGAACTTTCTGGTTTCTCTGCTTTGTGTACAGCTCTTTCTGCAACAATCGGTACAGGTAACATCGTCGGTGTTGCAACAGCAATCGCAGCAGGTGGTCCTGGTGCTCTTTTCTGGATGTGGTTTGCCGCAATCCTCGGTACAGCAACAAAGTATGCTGAATGTATGCTCGCAATCAAGTATCGCGAAGTAAAGGAAGACGGACACATCCTCGGTGGTCCATTCTATACAATCGAAAAGGGTATGGGTGCAAAGTGGAAGTGGCTCGCAGTTCTCTTCGCAGTATTCGGAGCTCTCGCAGGTCTCATGGGTATCGGTACAATGACACAGATCAACGGTATCACTTCTGCCGTTAACAATGCCATCGACCCAGAAGCAAAACACATTGCATTTACACTCTTTGGAACAGATTATACATTCGCAACTGTAGTAGGTGGCCTCATCGTTACAGCCTGTGTTGCACTTGTTGTTCTCGGTGGCCTCAAGCGCATTTCAAAGGTTGCAGAAAAGGTTGTTCCAGCTATGGCAATCATCTACATCTTCCTTGGTCTTTCTGTTCTCATCATGAACGCAACACACATTCCTGCCGCATTCGTTCTTATCTTCAAGAGCGCATTCGGTTTCAAGGCTCTCGCAGGCGGTGCATGTGGGTATGTCCTCAAGCAGGTTACAGATTCAATGCAGAAGGGTATTGCACGTGGTATCTTCTCTAACGAAGCAGGTCTCGGTTCTGCTCCAATCGCAGCAGCTCCAGTTCAGACAAACGAACCTGTTGAGCAGGGTCTCGTTAACATGACAGGTACAGTAATCGATACACTCATCGTTTGTACAATGACAGGTCTTGCAATCGTTATCGGTGGCATGACAAACGGAATCTGGGAAAATCCAGAAAACCTTAAGGGGGTTGCACTTACAGCTGCTTCATTCAACAAGGTTCTCGGTGGTGACGGACATTCAGTTCAGTTCCTCCTTATGCTCTGTCTTGCATTCTTTGCATTCACGACAATCCTTGGATGGGACTACTACTCAGAAAAGTGTCTTGAATATCTTACAGGCGGAAAGATGGGAATCGTTAAGGGCTTCAGATGGCTTTACATCCTCGCAGTTCTTATCGGACCTTACTTCACTGTAAACGCAGTATTTACAATTGCCGACATCTTCAACGGTCTCATGGCAATTCCTAACTGTGTGGCTTTGATTGTTCTTGCTGGCGTTGTAGCAAAGGAAACAAAGTCTTATTTTGAAAGATTTCCAAAACTTTAATTGGAATGACTTGTAAATAAAGAAAGCCTGTCAATCTGAATGGACTGACAGGCTTTATCGTTTTAAATTATTTTTGAATACTTATTTCACCAGCTTGTTGAGTACATGGTCTTTCTGTCTCCAGTTCTTGTCCACGGAAACATTAAGTTCGATGTCCACGCGATAAGGGAAAATTTTTCTTGCGGTTTTTATTGATTCAACTCGGATGGTCTTTATCATCTGGGCACCCTTGCCGATGACGATGCCTTTCTGGCTGTCACGCTCAACGCAGATTTCAGCCCTTACTTTAAGAAGGTTTGCCTTTGCCATTTCCATGTTCTTGATGTTTACATAGATTGCATGAGGTAGTTCCTGTTCAAGGCGGTTGATTGCTTCTCCTCGGATTATTTCTGCAATACGGAATTCTACTTCCTGGTCAGTGTAGTACTCTTCCGGATAAAGATGTGGTGCTTCTTCTGCCATGTCGTATAGGGCTGTTAGGACATCGTTTACGCCTTTGTCTTCCTTTGCGCTCATTTCAACGATTCTGCTGTCTGGTAAATCGGGCAATGTACGGTGAACAAAAGCACGGGAATTTTCAGGTTTTGCAAGCGGATCTTCTATCTTGTTTATTGCTACCACAAGCTTCTTTGTAAATGGAGCCACAAGTTTTGCAATCATTTCTTCTTCGTCTGTGTGATCTCGGGTGCTGTCCAAAATATAGAGGATTTCGTCGCTATCCTTGATGTTTTCTTCTGCAATGGCAGTAAGCTTTAAATTGAATTTCTTTTCGCTCAAATGGAGCCCTGGTGTATCTATGAAAACCAGCTGTCCTATGGAAGTGTTCACGATTCCGCGGATTGCGTTTCTTGTTGTCTGTGGAACTGCACTTACGATGCTGACCGTTTCCTGTGTAGCAGTGTTCAAAAATGTGCTCTTTCCTGCACTTGGACGGCCAACAATGGAAACAAGGGCTGTTTTTGGGCCCGCAGGCTCTACTGTGTATTCTTCTTCAAGATTTTCTGTTTCGTTCATGACCATACTTTACAATATATATTGATTGTAATCTATGGGAATTCTGCAAGCTGAATAGGGGTCTGTCCCCTCTGACAGGGCAGAGGGGACAGACCCCTCCGATGTTTTCATCAGCTTATAACTGTAAATAACAATTTATTATATAGATTTATCATTAAAATCCTTTAAAAGTGGAAAATTCCAATTTTGTCGGTTATAATCTATCATTATGGAAACTTTAAACGCACAAGTTGGCAGTCCAATTCCTCTTGGAGCAACTTTTTACGGAAACGGCGTAAATTTTGCCGTATTTTCAAGGAATGCAACGAGAGTAACAATAGAATTTTACAGCAATCAGGATGATACGGTTCCCTGCAGTCAGTTCGTTTTTGACCCAAAGGTAAACAAGACAGGTGATGTATGGCATGCCTTCATTCCCGGAATCCAGAAAGGTGCCCTTTACCTTTACAGAATTGACGGACCTTTTGAACCTTCTGCAGGTCACAGGTTCAATCCAAAGGCAAATCTTTTTGATCCTTATGCAAAGGCAATCACAAGCACTTCGCTTTTTTATAATCTTCCACCAAGTTACAAGCCTGTAATGGATAAGATTGATATAAGCCAGACGGAAGAACGTCCGAATCATCTTTTCCCGAAGTGTGTTGTAATAGATGACAACGAATTCAATTGGGAAGGGGACAGACCTATCAACAGGCCTCTTTCTGAAAGTATCATTTACGAAGTTCATCTCAAGGGATTTACGGCGGGTAAAAATGCCTGCGTTGAATTTCCTGGAACTTATGCAGGTTTTGCACAGAAGATTCCGTACCTTAAGGAACTTGGAGTTACTGCAGTAGAACTTCTTCCTATTTTTGAATTCGATGAATTTGAAAACAGCAATGTAAATCCTCGTACTGGCGAAAGAATGAAGAACTACTGGGGTTACAGCACCATCAACTTCTTCTCTCCAAAAGCTTCCTATGCTGCAGACAAAACACCGGGCGGATGCGTAAATGAATTCAAGAATCTCGTAAAGGAATTCCATAAGGCCGGAATCGAAGTGATTCTCGATGTAGTTTTCAATCACACAGCAGAAGGTAACGAACACGGGGTGGCTCTCAATTTCCGCGGATTTGAGAACAGCGTTTACTACACCCTTGTTGAAAGCCACAAGGATTACTACATGAATTTTTCTGGTTGTGGCAATACAGTGAACTGCAATCATCCTGTAGTAAGAAACTATGTTCTGGACAGTTTGCGTCACTGGGTTTTGAACTATCACATCGATGGATTCAGGTTTGACCTTGCTTCAATTTTGACTCGCGGTACAGACGGAATTATCATGAACTGGGCTCCTTTGACCAACGCAATTTCGGAAGATCCAGTCCTTCACAATACAAAAATCATTGCTGAACCTTGGGATGCGGGTGGAGCATATCAGCTTGGCGGATTCCCTGGCGGAAGATGGGCTGAATGGAATGACCGTTTCCGTGACGACATCAGGAGATTCTGGCGCGGCGATGAATTCTGTTCTACCGGTGCTGCCACAAGAATCAGCGGTTCAAGCGACCTCTTTACAATCAGCGGAAGAACTCCATGCCACAGCATCAACTATGTTACCTGCCACGACGGTTTTACAATGAACGACCTTGTAAGCTACAACGGCAAGCATAATGATGAAAACGGCGAAGGAAACCGCGATGGTTCCGACAGCAACTGGAGCTACAACCACGGTTACGAAGGTCCTACAATGAATCCTGTCATCGAAAGAAATCGAAACAGGACCATGAGGAATTACATTCTTACCCTTATGGTTTCCCAGGGAACTCCTATGCTTCTTGGTGGTGATGAATTCCGCAGAGGGCAGCAGGGTAACAACAACGCATACTGTCAGGACAATGATATTAGCTGGTTTAACTGGGATGACTGCAATATTAATCGCAGTTTGGTTGAATTCACGAAAAAAGCGGTTAAACTTAGAAAAGAACACAAGATTTTCCGCAGGGAAGAATTCTTCCACGGGGACAGGGGAAATACTCCTGATATCCAGTGGTATGCACCAGACGGAAGCAATCCGGATTGGGGAAAGATTTCAAGGTTCCTTGCATTCCGCCTTTCAGGTATTGCCGATGCTAAGGCCGGGGAAACACCTGACAACGACTTCTTTGTGGCCGCAAATACTGACCGCAATGATGCCATGGTTCGTCTTCCAACTATTAAGGACGGACGTAAGTGGTACAGGATTGCAGATACTTCAATCGAGGATGAAAGCTGTATTCTTGACGTTGCTAATGCAGAAGAACTTCTTGCTCAGGAACGTTACATTCTGCCTGCAAATTCCATGCTGGTACTTGTGGCAAAATAGCGATTGGGTCGGAATTTAGGACAAAAGTAACTTTTTTGTCCCTGATTTTGATAAAAAAATTAACAGAAATGAAAAAATTATGGTAACGCTTGCATATTTGAAACGTTTCCATATATACTTTCGGAAGATACATAATATGTATCCTTAAAAAAAGAAAACAACAAAAGTTCAAATACGGAGGAAATATATGACTTTTGATGCAGAACAGTTCAAGGAAAACCTTACAGCCCGTCTTAGACGCCAGTACGGAAAGGACATCTCACAGGCTAACAAGCATGACCTTTTCGATGCAGTAAGTGCAAGTGCCCTTGAAATCATCATGCCTAACTGGATGGAAACACGCAAAGCCTATGAAGCCAAGCCTACAAAGCAGCTTTGCTACCTCAGTGCTGAGTTCTTGATGGGACGCGCCCTTTCAAACAACCTTATCAACTCTGGTATCATGGATCAGGTTAAGGAAGTTCTTAAGGGAATGAACATCAACTATGACCTTGTTGAAGATGAAGAACCTGATGCAGGTCTTGGTAACGGTGGTCTCGGACGTCTCGCAGCATGTTTCCTTGATTCCCTTGCTACACTTGAATACCCAGGACACGGATACGGAATCCGCTATCAGTACGGTATGTTTGAGCAGCACATTGAAGACGGTTACCAGGTTGAATATCCTGACAACTGGCTCAAGCACCGCGACCCTTGGGAAACAAAGAGATCTGACCTTGCAGTTACAGTAAAATTTGGCGGACAGATCAAGTACGGAAAGACTCCTGACGGACAGGACCGCTTCTACCTTGAAAACGCAGAGGAAATCATCGCAACTCCATACGATATGCCTATCGTTGCTTACGGTTCAAACACTGTAAACACACTCCGCTTGTGGCAGGCATCTTCTCCAGACGGATTCGACCTTCAGCTTTTCAACGACATGCAGTATCACCGTGCCGTAGAGCGCCAGAACGATGCAGAAAACATCAGCCGCGTTCTCTATCCAAACGACAACGGCCCTATGGGTAAGGAACTTCGTCTTCGCCAGCAGTACTTCTTCTCAAGTGCTTCTCTCCAGGACCTCATCCATCACTATGTAAATACAGTTGGTACGGACTTTTCTAAGTTCCACGAATACCATGTAATCCAGCTCAATGACACACATCCTGTTGTTGCAATTCCTGAACTCATGCGCATTCTCCTTGATGAATACAATGTAGGCTGGGATGATGCATGGAATGTTGTTACAAAGACATTCGCATACACAAACCACACAATTCTTGCAGAAGCTCTTGAAAAGTGGCCGATCGATGTATTCCAGAGACTGCTTCCACGCGTTTACCAGATCATCGAAGAAATCAACCGCCGCCTCGTAATCGAACTCCGCCAGAAGTTCCCTGAGGACTACTACAACCAGAACCACATGGCAATCATCCATGACGGAAAGGTTTACATGGCATGGCTCGCAATCCACGCAGGTTTCTCTGTAAACGGTGTTGCTGCCCTCCATACAGAACTTCTCAAGACACAGGAACTCAAGAACTGGTACACATTGTATCCAGAAAAGTTCAACAACAAGACAAACGGTGTTACACAGCGCCGCTGGCTCCTTTCTTCAAACCCAGAACTTGCAGAATTCATCACAAAGAGAATCGGTCACGGTTGGGAAAAGGAACTTTCACTCCTCAAGGGCCTCGAAAAGTTTGCAGACGATGAAGCTTCAATCAACGAACTCATTGCAATCAAGAGACACAACAAGGAAAAGCTTGCCGAATACCTCAAGCACACACAGAACGAATTCCTTGATCCGGAAAGCATTTTCGATACACAGGTTAAGCGCCTCCACGAATACAAGAGACAGCTTTTGAACGTGCTCCACATCATGTATGAATACAACAGAATCGTTGAAGATCCAAACTACAACCCTCCTGCACACACATACATCTTTGGTGCAAAGGCAGCTTCTGGTTACCGCCGTGCAAAGGCAATCATCAAGTTGATTAATGCAGTTGCAGACCGTGTAAACAACGACCGCCGCGTTCGTGGCAAGCTCCGTGTAGTATTCGTAGAAAACTACCGCGTATCCGTTGCTGAAAAGATCATTCCTGCATCTGACGTTTCAGAACAGATTTCTACAGCAGGTTACGAAGCATCGGGTACTTCAAACATGAAGTTCATGATGAACGGTGCCCTTACAATCGGTACTCTTGACGGTGCAAACATTGAAATCGTTGAGGAAGCTGGTGAAGAAAACGCATTCATCTTTGGTCTCAAGGCAGATGAAATCATCAAGATGAAGAGCGAACATTCTTACAACCCACAGAAGTACCTTGATCGCAACCCACAGCTTGCAAAGGTTGTTAACCAGCTTGTTGACGGAACATACGATCCAAGCGGAATGCTCTTCAAGGAAATCCATGACTCTATCGTTTATGGTGTTGAAGGACAGCCAGCAGACGTATTCTTCCTCCTTGCAGACTTTGATTCTTACTGCCAGGCACAGGAACAGATTGCAAAGGAATATGCAGACCAGAAGACATGGGCACGCAAGTGTCTCCTCAACATTGCCAACTCAGGCAAGTTCTCTTCTGACCGCACAATCGAAGATTACGTTAAGGACATCTGGAAGCTCAAGAAGGTTACTGTAAAGTAATTGAAAGCCCAAAGGCTTCTTAGGTGAAAAAAGGAAAGGCTGCTGTAGAAAACTATGGCAGCCTTTTTTGTTCGATGCCACTACGAACTTTCAATGTCACCTTCGAACTTGATCTGGATGTCTCCCCAGGGGATAGTTAGGGACGGAATGATTAAATGTGCGATGTAAAAAAAATAAGGATTGAAAATGAAAGTGATTCGCTGTATCTGAAGGACGATGAGATTCATGCTGTTGAAAAAGGTGTGGGCCACATTTATAGTCTTGCTTCCGTAAAAAGAATGATTGTCCTAACTACAGATATGGGGCCAATGTATGACGACATGTGCCTTGCTGTTGAAATGGATTGCAATGAAGTTGTCTTTATAATGTCGGAGCATGCAGATTATTCGCCTTTCCTTTTTGAACAGATTGGTAAAGTTCTGGAGATTGATTATCAAAAAGTAATTGAGGCTGCAACCTGCATCGAAAATAGTGTTTTTGAAATTTATAACCGTTAGTGAAATCTTTTCTTGAAAAATAAAAAAAAGCACATGGACGGAACATACGGTCCAAGTGCTTTTCCCACGACATCAATTTTTTACATATTCTTTTCAATAAAATCCGCGGCGGCCTTTGCCATTGCCCTGTATGCATCCTTGCTTGGGTGCAGGTGATCTCCGCTGTCAAAACCTTCGGCAAATTTTTCAGGATTATTCTTGTCGCGTACAGCTTCGTCAAAATCAATGCAGCCGTCAAAGCTCTTGCTTGTCCTGAGCCATTCATTGAATTCGTTTCTCAAATCGTCGCGGAATTTTTCGTAGGTTCTCCATCCGTAAATTGGGAGCAGAGTGCCGCTATATACCTTCAGGTTGTTTTTCTTGCAGTGGTCCAGATACAGCATTTCAACACCGCCTTTCAGGTCATCAAAGGTAGGCATGTCTGTCATTGGGCGGAACTTGTTTACCTCAACGCCAACGGGATGGATGATGTCGTTGATTCCGTGCTGAATGATTACCGACTCAAGCCCTGCAATGTTTGTCTCGATTGGGAATCTTGTTTCTCCCTTGAGTCCATAAGCCTGATATGTGATGCAGTCGTACTGACGGAGGATTCTTGTTCCGCATACAGCACGTCGGATTACTGCAATGTCCTTTATTCCCCGCTGCTCAAGTTCCTTCTGGAGGTAGTCAGGCCAGTCCTGTGCAGTGATGGAATCTCCGTAGCAGCAAAGTGCCCTGTTTTTTTCTTCAGTAAAAATATCAACGGTGTTCAAAAAGTAATACCAGGAAGTAGGACGGCACAAGTCCTCGGGAAATTCTACTGCTTCTGCAAAATCACCATAGGCATAAATTCCGCCTGAAAGTGGACCTGTAACCAAGGTGCCTGCGTTCATCTGGGTGCAGTCTTTCAAATAGAGAGAAATGTTGACTGTCTGTCCCGCCTTTGCATCAAAATCGATTTCATCGGTGTTGATTTCCTTTCCAGCAGGGATTGTAATAGGGGTCTGTCCCCTCTGTTTGAGTTGAACGTTGCCAACAAATGCCTTTTCAATTTTTACATCTTCTGTTCCCGTAAGGTTTGAAAAGCGAACCCTTATTTTGTTTCCGTCAAAACAGAGTCGGATGGGGTAGCGGAGTGTAATGTCCTTTGCATAAACTGCTTCGCGCCTGTCTGTTATGGATGTTGCGGTTCCCCATGTAGAAACCCATTTTGAAAATTTGTTCATTGGTCGTTCTCCATCTGATTGCCCTAGTATACAGAAAAGAAAATCATCTTTCAATTTTCTTCCATATTTGTTTGAAATTTGCTAGAATCCCCCCATGTTGACTAAATATCTCATTGTATTTTTTATTTCCATGGTTCCGCTAATTGAACTTCGCGGTGCCATCCCGGTTTCTCAGGGATTTGACCTTCCTATAATTCAGTCCTACATTATTTGTATTGTGGGGAATATGCTTCCTGTTCCTGTCATCTACCTTTTTGCAAGAAAATTTCTTGAATGGGGACAGGACAAGAAGTTTATCGGCGGAATCTGTACATTCTTCCTTGTGAAAGGTCAGAAAGCAGGTGAAAAACTTGAGTCAAAAGCAGGCAAAGGTCTTTTTGTTGCTCTTTTTCTCTTTGTTGGCATTCCTTTGCCTGGAACTGGCGCCTGGACTGGAACTTTGGCCGCAAGCTTGCTTGACATGAAGTTCAAGGATACTGTGATTGCAGTTATGGCTGGGGTTCTGTTTGCCGGGCTCATAATGATGGCCTTGAGCATGGGAGTTTTCTCTTTTGCAGGCTGAATTTAACGGGATTTTGTAAATATAACAAAAAATTTATCAGAATTTGTTGACGATTTGGCGTAATTTTTTTATTTTTTTATTACATAGAAATAGGAAGTTAAGATGTCTAAGGAAGAAATGAAAGATCAGGAAGCAGAAAAGGCTACTGAAACACAGAATGAAGCTGCGGAAACAAAAGCAGCGGAAGAAAATCAGGCTGGAAAAGCTGAAGAAACTGCAGAAAAGGAGCTTACTCCGGAAGAAAAAATCGCAGTCCTTGAAGCAGAAAATGCTCAGCTCAAGGAAGAAGTTCTCCGTCGTGTGGCAGATTTTGAAAACTACAGAAAAAGAGCCATCCAGGAAAAGCAGGATGCTTTCGATTATGCAAATACAAGCCTTCTCAAGGATCTTCTTGAAAGCCTTGACAACTTTGACCGCACGGTTGAAGCAGCGGCAACAGCAACAGATCCAAAGGCAATTGCAGACGGCGTTTCAATGATCAACAAATCTCTTATCAGCATGCTTGAAAACAAGTACAGCCTTGTTTCTTACGGGGCAGCAGGTGATGCGTTTGATCCTGATATCCATGAAGCAATCGGAAAGGCTGATGAAGATGTGGCAGAACCTACACTTAAGGCTGTTTACCTCAAGGGGTATAAGCTTAAGGACCGTGTTATCCGCCACGCAAAAGTAATGGTATCAATGCCAAAGGATAATGCATAATTATTTATTGCATGATTATTAATTGATAAAGGAAATATAATGAAATAATTTGTAATTCATATGACTTGAAAATTGTGCATTATGAATTGTGAATTATGAATTGGAGGAATAAGATGGGAAAGATTATCGGTATTGACTTGGGAACAACAAACTCATGTGTAGCAGTAATGGAAGGCGGAAAGCCAGTTGTTATCCAGAACTCAGAAGGTGGACGCACAACTCCATCTATCGTTGGTTTCACAGCAAAGGGAGACAGAATCGTAGGACTCCCTGCAAAGAACCAGATGGTTACTAACCCAAAGAACACAATTTATTCTATCAAACGTTTCATCGGTCATCGTTACAGTGAACTTACAGGCGAAGCAAAGCTTGTTCCATATACAGTAAAGGATCACGGCGAAGATGTTCGTGTTGAAGTTATGGAAAACGGCGTTGCAAAGGAATATTCTCCACAGGAAATTTCTGCCTTCACACTTCAGAAGATGAAGAAGACAGCTGAAGATTACCTTGGTGAAGCAGTTACAGAAGCTGTAATCACAGTTCCTGCATACTTCAACGATGCACAGCGTCAGGCAACAAAGGATGCAGGTAAGATTGCAGGTCTTGATGTTAAGCGCATCATCAATGAACCAACAGCAGCTTCCCTTGCTTTCGGTTTTGACAAGGATCAGAAGCAGGACAAGACAATCGCAGTATACGACCTTGGTGGCGGTACATTCGATATTTCCATCCTTGAACTCGGAGACGGTGTTTTTGAAGTAAAGTCAACAAACGGTGACACACACCTTGGTGGCGATGACTGGGACCGTGCAATCGTTAACTGGCTCATCTCAGAATTCAAGAATGATTCTGGAATCGACCTTTCAAATGATTCAATGGCTCTCCAGCGTCTCCGCGAAGCAGCAGAAAATGCAAAGATCAGCCTTTCAAACCAGGCTACAGCAGACATCAACCTTCCATTCATCACAGCTGACGCAACAGGTCCAAAGCACCTCCAGAAGTCCCTTTCACGTGCTCAGTTCGAACAGATGACAGATCCACTTTTCGAAAGAACTCGCGAACCATGTATGAAGGCAATGAAGGATGCTGAAATCACTCCTGATAAGATTGACGAAGTTATCCTCGTTGGTGGTTCTTCCCGCATGCCTAAGGTTCAGGAAATCGTAAAGAGCATCTTCGGAAAGGAAGGTAGCCGCGCAGTCAATCCAGACGAAGCTGTTGCAATCGGTGCAGCAATCCAGGGTGGTATCCTTGCAGGTGATGTTAAGGACGTTCTCCTCCTCGATGTTACACCACTTTCACTCGGTATCGAAACACTCGGTGGAGTTTGCACAAAGCTTATTCCTGCTAATACAACAATTCCTACAAAGAAGAGTCAGATCTTCTCTACAGCAGCTGACGGTCAGACAGCAGTTACAATCCACGTTCTCCAGGGTGAACGCGAAATGGCTGCAGACAACCGCACACTCGGAAACTTCAACCTTGAAGGAATTCCTTCAGCACCACGCGGTGTTCCACAGATTGAAGTTACATTCGACATCGACTCAAACGGTATCGTTCATGTTTCTGCTAAGGACCTCGGAACTGGAAAGGAACAGCACATTCAGATCACATCTTCAAGTGGACTTTCAGAAGAAGAAATCGAACGCATGAAGAAGGACGCAGAAGCTAACGCAGAAGCAGACAAGAAGAAGCGTGAAAGCATCGATGCTAAGAACGAAGCTGACGGTCTTGTATTCGCAACAGAAAAGTCACTTAAGGAAATCGGCGACAAGATTTCTGCTGACGATAAGTCTAAGATTGAAGCTGCCCTTAACGAACTTAAGGAAGCCCTCAAGAGCGACAATATTGACAATATCAAGGCAAAGGCAGAAGCCCTCAAGCAGGCATCTTACAAGATGGCAGAGGAACTCTATAAGGCTCAGGCTGCTCAGCAGGGTGCAGCTGGTGCTCAGGGTGCAGGTCCTGACATGGGTGCTGGTGCTGGCCCTAATCCAGGTGCAAATGCAGGTTCTGGATTCAAGGGTGCTTCAAACGCAGATGATGTTGAATACGAAGTAAAGAACTAATATAACTGCGGTTTTTTCTTGCGAAAGACCGCGAGACATTTCTTTTTCGCAGGACCTGAAAGAGTGATTTGCTTTTTCAGGTTTTGTGGTTTATGGAAAAAACAATGGCTAACAAACGTGATTATTATGAAGTGCTCGGAGTTGATAAGGGCGCTGATAAAGACACAATCAAAAAGGCTTACCGCAAGGTTGCCATGAAATATCATCCGGACAGAAATCCTGGTGATAAAGAAGCGGAAGAGAAATTCAAGGAGGCTACTGAAGCCTACGAAGTTCTCAGCGACGACCAGAAAAAGTCTGTCTATGATCAGTATGGTTTTGCAGGTCTTGACGGAATGGGCGGTGCAGGTGCTGGCGGCTATTCCCATGCCTTCCATGATTTCAGCGACATCTTCGGTGGAATGGGAGGCGGTGGCTTCAGCGACATCTTTGAGAGCATTTTCGGTGGTGGCGGCGGATTCGGCGGCTTTGGTGGAGGCAGGCGTTCTTCACGCAGTAACAATGATGGTGCAAGCCTTCGCTATGACCTTCACGTTGACTTTAAGGAAGCTGTTTACGGCTGTAAGAAAGATATTTCTTATAACCGTGATGAGCAGTGTCCTGAATGCAAGGGAACAGGTGGTGCCGCAGGTGCTTCAAGAAAGACTTGTCCTACCTGTCACGGACGCGGGCAGGTTGGTAGATCACAGGGCTTCTTTGTTGTTCAGCAGACTTGTTCTAACTGCCATGGTTCGGGAACTGTAATCGACAATCCATGCCATTCTTGTCGTGGATCAGGTGTATATTCAAAGCATACTACGCTGAACGTAAAGATTCCTTGTGGTGTTGATATGGGTAAGGAACTTTGCATTCACGGTATGGGCAATGCAGGTACAAACGGTGGAAATCCTGGAGACCTTCATATTGTAATCAACGTTCGTTCCGACAGGTTCTTTGAGCGCGAAGGACACGACCTTTACTGTGCAGTGCCTATCAGCATTTCCCAGGCTGTGCTTGGTGCCAGCGTTGAAATTGAGAACCTTGACGGCAAGAAAATTACAATCAAGGTTCCTGCCGGCATTCAGCATGGAAAATTCCTCCGCGTAAAGGGCGAAGGTGTTCCTTATGACGGTTCAAGCAGAAAGGGCGACCTTATTGTAAAAATAATGGTTCAGATTCCTTCAAAGCTAAGCCGACAGCAGGCAGCCGCAATGGAAGAATTTCAGAAGGTGGAAAAACCTGAAACTTCTCCGGAATTGCTTTCCCGCGAGTCATTATTCTAGTTTTTACCATATGTGTTTATAGTACTGTCTTTCGTTTTTCCCCGAAAGACAGTTTTTTTTTATCTTTTTTCTCAAATTTTCCGAAATTGTGATATAATGGATAACGGCTAATTGTCAATTCACGAGGTTTATCGATGTATAAAACAAAAAAACGTATTGTAAAGACCATAAAAGGAATTCTTACGCTGATTCTGGTAGCAATCATTATTTTCCTCATTACACCTTATGTAAATGATACGAGACAGTACTCTGCTGTATTTAGATTTGTTACGGCATGCGTTGTTTTTACAGTAATTTCTGTAGTTTTAAGCAAGTATCAGGGAAATCTTCTTTTCTACATAAGAAAAAAGGATCTCTTTACAAAAGAAACTGGCATTTTGAATGAATTCATAGACAAGATGCGTTTTTGTTATTCCCTCGACGATTTTTATGAAGCAATAGGTTCCATTCTTGAAATGAAAGGGGACTGTTCCGTTCTTCTTGTTGACCGTGAAAAGAACTATGTTCTCTACAACAGTCCGGATCGTCTTTCATGTTCTGCTCAGACAATGAGAACCCTTGAACTTAACTATCCTGCAGACTGGCGTGACGGCTACTGCTTCATCGGTGAAGAGCTTGGTATTGTTACAAAGTATTCTCAGTCCCGTGGTTTCATTCTTTCAAAGAACAAGATTCACCTTTATGTTTTCTGCCGTTATACAAGGCTTTTTGATCTTGAAATCTACAAGACACTTATAGAAGAATTTGAACGCTTCCTTGAACGCTCAAAGACAATTTCCGATCTTTCTGAAATTGCATCCCTTTCCCGTGAATGGAAGCAGCTTGCAGATACACAGCAGTCATTCCTTCCGCTCAACATGCCAAAGATTGACAAGCTTTCCATTGCTGCATATTACCGTCCGTTGGTTAACGTTTCCGGAGACTATTATTCGGTTCTTCCTATTTCACCTACAAAGACTCTTCTTATGCTCGGTGACGTTTCCGGTAAAGGTCTTGCCGCTGCCCTCGTTATGGGTCTCGTTATGAATACTGCAAAGATTCTTGAAGACAAGGAAGATCTTCCTGGCATGATTATGGCAATCCATAAGGCCATCAAGGGAATGAAACTTCAGGATAAATATACGGTTCTTTTCCTTGGTGTCGTTGATACTGAAAAAATGGTTATCCGCTATGTAAATGCTTCCATGTCGGATCCTTTGATCATTACAAATTCTCCTAGCGGTTACAGAATCAAGCCTTTGACTTCAAACTGTTCCCTTGTCGGTATCATTGATATTGATGAAGTTGAAGTTGCAGAGCAAAGGCTTTTCCGTGACGACGTAATCCTTATGGCATCCGACGGTGTTTCGGAAGTTATGAACGATGAAGGTGTTGAACTTGGCGATACGGAACTCTACGAAAATACAATCAAGAAGAGTGCTGCAAAATCGCCTAAGGAATTCATTGATGATGTTGTCAACCTTATCATGGATTACAACGGTGGAAAGAAACTTAGGGACGACGTCACGATGATGGTTGCCAAGGTAGAAAGATAGGAGTAGAGGTAACAAATGGTATACGCTTTAATTAATTTTCTTATTGGTGTTATTCTTGTCTTCCAGTCTTTTAGGGTAGACCGCCAGTCAACAAAGTATCAGAGTTCTTCATCACTCGTTAACTTGATTCTTTTCAGCAGTGCAAGTTTTTTCTGTATGGCCCTTACTGTTTTCCTTACATTGAAGGGAACAAAGCAGTTTGCTCTTATTGGCGGACGTTTGACATATTTCCTTTTTGGATGGCTTGCAGTTTCTTCATGTGACTACATTCTCAAGTATCCTGAATACAAGAGAACTAGATTCATGAAACTCATGAGGTTTATTCTTCTTGTTGGTGCCGGTTATTTTGCGTTCTTTGCACCTAACGGACTCAATTCCTTTGAATATACGGACAATGGTTTTGAAATCGTTTCCGGACTTTTCGTGGTTTCAAAGCTTGGAAGCTCCCTCTGGATTACAAGACTCGATGCCTTCTATCTTCTCTACATGGGATTGTTCCCTGCCTTTGTTTCACTGATGGTTCTTGTTCGTGCAGAACATACCAAGGCAAAGCTTATCAGGCAGAACATGATAAATAGCGTTATCGGCTTTGTGCTTTCGTGGATTACTTTCTGGTTCATCAAGGAAAGTTCAAACTACATGTATCATATTACGGCCCTTACTCCTGTAGGATTCCTTCCTCAGCTTTATTTCTTCATCAGGTCGAACGAAAATGATGAGGTTGTAGACTTCCGTGGCGTTGTTCGCGGATTCCTCCGTTTCCTCATTGAATTCCTCATTCCGGTATGCATCATTGGTGCCGCATATATTCTTCTTGCTCCTTACAATGAAATCTATCTTTATCTTTATCCAGTCCTTCTTTTCTGTGTAGTTACTGTTGTTGTTGGCCTTGTAACCTTCTTCAGAAAGAGATTTGGCAATTCCGAGCTTTTCCGCAAGAAACGCTATGCCCAGAGTTTTGAAAAGGATATTTCATCACTGGACTTTGCAAAGAATCCTCAGGAAATTACGGATGAAGTATACAAGATCTTCAAGAAGTACCTTGGAACTTCTTCAATGAGAATTGTAATGGACGACGGAACCGGAAACATTTCTGTTGTCTATTCTTCTGACGGAAACACAAACATCAACATTCCTTTTGAATCTGCAACAGGTGATGCCATCATGAATGCCCACCGTCAGGTAATTTTTAAGGAACAGGTTACAAGACATGGTTCTCTTGCCGCAGTAAAGAGCAAGCTTGAGATTCTCTTCAGGGAAACAAATTCAGATGCTCTTGTCATGCTCAATGAAGGCCGTAACTTTATCGGTCTCATTCTTCTTGGTCCAAAGACATCTGGTAACATTTACTCTGACTACGACTATGATGTTTTCAACAAGTACTATTCAAACCTCTTTGTTGTTGGATACTACATTAAGAACATCATGAATGAATCTGTTGTAGGTACCGTAAACCGCGAAATCCGCATGTCTGGTCAGATTATTACTTCCATTCAGGAAAACATGGATCTTATCCAGAGCAAGAAAGTTGATGCCGGTTACCTGATGATTCCTGCCCACAACATTGGTGGTGAATTCGTTGATATGATTCGTCTTACGGATACACGTCACATCTTCATCATCGGTGCTCTTTCCGGTAAGGGTATTGCAGCTTCCATGAGCATGGTCATCCTTAAGTCCATCATCCGTACTTATCTTGCTGAGACTACGGACTTCAAGAAGCTTGTTGCAAAGGTAAATGTCTTTATCCGTGACTCTTTGCCAAAGGGAACTTTCTTTGCTGGTATTTTCGGTCTTTTGGATTTTACATCCGACACCTTGTATTACATCAACTGTGGTTCTCCGGCTCTCTATGTTTATACCCGTGCATACAACAACGTAATTGAAGTTCAGGGTGAAGGCCATATTCTTGGATTTGTCAAAGATATTTCTCCTCTTCTTAAGGTTAAAAAAGTTAAGCTTGCTGAAGGTGACATCATTATGTCCGTAACTGACGGTATTCTTGATACAAAGTCACTTCGCGGTGATATCTTTGGCAAGCAGAGAACTCAGAATGCCCTTATGGATAACTCAACTTATCCTGCAGAAAAAATGACTAAGTTTGCATATGAAGTTCTTGTTGATTTTGCTTCGAAGGAACTTGAAAATGATGTTACCATGCTTGTAATCAAGTACCTTGGTAACAAGGCTTAGGCAATTTGAATAGGAGATGAACGCTAAATGGACCAGTTAACAATACGTGAAAAAGTCGGCGTAAACTATATGCTTTTAGAACTTTCGGGAACAATGAATTCCAACACTTGTGTTGAACTTCAGCAGAAGGTTTTTCAGTACATTATCGATTCCAATGTTGTTCTTGATATGGAACAGGTTCAGGTAATCGATTCTACTGGTGTCGGAATCGTTATTGCAGGTCATAACGATGGTGATGCCAATGATACAAAACTTTTCATAATGAACCCTTCGGAACCTGCAAGAATTGCCCTTGGTAAGACAGGATTTATGGATGTGTTCCATGTGATTCACTCCGTTACCGAGGTTGCAGATGCATAGTATCAAAAAAAACGCTGTATTTTTCTTTGGACTTTGCGGTTTAATCTGTTTGATTTCAGGCTGTTCAAAAAAAGCATACGCTGCAGAGAAGACTGTAAAGGCTCAGGAAGTAAAACAGGATACTGATGAGAATGCAGTTAAGCTTGCTTCTGTGCTTTCAAAAATGAATCCAAGGTCTGCCGAGTTTTGCAGAAAAATTCAGGAGAATAAGACGGAATTTTTTTCTGATCTTTCTGAAATTCTTCTTGAAGAGAAAACTTTTCGTAGCGATGACAAGAGCCTTTATTTTTTAATCGACAAGACTCATAAGGTTTCAGGTACCTATGAACCTAAAGATTTGATAAATCTGGAAGCCAACAATTACTTCAACCTTAACAAAAAGAACATGAAGATTCGTCCTGAAGCTTACGAAGCACTCAAGGAAATGGCTCTTGCTTCAAAAAAGGACGGAATAACCCTTCTTGTAAGTTCTGTTTATCGTTCTTATCAATATCAGGAAAACCTTTTCAATTACTGGGTTTCCGTTGACGGTCTTGAAGAAGCGGAACGCGAAAGTGCCCGTCCGGGTACAAGTCAACATCAGCTAGCTACTGCCGTTGATTTTGGCAGCATTAGTGATGATTTTGACAAAACTGAAATGGGGCAGTGGGTTTACAAAAATGCCGCAGATTACGGATGGTCTCTGTCTTTCCCAAAAGGCTATGAAGATGTAACCGGCTACCGTTGGGAATGCTGGCACTTCAGATATGTTGGAAAAAAGGCCTGCCGATTCCAGAAAAAGTGGTTTGGCGATGTTCAGCAGTTCATGCTTGAATTTCTCAATGAGTGGAAATAGTTTTTACTTTTCATTATAATGTCTAGCATTATGTCTAGAGATGTTAAGGAATTGTGCCACTGGGCTGACCAGCAGGCTGCTAAAATCATTAAGGAAAAGGGAGACCTTGATTCATATACTTGTGCATCAGGAATTACTCCTTCAGGTACTGTTCACATCGGTAACTTCCGTGAAATCATTACAGTTGATCTTGTTGTTCGTGCTATGCGCGATCGCGGCAAGAATGTTCGCTTCATCTATTCATGGGATGACTACGATGTATTCCGCAAGGTTCCAGGCAACATGCCAAAGCCAGAAGAACTTGAAAAATATCTTCGCTATCCAATTACTTCCGTTCCAGATACATTTGGCCGTGACGAAAACTATGCACGCCATCATGAAGTTGACATTGAAAAGCAGCTTCCACGCGTTGGAATCCATCCGGAATTCCTCTATCAGTCACAGCGCTATCGTGCAAACCGCTATGCAGAAGGCATGAAGAACGCCCTTCAGAATCGCGAACTCATCAAGGAATGCTTGAACCATTACCGCGACGACGACCACAAGATGAAGCCGGAAGATGTTTACTGGCCAACTGCTATTTTCTGCGGCAAGTGCAACAAGGACACAACAGAAATCACAGGCTACGACGGAGAATATGGCGTAAGCTACAAGTGTGAATGCGGCTGCGAAGAAACTGTAGACATCCGCAACTTTGGTGGAATCAAGCTGGGCTGGCGTGTTGACTGGCCAATGAGATGGGCAGAAGAAAAGGTCTGCTTTGAACCAGGCGGAAAGGATCACATTTCTCCAGGTGGATCTTACGATACAGCAAAGCTTGTATCAAAGAAGATCTATGGTTGGGATGCACCTGTTACAATGAAGTATGACTTCGTTAAGCTCAAGGGTGTTCCAGGAAAGATGTCATCTTCTAAGGGTAAGGTAATTTCCCTTGTTGATGCTCTTGAAGTTTATCAGCCTGAAGTTTTGCGCTACATCTTTGCACAGAACAAGGTTGACCATGAATTCTCAATCAGCTTTGACCTTGACGTTGTTACAGTCTATGAAGCATACGACAAGACAGAACGCCTCGTATGGGGGCTTGAGGAACCAAAGGAAAAGGATCCTGCAAAGAAGGAATCAATCATCCTCCGCGAAAAGAGAATTTACGAATTGAGCCAGATCGAACCGGGTATGCCAAAGGTTCAGCCATATCAGGTTCCATTCAGACTTTTGACAACTTTGCTCCAGACTTATGATGGAGACATTGATGCAGTAATTGCTTCCCTTGGTGATGTAAAGCCTGAGCAGGAAGAATGCCTCCGCCGCCGCTGTGCTTGCGCATGGTACTGGATTAACGAAAGCGCTCCTGACTGTGCTCCTGATTTCTGTTTCAAGCTCCGCAAGGACGGATCAAAGGCAGAAGACATCACTGGCGACATGCTCAAGGCTGTTATCCGCGTTCGTGATGAAGTTGTTCCTAAGGTTGGAACATATGCTCTGGACAAGGAATGCCAGCAGGCAATGTATGATATTGCTACAGAAATGGGTCTTGAATCAAAGGCTTTGTTTACTGCATTGTATCATGCCCTCATCGGAAAGGATCAGGGACCACGCCTTGCAAACTTCATGAAGATTATCGGCAAGGAAAAGCTTGCAAAAATTTTGAGCGTATACTAAAAATCTAGATGAGATAAAAAAGGGGCTGTCTTAGAAGTTTCAAAAACTTCTAAGACAGCCCCTTTGCGTTTAAAACTCGCAGTCTTAATTTATTTTTTATGCCTGTAATGCTGTTACTGCTACTGTTGCTACGATGTCATCTACATTGCAGCCGCGGCTAAGGTCGTTGAGAGGCTTTGCAAATCCCTGGCATACAGGACCGATTGCCATCCATCCGCCCATGCGCTGGCAGATCTTGTAACCGATGTTTCCTGCGTTGATATTAGGGAAGATGAATGTATTTGCGTGACCTGCAACCTTGCTTCCTGGAGCCTTGAGTTCTCCAACTTCAGGTGCGATTGCTGCGTCAAACTGGAATTCTCCGTCCAATGCAAGTTCCGGAGCCTTTTCCTGGGCGATCTTTGTTGCTTCCTGAACCTTTGAAACGCTGTTTGTGAACTTGCTGTCGTTTCCTGATCCCTTTGTAGAGAATGAAAGCATTGCAACGCGTGGTTCGATGCCTGCGATCTTTTTTGCTGTGTCAGCAGATGCAATTGCGATGTCTGCCATTTCTTCTGCTGTTGGTTCAATGTTGATTGCGCAGTCGCCGAATACGCTTACGCCTTCCTTGATGTATGGGTTTCCAGATTCTGGAGCAACCATGATGAAGCATGAAGATACTGTCTTGATTCCAGGTGCTGTCTTGATTACCTGAAGTCCTGGGCGGAGTGTGTTTGCTGTTGAGTGGCATGCACCTGAAACGAAACCGTCTGCATCTTCAGCCTTGAGGATGAGGGCACCGTACATAGTGCGGTCCTTGAGGATGTAGTCCTTTGCGGCTGCTACATCAGCATATTCTGGAGCGTTTGTCTTCTTGTTGATTTTGCCTTCACGTGCCTTGAACAAAAGTTCTGCGTACTTGTCTGCGTTTGAATCTGTTGTTGGATCGATGAGTGTTACTCCGCTCAAATCTACACCAGGAGCAACCTTTTCACATTCTTCCTTGTTTCCCAAAAGAATGATTTTTGCGATTCCTTCTTTTACGATAATAGAAGCTGCTTCTACAACGCGCTTGTCTTCACCTTCACAAAGAACGATTGTCTTTCCGGCTTTCTTAGCCTTTTCCTTAAGTTCACTAACAAAATCCATAATTTGCCTTCTTTAATAGAAAATTTATGTCTACAGAATACCACTCGGGCAAAAAGTTTGCAATTCATTAAAATTCTGTTTAAAATAATTTTGTTTGCTTTGTGCTGACTCACAGGATGGAATTATTCTTTCATTAACATTCTATTCACACTGATTGTTTTATAATTAAATTGGAAGGTTGTAAAAAATTGAAAATTATTTGCTGTGATGACGAAAAAAATCTTCTCACTTATCATAAGAACATGCTTCTTTCCATGGATGAAGTTTCGGAAGTATTCGATTTTTCTTACGCGGAAGATGTTCTTGAGTTTGCAAAAAACAATAAGGATGTTGATCTTGCAATCCTTGACATCAATCTTCCAGTTATGAATGGAATTGAGCTGGCTGAAAAGCTTAAGGTTCTTATTCCTTCAATAAAAATCATTTTTATTACCGGCTATTCCGAATACAAGACTGAAGCAACAGAAAACGGATGCAGCGGGTATCTTACTAAGCCAACAAATGCTAATGAAGTAAAGAAAGAGCTCTCCTTTGTAATGCAGGAAATCAAGGCTTCAAATGCAGAGAAAGTGCGGGTTCAGTGTTTTGGAAATTTCGATCTGTTCATCAATGACAAGGTTGTTACTTTCAGTTTGACAAAAGCAAAGGAACTTCTTGCCTATCTTGTAGACAAAAGGGGATCCACTGTAAGTGGTGGAGAACTTTGCGCTGTTCTTTGGGAAAACAACGAGGACGACGGCAAGAATAAAAATAACCTTAGGCATTGCTGGCTTTCCTTGAAGCAGGCACTGGAGCCTTTTGGAGTTCAAAGCATCCTTAAAAAAGGATGGAACTGCTATGGAATAGATGTGAACTCTTTCTGGTGTGATGCCTATGAATTTGAAAAAGGAAATGTTCAGGTAATCAATTCCTACAAGGGTGAATACATGAACCAATACAGCTGGGCAGAGAACAGCAAAAGCATTTTTAGTAAAAAAACTGAATAGCACTGTCATTCTTAATTTTATTTGAGGGGTGGTACTAATGGTACAGGGATTGGGTGTCTGTATAGCATCGTTTGCAATTTTCATTACTTATATAGTTTTTGGCTTGATGTCTCCCCGCAATAAGAGCAAGAAGGTAGTTCTTCCTCCTCTTGGACTTTTGTTCTGCATCATCCATTATGGTCTTGATCTGATGATGCTCTACGGTTTTTTTGAAACTTACATTGCCAAGGCTGCCGCTCGTTCCCTATGGGTTCTTTCTACCTTTGGCATTACGGGAGTTTTTTACCTTCAGAATGCCGGCTTCATGAATGATCCGAAAGTAATAGGAAAAAAACTTTCGATTGCCGCATATACATCCCTTGTTTCCGTTGTTCTTTTTATTTTCAATGCTTTTGCTGCCTGTGTTAGAAAACAGGCCTTTGTCATTGACGGCTTCAGGTTTGTCGAAATTACTGAGCTTTTGATTCATATTGTTGTAATCGGTCTCCTTGTGTTTTACAGGAAACAATACAGCGGGAAAATCTTTACTTTGCTTATTTCAGGCCTTCTGTTCTATTTTTTATGCTGGGTTTCATGCATTCTTATCTATGCGTTCAAAATTGAATCCCATTATTATTATGTAAGGGAGCTGAATCCCGTGGCCATTGCAACAATGGTTCAGATCTGCATCCAGTTCTTTGTGTTTTATAATGTTGTCTACGGAAAATTTTTTGAAAACCGAATCAAGCTGGAGCATTCTCTGATAAGTGTTTCCCAGTCTCAGATTCAGCCGCATTTTGTAAACAATGTTCTGTATAATATCAAGGTTCTTTATTCAGCTGATCCAGAAAGGGCGGAGAGAATGCTGGACAACCTTTCCAAATTCCTGAATGGAAACAAGGACGCTTTTGATACGGGTTCCATTCATCCTTTTGTACGCGAGCTGGAACACATAAAATGCTATCTTGAAATTGAAAAGGAACGCTTTGACAATATTTCCGTTGTCTATGACATAGGAGTTCAGGATTTTCTTTTGCCGCCTCTTACGCTTCAGCCTATTGTAGAAAATTCCATTCAGCACGGCTTGAGACCTAAGAAATCAGGGGGAACAATTACTGTTTCAACCTATAGGAAGGACGGAAACATCATTATCTCTGTTAAGGATAATGGCATCGGTTTTGACATGACAAAACCAATGGATTCAGGACGGAAACATCTTGGCATGGAAAACACAAAGTTCCGCATTGAAAAAATCTGCAATGGCACTCTGGATGTAAAGAGCATCGAGAATGCAGGAACCGAAGTTTTGATTACCATTCCTGCTTCAGTTTAGTTAAAGAGTTCATTTAATCGTCTAGAATTCATTTTACTTTTTTTTTCTCTAGTGGTATTATTTTTAGAAACTTTAATAAACTTTAAGTTTTTTTAGTTTTACTTTATTTTTTTTATCATCAAGAGGTACTTTTATGGCAAAAGACATCGATTGGGGCAACTTGCCTTTCGGCTACATGGAAACAAACAAGAGCTTCGTAGCCAACTGGAAAGACGGTGCTTGGGATGAAGGAACTCTTACTTCTGACCACACAATTACTATGAGCGAATGCGCATGTGTTCTTCAGTATGCACAGACATGTTTTGAAGGACTTAAAGCATATACAACTTCTGACGGAAAAGTCGTTACTTTCAGACCTGACCTTAATGCAGACCGCATGGCAGACAGCTGTACACGCCTTGAAATGCCTGTATTCCCAAAAGAAAAATTCATTCAGGCTGTAATCGATGTTGTTAAGGCAAACCTTGATTTTGTTCCACCTTATGGAAGCGGCGCAACTCTTTACATCCGTCCATTCATGTTCGGTTCAAACGCAGTTATTGGTGTTAAACCAGCTACAGAATTCCAGTTCCGCATCCTTGTAACTCCAGTAGGACCTTACTTCAAGGGTGGAGTAAAGCCAATCAAGGTTCGCATTTCTGACCGCGACCGTGCTGCTCCTCACGGAACAGGTGACATCAAGGCAGGTCTTAATTACGCAATGTCACTTTACAATATCGTAGACGCACATAACTGTGGATATGCAGAGAACATGTACACAGATCCTGCAACACATACATATATTGAAGAAACTGGTGGAGCTAACATCCTTTTTGTTGACAAGAAGGGAACTCTCATCACTCCAAAGTCAGGATCAATTCTTCCTTCAATCACACGCCGTTCTTTGGTTACTGTAGCAAAGGACATCCTTGGAATGAAGGTTGAAGAACGCCCTGTAAACAAGAAGGAACTCAAGAAGTTTGTTGAATGTGGTCTTTGCGGTACTGCCGCCGTTATTTCTCCAATCGGTCAGATTGACGACCACGGAAAGTCTATCATGCTTCCAAGTGGAATGGAAAACATCGGACCTGTAATGCAGAAGCTTCGTGAGACTTTGACAGGAATCCAGATGGGAACCGTTAAGGGCCCTGAAGGCTGGGTTGTTGAAATCAATTAATAATTAGGAATGCATAATTCATAATTGAGTCCTCCGGACGGTCTGGTGATTTCAGGCTGCCGGGGGATTTTTTTTGTTTTTTTGGTGGTTCCATGACAACCAAAGAATTTTGAATTACCATCATAGGTGCGGAGTTTTTGTTTTATTGACTTTCTTGGAATAAGCAAGGAGTTTAGATGAAAAAGGTATTTTTACTATATATATATATAGTGTTATCACTTTTTTCTGCAGGATGTTCTCACATGGTTGAGGATTTTCAGAGGGTGGATTCTATTAAAGATATTGATTCGCCTGATAAACCGGAAGACCTTGAGAAAGTATATACGATTATCGAAGAGTTTGAATCAGTAGATAATGATGATGTTGATTCTACACTTACAAAAATTACTTCAGCAAAAATTAATCCCTGGTCTTTCCCATCAAAACTCCCGGAAGGTTTTGAGTTTCTTCCTGAAAATAAAATAATTGAAAACAATGTACTTACTGTAAAGTATACCCGTAAACGCATAACTCTTACCTTTGACCCAAATGGTGGTGAATGGGATTTGACAGAAGGAGTTCACGAACTTAAAGGAAAATATGGTGAACGGCTTCCATTGGTTGATATTTCCCAGATTAAAAAAATCGATGAAAAATTTGTAGGATGGTCAGAAAACTTAAATGCGGAGACTGTTACAACTGTAAGAATTCCGGAAACATATCCTGCAGAAGACCATACTTACTATTCTGTCTGGGATGCTGTCAATTCAAACTACATTGTAAAAATTTATGAAGAAAACCTTAATTATCCTGAAGGAGCAACAGACGACCAGAAATATACTCTTGTTGCCATGAATGCTGCTGCAGGTATTCCTGGTCATAAATCAAATTATAAAGCAATTTCAAGATACGGTTTCCATGTGGAAAGTTTTGAGCAGGTAGTAATAAAGGGAATTGACGAACCATCTGAAGTTCTTAATGTTTATTATGATAGAAGAATCTATACCTATAAATTTGATCTTGATGCAGCCTATGCAAAGTGGAAGAATGTTGATGGTAATGAGCATAATGACTACCATTCTGAGCGCTATATTTCCGGAAAATATGAATCTGATTTTACGCACTATAGCTGCATTGAATGTTACCGTGACGAAACAAACTTCATTAATAACAATGGCGAAGAAGTTCATGGTGATATCTGGAATTTTGAAGGCTGGAATGAAGTCGGCGGAAAAGTAGATATTAAATTTACTCAGGACAGAGAATACATTGCAGTCTGGGATAAAGGTCCTCCTGAATATACAATCAGACATCTTTTTGAGCAGGCTGACGGATCTTATGTTCCTGATTCAAGATATCCTGATGAAAAATATTCTGCCGGTTCTGAAATCCTGACTAAGGCAAAGGCTTATGATGGCGTTCCTGGCTATTACGCACTGCCATTTAAACAGCAGGAAGTAAATGAAGACAGCTCTACAGTTGTTGAAATCAAATACAACCGGGCTACAGTTACCGTAACGATGAATGCAAACGGCGGCTTCTTCAATAGAGGCGAACAGATTGTAAAAGTAAGCGGAAAATATCTTGATCCGATTATGGCTCTTCCTCCACCTCCAATAAAAGAACATCATGACTTTGTTAAGTGGCAGTCTGTTCATGGTGATTTGTCAGCAAATCCTACATTCCCTGCTAAGAACATCCGTTATGAGGCAGTTTACAAACGCACAGGCGCACTTTATGGCGTTGAGTATTATCTTGAAAAGCTTGAATATCCAGAGACCGCTGCTTTTGAGCAGAGATATTCAATGAGCAGGGATGATACAGATACTAAAGTTGGCGATTACAATGCAGCAAGTCCAGTTCCTGTAACATTTGAAATTAAAAATCATAAAGGCTTTGAATTTGTTGATGCCTATATTGGAAAAAATGGTACAAGTAAAGACGGCCTCACAGTTTCTGGCGACAAAACTTCCATTACAATTGCAGGAATCGCTGAAAATGATTCAACTGTTGTAAGGGTTTACATGAAACGAAAGCTCTATAATGTAACCTTCGATCCAAACGGTTTGATCTGGAATGCAGCTGGAACATGGAATGGACAGAACCATGACTTTAAAGAAGATGTAAGTCCTCGAACATTAACTAATCTCAAATACGGAACTCTAATTAATGCTGTTAGAACGGATTTCCATTCTAAAGATAAGCGCGAAGTGTTTGATTACTGGTCGCCTGATTTTACAGGTGTTGTAACTGATGCACCTGTTCAGGAATATAAAGCTATTACAAAATCAATGACTGTTCCGTTCACAATTAGATATCTTTTTGAAAATCTGAAATACCCTAAAGATCCTCGTAAGTATATTCCACGTCCTGATATTCCGGATGTAATAGATTATGAACTTCCAGGCTTTAGAACTCAGGTTCTTCTTCCAGATGTGGAAAATGACCCTAAATTTGCAGGCTTTAGATTGAACAATGTTAATAGCGAACACGATATCATTGTTAGCGAAGATGAATCAAATAGACTTGTTGAAATCAAGCTTG
>JAKSLX010000014.1 GCA_024400915.1 Treponema sp.
CCCGTCCTCAGGAAAGCAGCGAAGGCGGAATCGATGCAAAATAGCAGATAAATCAAGCTGAGCAATATAGAAGATGCTGAATTATTCCTACGATTTCCAGCATAAAAAAACCGGGTCTGCCATGGAAATATCCTGAACAGATCCGGTTTCTTATTTTAAAGTATCTGGGCAACAATCACTGTTCCTTCACAGTATGAATCACATGGGTTATGGCTCCGGTAATATGAGCCTCCCCTTTTATGTTAAAAACCCTTCCTAAAGTAAAAGCGCCATCGGATTCATAAACCACAAGACTATTCTGTGTAAGTCGCTTGGCCCTGTCAATTATAAGCAAATCTCCATTATAAATACCCATCTTAACAAACGCCGAAGAATCTATTCGCATAAAAACAGTCGCGGCAGGATGCTTTATAAAATACGTATTAAGATCAAAAAGCTTGTCCTCATAACCTTGAGCTGGACTTGGAAACCCTGTTACCATACTTACCTCTTCTTGTATTTATAGTATACAAAATATGAGTAAATATGCAAGTAGAAAACACTCTATTTTTGAATAGTTTAAACTTTATTTAAACATTGATGCTTTTGATTTCGTTGCCGTCCATATCCATCAAAGCGAGCTTTCCTTTTTCATATAAAGCAAACCCTGCTGATGTTCCACCTTTTGGAAGAGAAATAGATCCCGGATTGCACACCACAATTCCATCCTGATTTTTTTCCAGAACAGAGACATGGGTATGACCGTAAAATACGATTCCAGGATTATTCATTATCGGTCTTTTTCCTGCAGTCTCGCAGCCGGCCGGAATGTTACCGTCTCCCCTTACAGGTGCGTACACATGTCCGTGGGTACAGAAAATCTGCACTCCATCATCATAAATTTGATTGTAATCAGCCAACACAGAAAATTTCAGAACCATCTGGTCAACTTCAGCATCGCAGTTACCGCGGCATGCAATGATCTTATCTGCCAATGGATTCAAAAGCTCTATCACACCCTTAGGATTGTGACCCTCTGGCAGTGGATTTCTGGGACCGTGATAAAGCACGTCACCAAGAAGAAGGATTTTATCGCAATTGAGTCTATGGAACTGTTCAACGATTTTTTTACAGGCGCTTTCTGAGCCATGGATATCTGAGCAAATTAAATATTTCATGGATACGATTATAAGTCTTTTTTAAGCTGATTACAAATCGGAACAGATTCTATTTTTTTGATTCCACCAGATCATGGCTTTTTCTGGTAAGCTCCAGAAGCTGATCAAAATCTGTGGCACCGGAAACAAGCACAGTTATCCAGTATTTCTTGTTCATGTGATAGGCAGGGAAAATTCGCCGGTTATCAATGAGACCTGGTATTTCTTCTGGATTTTGCTTCAAATTCACGGCCCAAACATGTTCTTCAGAAGGAAGCCCCACATTCTTGAATCTAATCCGCATCAAGAGAGCAAACCATTTGTTGTTTCTGCAACGGAAAACGCTGGCTTCATCATTCCAGGGAAAATCCTCTGTGCAGCCATATTCTTCCGTGATGCTTTTTACAAATTTCGCCTTGATGTCTGTGGAGTCAAAACATGCCGACTGAATTTCTTCCATCATCAGCCGGACTTTTTCACGAAGCTCCCCAATGAATTTTCCATGGGCCCTTGGAGCATCAAACAGGGCATAACGCTCTTCTGTGATCCCATCATACACGGTCACAGAAAGTGAATCGGAGGACACCTTTATGATCGCATAAAAATCCTCTCCGGGAATTTCTTTTTTAATGGTATAGATTTTACCCGAAACTGAGCCTTCATCCGCAGAATTCATGAATCCGTAATCCAGCAGCCTATCCTCATTCAGGACCGATGTACTTAAAATGTAGGAATAATCCATTTATCTTAACTCCAGAACCATTCCTGCATCATTCAAAGAAAAACCAAGACTTTCATAGAGAGGCTTTCCCATCTGTGTGGCGTCAAGGCTGATTTCCGTCACACCTTTTTCCTTTGCCTCATCAATCAGAATGGAAACCATCTTAGCGGCTATTCCCTGACGGCGGTGATCTCGATTTGTGTAAACATTCATGAGATGGGCCCTGTTCCCGGTAGGATGGTCAAAAGTCGGCATGATGTTGATATAAGACAATGTGGCGCATCCGACAGCCTTGTTCCCGTCAAAGGCAAGAACTGTAGTCTGATTTCCTTCCTCAAAATATTTTCTTGTCTGCTCCACAAAGGATGATGGATATTGGTAGTCGTCGCTCAGATCATTAACAATTCTCAGCATCTCCAGACGAATTCCAATCAAAGTATCCATGTCCGAACTGTCGGAAATCTTAAATTCAACCATTTTTTCTCCTATTGTCTGTTATTCAAATCATCGAAATAAAATCTCAAACCTTATCCAAAAAGGATTTCATTTTCCAGTCGAAATTCTCTTTATCCATTTTCTGCTTCGCAATCTGATCACACACCAGAAGGTTTTTACAATCTGGTCCGATTTTAGGCAGACATAAATCCAGAAGGCAGGAAGATGAAGAACAAATCCAGCAAGCAAACCCAACGGAATCGAAAGAATCCACAGGAAGACATTGTCCGCCAGCATAAGCATCTTTGTGTCACCGCCACCACGCAAGACACCCTTTGTCATGATGCTGTTGGTAGCCTGGAAAAGGACGATCAAGCTGATGGAAACCATAAGCTGCCTTGCAATGACAACTGTTTCTTCACTTACATTTTTATATGTGGCGATTATCGGATTGCTTACAAGAAGGATGAAGACTGCGGAAACTGCGCCCAGCGCAAAACCCAATCCAAGGAAAAGCCATCCCTGCTCCATTGTCTTTTCCTTGTCACCGGTTCCAAGTGTCTGGCCTGTAACAATCGCGCCTGCCTGACAGACACCCTGGATCATGACCGAACTGAGCTGCTGAGTAACACTTGTAATCGCATTCGCAGCGACGAACGCAGCCCCAAGATGTCCAATCACCATTGCCACAGAATTGTTACCAAAAGCAAGAATGGCGTCGCTTATGAGAACAGGAATGCTTATCCGTATGTATTCGGAAATAAGTGTGCTGGTCTTCATGAAAAGGTCCTTTATCCTGAACCGGATATTTTTGTCATAGATAAAAAGGTAAACAAGGATTACCGATGCCTCGAACAAACGGGAAATCAAAGTTCCAAGGGCAGCTCCCGCAACCTCCATCCGTGGCGCACCAAATTTTCCGAAAATAAGGATGTAGTTTGCTCCAAGGTTCACAAAAAAGGCGCCGATGGAAATGTACAATGGAAGCTTGACCTGTCCAACACTTCTGAGGACGATTGTGATCACCAATGAAAGCCCCAAAAAGAAATATGTGACGACCGAGTAATCAAAATAGATTTTTCCAAGACGAATTATCTCTTCATCCTGGGTGTACATGGTCATAAGTCTGGAAGGCATGAAAAGTGTAACAAGAGCAAAAATCAAGGCGATGGCAACAGTGATCCTGATAACAAGGCTTACAGTCTGTTTAAGGGCCCTGTCAGCTTTTTCCGGCTCCTCGCCAGCCTTTTTCATTCCCCAGTATCTGGAAACAAGGACAGAAGCTCCCATTCCCAAACCCATGCAGAGAATGTGGTATATTGAAATAAAGGAATTCGCAAGAGATGTGGCGGAAAGCGCAGATTCTCCAAGACTTCCCACCATGATCGTATCCAGCATGTTAACGCCGATGCTGATCAGACTCTGAAGGGCAATCGGAAGGGCAAGCGCGAATATCTTTTTGTAAAAACCTGAATCATTAGAAAACAACTTCATAAAAAACTCTGAATTAAAAACTTTATGCTCATGAATATAGCATTTTTTCAAAGAAAATGAATTAGGGAAATATATGTAAAAAACGCAATCACAGGAACGGTAAAATCAAATTTTGTAGGATAAGATACAGAAAACATTTTCTGTTTCTGATATCATTATCCCAACAGCTAATTACTACAGGAGCATTTTATGGTATTCATCGGAAATCATTTATCTTCTTCAAAAGGATTTTTGGCAATGGGAAAGGCGGCCACTGAATTAGGTGGAAACACTTTCGCATTCTTTACAAGAAATCCTCGTGGAGGCGCCGCCAAGGAAATCGAACCTGCGGATGCGGAAGCCCTGAACGCATATCTGGCGGAAAACGGATTCGGCAAGCTGGTAGCCCACGCCCCATATACAATGAATCTCTGCTCCGATAAAGCTGACATCCGGGAATTCGCAAAGAACATGCTGAAGGAAGATCTTCAGAGGATGGAATATACCCCAAACCAGTACTACAACTTTCATCCAGGCTCTCATGTGGGACAGGGAATTGATGCTGCGATTCCTTTTATCGCCGATGCCTTGAATTTCGCGATGTTCGACGGGATGACCACCACGGTGCTGCTTGAAACAATGGCCGGCAAAGGAACTGAAGTCGGACGCACATTCCAGGAATTGAAACAGATAATGGATAGAGTTGACCAGAAATCAAATTTAGGCGTGTGCCTTGATACATGCCATGTCTGGGATGCAGGCTACGACATTTCTGATTTTGATGTTGTCCTGGATGAATTTGACGGAATAATCGGATTGGAAAACCTCAAGGCAATCCACCTGAATGACAGCATGAATCCTTTAGGTGCCCACAAGGACCGCCATGAAAAAATTGGAAAGGGATGCATCGGCTCATCTGTGCTGGAAAAGATTATTAAGAATCCACGGGTTCAGGGACTTCCTTTCATCCTTGAAACACCAAATGAAGATGCAGGCTACAAGGCAGAAATCGCTTTGATCAAAACCTGGATGATATAAATCGACTCCAGGTCTTCAGATTTTAATCCGGACATATTTCTGTCTCAAAGAAAATCACAGAATTCGAAATCGAAATTCTGGAATCCTCGGCTAGATCTCAAAATCAAGGCATGCTCTGGATGCTGTGTAGGGTCTTACCTTTGAATCTGCCACAGCTACATGTTCTGGATGCTTTGAATATCCTTTCAATGCTTCCACGCTTTCAAAAGTTGAATCCAGCATCAAGTCTGCTGTTGAGGAAGGTACACGGCCATCCGCATTTACCTTTATGTCAACCAATCCAGGAATCTTTCCCTGAAGACCTTCGAGTCCTTCCTTGATTCCTTTCTTAACGTTTGCCTTCTCCTCTTCTGAAAGTTCAGCCTTCAATGTCCACAAAATAATATGTTTAACCATTTCTACAACCTCTAGAATATTATATCAAAAAAAATTCAATCATTACTATCTGTCACAAAGGAAATGTGTGTTTCCGGATTTATAAAGCATCACCTGATTTCCAAACATGTCGATCGGATTTCCTTCCGCCCTGCCCCCAACCACATTCTCTGCTCCAGCAATCATCTGTTCAATGAAATCCTTGTTCAGCGGAATTGTTCCATGGGAAGGGAAAATCTCCTTAATCTCAGGTTCACGACTGCGCAAATCCTTGAGGCTCTTTATATAAAACTCCATATTTCTTCTTGGTCCGAACATAAAGACATTTCCATCCTGGATTGGATCTCCACTAAAAAGGATTCCGCTGTTCCTATCAAGGACTGCAATGCTTCCAGGTGTGTGTCCGGCAAGCTCGATTATTTCAAGAGGACGGTTTCCAAGATCAAGCACATCGCCGCCATTTACAGGGACAATCCTTCCATTTCCATCATGACCGCGATAATTGTCCTCTTCCTTTGGATTCATGTAGAATTCCTCGAATTCCTTGTTGCTGCCAATATGATCCGGATCGGCATGGGTATTTAAAAGCTTCAACGGCAACTCCGTGATTTCCAGGGCAGCTTCTCTTGCTTTTCCAATCATCATGCCTGTATCAATAAGAAGAGCTTCCTTTTCACCGGTGAGAAGGAAAAATCTCACGCCATTCTCCTCGAATCTCCAGGTGTTCTCATTCATCTTTATGACATCATATTCCATATCTTTCCTCCTAAAAATCAAACAGCAGCTGTTGTGGCTTCTCCTGTTCCGGAAAATCCCGCATATATCCAAAAATCTCATCCGGCTTATTCATAATACCATTTCTTCCGCAAAAATCATTGAAACGTCTGGTCAAATTCCAATAATCCGGACTTGAAAGCTCGTAGGCATTCCAACCGAATCTATCAAGATATCTTTGCTTAAGTCCCGGAAAATGCTTGTCCAGAGCGGCGTAATAATATTCCCGGTCTCCTTCCCGCAATGTAAGTCCCATTCCAAAGGCAATGATGCCCACAACCTTGGCTTCGAGACAATAATCCAGGATTCCGTTCAGATTTTCCATCGTATCGTTCAGATAAGGCAGAACAGGTGTCATCCAAACAACCGTAGGGATTCCATGGTCACGGAAGATTTTAAGAGCCTCGAAGCGTTCCCGGGTGGTGCTGACATTTGGTTCCACGATGCGGCAAAGATTCTCGTCATAGGTTGTGAGCGTCATCTGAACCACGCATTTTGCTTTTTTGTTGATGGATTCCAGAAGATCCAAATCCCTTAAGATTCTGGTGGATTTTGTCTGGATCGCAAGACCAAAACCATAATGGTCAATGATCTCCAGGCATTTTCTGGTGAGACCCAGCTTTTCTTCCAGATGGATGTAAGGATCGCTCATGGATCCGGTGCCGATCATGCATTTTTTCCGCTTGCGTTTGAGCGCGTCCTCCAATAGTTCAGGCGCATTGACCTTTATCTCAATGTCCTCAAAGGGTTCCGGAGTATGATAGCATTTTGATCTGGCATCGCAATAAATGCAGCCATGGGTACAGCCCCGATACAGATTCATTCCGTTCTGGGCCGACAATATGGATTTTGCGTTTATCTCGTGCAATTATGTTTATCCAAAAATCTCAGGAATGAATTTGCGGACGCATTTATCCCAGAATGGCATGTCATGTGTGCCTGAATCTTCCCAATAGACATGTGCCACCTTGTTGTCCTCAAGGAATTTATTGAAATCCCTGTTATTCTCCAGAAGGAAATCCTCTGTTCCGCAGGCCATGTAGATTGCAGGCATCTGTTTCTTTTCTTCCATGATTTTCCTTACCAGAATTTCAGGATTGTTTTCGCTTTCATGGACTTTCTCAAGGTCGCCAAAGCATTCACGGTAATATTCGTAGTTGGCATGGCTGTCTGGTGTTCCAGGTTTCATTCCTGTAATCTTCTTTATGATCAATGCTGAAGAAAGAGCGATTGTGGTTCCAAAAGTTTCAGGATAGGCAAAGGCTGTATGAAGGGCACCAAATCCGCCCATGGAAAGTCCCATGATATATGTGTCTTCCCTCTTTTTTGCAAGGCCAAAATTCTTTCTGATATATCCGATTATCTCTTCACCGATAAGCGACTGGAAACGATGTCCTGTGGAAATTCCATTCAACCAGAATCCATTCTCGCCGTTTGGAATAACGATCGCAAAATTGTATTTGTTTGCGAATTCCTCTGGAATCCAGTTTCCCGCATCCCCTGTATAGCCGTGAAGCAGCAGCAAGGTTTTGATTGGACGCTTTGTATATTCTGTTTCCTGATCAACGTAATCGTTTGGAAGGATCACCTGAAAAGAAATGTTGCGGATAAGGCAACGAGAAAAATATTTTACTGTTAATTGACTCATCTATTTTTTCCTTATGTTGTAGACTTATAATTTCCTTCATTATAAATCCGATTGCAGAAATTTTCCATTTTTTAAGAATTCAAGGCATCCAATATTGCTGACATAAAAAATCACAGCTTTTCTGGGCTTATGATTTTGAGCCCGTCTTCCTGAACATCACAACAAAGACAGAGTATCTGGACTCCGGCTTTTTTCGCGTCTTCAAGAGCCTTTCCAAATTCGGCATGGGTCTGCAAATTCGGTCTGACTTCAGTCACTCCGGGAATCTGGACAACAAATGCGATATAGCATTCAAATCCATTCTGCTGGGCCTGGGCCAATTCCTTCAGATGCTTCACTCCCCTTTCTGTTGGTGCATCAGGAAAATATCCAATCCCATCAAATTCAAGCGTACAGCCCTTAACTTCCATAAGACATTTCTTAGTCTGACCTTCAGAATCCTTTTCAAAATAGAAATCAATTCTGGAATTACCATATGTGAATTCAGGTTTTACCCCAAAGACTTCCTGCTGACCAAGCCATTCAAGGACCACTTTGTTCGGAGCCTGGCTGTCCATATTTATAAGGATTTCTCCACTTTCCGTCTTTTTATAAACCGCGATTATGTCAAAACCTGTCTTTCTTGTTGCGACTCCCCTGCAATCCTCAAGGATCACAATGCAGCCGGGAACAAGAAGCTCTCTGCATCGGCCCGTGTTCTTTACATGGACCGTTTCGGTTTTTCCCTCAATCTGCACATGGGCAATAAAACGGTTGGGCCTGTCCATGAATCTGCCTGTAACGATTTTTGCGTACTTCATTCTAATTTAAAACTATTCCCTTTATTTGCAGGATTATGTTCTCCGCTTCCTTCTTTTCCATTTCTTCAAGATGATTAAAGATCAGGCAGGCTTTTCCATCCCATTCGAATTCTTCCGGTTTAAAGAATTCCCTCAGATAAACCTGGGCAACATGATTCGCGCAAGAATGGCAGGTGTAAAGATCCTTTAAGACCTCCGCCTGCTGAATGTCCTGGATATCCGGAATTTTAAGTTCTGTCTTCATGAATTGATGGATTATTCTTGCCCCTGTCCTTCGGTTGACCGGATTTTCGCAGTATCGCTCATCCTCATCTTCCAGCCAGCCTTTTTTCCGTCCGTAGCTGAACATTTCCAAATCACAATCCTGCCCCTGAATTCCAGTTTTTTCAGCAAGGTTAAAATTGCTCCAAAGAAGATGAATAAATTCCTTTACCGAAAAGAGGCTTTCATTTTCAGGGGCTGCATTTGGATTCATGACAGAAACTATGCTCTTGGAGTTACTCTGACCGTAACATTGTCACAAGGAGCCACAACACCAAATTCATAAGTATCATCAATTTCCACAGTTTCTTTTGTCCACAGATCTGTGACGGTGTATTTTGTAGCCTGCTTAAAAAGCACAGGAGTTTTCTTTCCAAGCCTGTTCTTAAGGAACTCCATGTTCAGCACAAAATTTTCTGATTCATTCCTGTCACTGAGATTTATGAACGAAACTGCCACGCTTCCATCACACAGAGGCTTTGCGATCACATCAGACCGTTCGTCATCTGTGATGTATTCAGCAGCAGGATTCTGATGCTCATCCAGAATACTTGACCAGATTCGTTTTGCCTGCACACCAAGAGAATCCTGATTGACATTTATCAGATCCTTGTTTGTGATTATTTCGTAAATTTCATCACCCTTGACCACACGACGCAGATCAAGACCGAGCATCAATGGAGAATTCATCATGCACCACATGGCAAAATGAGTTCTGTTCATTGTGGATGTAAGACCATTCATTCCGATCATGAGCATATCAGGATCGTTCCAGCCTTTATCAAGACCGGCAAACTTATCCATGATCACAGCCTTATTGTACTGTGAACAGACACTTTGGGTTCCAGGATTGTTCCATTCACCAAAACCTGCATCACCATCCGAACCGACGCGGAAAGTGATGTCATTCAGAATTCTCCAGGAATCTCCGACTTTATATCCCCAGTTCTGTGGCTGAGTCTTTCCCCATTCACAGATGGAAAGCAAAATATCATGGTCTGGATCAGCCTCATTCAAGCCTTCAAGCATTGCGGCATAAGCGCAAAGTGTATTTTCCTGGCGGCGGTGATTCATTATCCTGATCTGGTTGTTCCCCTGAAGCAGACTTACCGGAATTTTATCCGACTTGACAAAATGATTCTTGGATTCGGTTTCAGGAAGCATGTCATCAAAGAAGACATTGGCATCATCTCCAATTCCTGTGGCAAGCTGTAGCCAGCAGCCTGTTCCATTTTCCTTTCCGGTGGCATATTCAACCTGGACCGTATACTCGCCATCATCAGGAATCTCAGCATTAAAAAGCAATTCCCCGCTTCTTGTTCCTACAGGAGAAGTTCCGGTATTTGTGCCGTCAAACGTTCCAATGTTTGTTGCGTAGCCATCTTTTTCTTCAACGCCATTTCCACTGATCTCACCATCCACCGCAACTGAATAATGCCGGGAGAATCCGTTTCCTTCTATAATTATGGATTTGATGTTTGGAGCATAGACATATTTTGCGTTTTCTGGATTTGAGAAAGTCGCATTGTCCCAAAGGAAATAGCAGTTGTCTATCTTAAGGAAATCAACACCCCAATCCACATAAGATTTTCCATCAGTTTTTTCGTGACCGCAGGTTCCAACAGCAGCTCCGGCACAAAGATTTGTACCAATATCATTGTACATTCCAAATTTCAAGTTCTTCGAATGGATGTAGTCCGCCAAAGCCTTGAATCCACCTGGAAATTTAATCTCGTCATTCTCCAGTTTTCCATTGATTCGTTCTGATTTATAGCAACCATCATCAAGAACCACATATTTATATCCAAGCTTGTCCAATCCCAATGCTACAATCTGATCCGCCATCGCTTTTGTAAGCAATTCTGTGTTTCCGCTTCCAAAGGCATTCCAGCTGTTCCATCCCATTGCCGGAAGACGATTCTTTTTTTTGTTCAACAAAACTTTTCCGTTGGTAAAGGAATCAAAACGATATGCGTTGTCTGTAATTTTTTCTGGTGCTGTAAGGCTCATCTGTGTACCTCCTAAAAAATCTGTTGGCAGCGACAAAAAAAGCGAACTGCATTCACAGCAGGCTTGATTAAGTCTGCATAAATTGTAATGCAATTCGCAAGTTTATAATATAAAAATCTTCAGTTTTCACTCGGAATTTTGTACTTATGTCGTTCTATGTTCCTGTTTTGTAAAATCCAATGGAAATCACGGTATTCAATCTTCCAGAAGCATTGGCATCAGCACCTTAAGGATTTCTCCTGCGACTACCAGTTTGTATGCCAGCCTGGTTGGCTGAGGCTCCAGTTCCACAAAAAACGAAGATGTTTTTCCATGCAGGCAGATCGAAAAATAAACCTGTCCAGGAACTGACGCATCGGAATTTGCAGGATCTATGTTTCCCATGGTGCCTGTGACTCCAATTCCAATGTCTGCATCATAAGCTTTTCTGCAGGCTTCAGCCATTGCGGCGGAAGTCTCCTTTGAATACACGGAATATTTTTCGATGATCTGAGGATCCACTCCCTGCTGAATTTTGGCTTCATTGCTGTAGGTGACAAACGCACCTTTTATGATGGCAGAGGAACCTTCTGTATCAGTCAGCAAGGATGCTATCTGGCCGGAAGTCGCGCTTTCCATTGTGGTGATTGTCATTTTCTTCGCAATCAAAAGCTTTGTGAGTTCCGAATATCCATTTCTGATTTCCGTTTCGTTCATCTTTAATTTCCCGGATTATAAATATTTGACTACATCTTCCAATTTTCGCTTTGGAACCACATAATCTTTGTTTTCATCTTAGATTTGACGATGACTATTCGTCATCCTCGTCTTCGTAATCATCATCTATAAAAAGATTCAGAAGCTCTTCGATTTTTCCGTATTCTTCCATATCCTTTTTATACTGTTCCTGATCATCTTCTGCGGCAATCACGAAATTTCCGGCATAATCAAACAAGGCTTCATAGACAACATCTATAAGCTCCTCGTCAAGCCCGGCAAGGTCATCCAGATCATTAATTTCTGAAAGCACTTCGCCAAGATTCTGTATCATGTCGCTGTAATCTTCCAGAAGCTCTTTTTCAGATGGATTAGTTTTTTCTATATACAACACACAATCTTTGTATTCTTCCAAAATGATTCCAAGAGATTTAAGCAAAAACTCATCAAGCTCCTGATCTTCCATAGACATCTCCCAAAAAAGTGGATTTTAGTAGTTGTTATTCTGTCTGATATCTTGCCCGTTCTCCGCCAATCAATTTTGGACGACACCAGGCAGCGACGACATGAGCATTTCCAACAACATTTTGCGCCGGATGCACAGGCACCGCAACATCCTTCAGATGCATTCCTATAAGGACATCACCAATATCCACACCGGCACTTGCCTTTACATGCTCTACGACAACAGCATTTTCAAAGCCATAGAAGGCAGCGGTCGCAAAAGATCCACCACCATGAAGCCATGGAACAACGGATACAGGCTCATATCCATATCTGTCAGCACAATCCTGCTCAATAACCAGAGCACGATTAAGATGTTCGCAGCACTGGCAGGCAAGATATATTCCATTTGATCTCAAGATTTCGTGGGCTGTTTCGAATACAGCTTTCCCAATTTCCTCTGAAGAATCCTTTCCCATCTTTCCACCTGCAATCTCGCTGGAAGAACAGCCAATCACAAAAACAGATTCCTTTTTCTGAGGATGCTCCTGAAGAAATTCCGTAAGCAACTTTCTGACCTGCGATTTTACATTCTCGATTTCTGCGCTCATTTTACTCAGCCTCTTTGATTTCAATCTTTCCGCTTGCAGCAACCTTTATGGCAAATGATTTTGACTCAATCACGGAATCCTCAAGCCAGGGTCTGCTGTAGACAAATTTGATTCTGGTTTCCCCCGGTTCAAGAGACTTAAGCTTATATTCAAACATTGACGGTGCGCCAACAATGCCATCGGCACCAAGATAAGTGACCGTCTCTTCTATTGAGAAAATTCCGTCGTCATCAAGATTGTAGGTCCAGGTATATCCTGTGGTAGGATTGCCTCTAAGCACGATGGTCTCATCCTGACTTTTGAATTTTGATGTAAGACAACCGGCAAACAACACAGCACCGGAAATTCCCAAAAAGGCCCATTCAAGCATTTTTTTCATGAGATGATTGTAGCATAAATCAAGACCGAAAAAAAGCATTGATATCCCTGTCAAAACAGTTGATTTTGGCTTTTTTTTGGCTTAAATCCGCACGAATTCAAAACCCTTTAAAAATCGCTCTAAAACGCGTCATTTTAACTCAGTCGATAAATTATTCGTTTTTTTTAAATCGACGCGTATACGTGAATCCTAGAGCGGTGTTTTTTGTGTACCTATATTATAGGTATTGCGGTATTTTCTACCTATTTTTTACCTACTTTTATGATATATTTTTACCTATTTTCTAAGTATTTTGGTATTTTTTACCGAATATTTAGGTATATTGGTATGGAAATTTTTGTATTTTTATTATATAATTTTTACATAGGCGAAAAAAATTAAATTTTGGGAGGACCCATTTTTTATGAAAATAATAACAGTTGCGCTCCAGAAGGGTGGGGTAGGAAAAACATCAGTTGCTGTAAGCCTTGCGGTGGAATTATCGAAGAAAGGAAACACGATCCTTATCGATGCTGACCCTCAGGGAAATGCCACAACATGGCTCGATATCCAGACCATGGAATATGAGCTTGCGGATCTCCTTAATGGAAAATGCACCCTTGAAAAATGCATCACAAAGACAAACACAGAAAACCTTGCGATCATTCCAACTGCAGGTCTTGGCGGAGAACTTAAGGAATACAGCGAGAACAAGGCAGGCGGAAACCAGGGGAAAATCAAAAAGACACTCAAGGAAGTTGCCAAGAATTTTGATTACTGCGTCATAGACACTTCTCCAAGCTTTGGAAACTTTGAACGTTCGATTTTCTATGCGACAAACGAAATCATAGCTGTGCTTCAGCTTGATGAATTCTCAAAAGACGGACTGCAGATCTTCAATGACCGTTTGACAACCTTTATCAACGACAACCTTGAAGAGGATGAAGCAAGACCTGTTTTCAACAAAATCGTGTTCAACGCAAAGGATGAACGAATTTCCCAGCAGACAATCATTCTCAAGCAGTTCATGCCATTGAAAGACCATGGATACAACCTTTATGTGATTCCGGTAGACCAGGCATACAGAAAAGCACAGAGCGCCCATATTTCCGTTCAGGATTTTAGCGGCACAAAAAGAGAAACATTGGAAACATTGAAATCATTGGCTGATGATTTGACAAAGGAGTAGGAAAATGGCAGGAAAAAAGATTTCACAGGAACAGCTCGCCGGAAACACAGAAGTTTTTGCAGATTTGCTTACTTCTGTTCCATCCAAGAAAACACCATCTGCCGTTCAGGCAGCTGCAGAAGAAACAAAACCGGAAAAGGATGTCCATCTTACAATGCTTGTTAAGGAATCCACCAGAAAGGCATGGAAACAGTTCTTTATTGAACATGACCTGAACACAACACAGGGAATCGAAATTGCGATGCGCCATCTTATTGATGACATTGAAAACAAGAAATACAAACTTTCAAAGGGAGGTCTGTCTAAAATTATAGACGACCAGGATTAATCGAAAGTAAAATTTTGTAGACAGGAACCGAAAAACGACTACTGAAATCCACTTGTGGACAACGGTAGTCGTTTTTGTTTAAAAAAGTGGAGTTTGGTAGTCATTGTATTTTGATAGACAGAATTTCATGGACTTTGGTAGTCGAATAATGGAAAAAATGTAAAATTCTGGTGGAGTTCGGTAGTTGTTGCTGAATTTGGTAGACAGAATTCAATATATTTTGGACTTTAGTAGTCGTGGACATTGGTAGTTGATTGATTCAGACTGCGAAGGCGTGGAAGGGTGCGGAGCAGTAAAACGAAAGTTTTACCGAGGGTGACCGAGCCCTGGAAGGCCGTTTTGTGGAAGAAGGTCCGCCAAGAGTTAAATCAAGAAAAAGTGGATATAGGTAGTTTTTAGTGGTGGATTTCAGTAGTTGTTCATCGCAACAAAGAAAAATGGATATCGGTAGTCCTTGGTTTATATGATTTCTGGAGAATGGACTTGAGTAGTTATTAAAATATTTCAGGCGGATTAAAAACAACGGAATTCAAAATGAATCGTTGAAAGTTTCAACTACTTGTGGTATTATTTATGTAGTCTACTAACTAATCTTTTTGACTTGTAAAAAGTCGTTTTGGCAATTTTTTCAGGTTCTAGGATAACGGTAGTCGAAACTGTGGAGTTGAGTAGTTGCTTTTTGGACATCAGTAGTCTGAAATTTGGACTTGGGTAGTTGAATCTCTCTGTAACTCCTTGCATTACAACAAATTATAACGTTGTTAATTAATAATAATATAAATTCATAATGGAATTACAAAAAAATGAATGATTTATCTACGACAAAGCGGGAAACCGTCATCCAATCAAACTCAATAAGCCGGGGCATCTACACCTGTAGTCCTTTGGCCAGAAAGCTCATTGCCTATTGTATTCTTAAAATCGATTATTATCCACAGAAAATCGAAAATTCGGAGATCAACACTATACATCATTTCAAAAGCAGCTTCTCAATCTCCGAATTCATAAACAAGCTTGGAATCTCAAAAGGCTCAAATACCTATACCCAGGTAAAAAGAGCTGTTGAGGAATTGACCACAAGTGTAATCCAGGTTGAGAATACGGAGGAGAAATACAAGGCCTTTACCTGGTTTTCTTCTGCTGACTACGATAAGAAGAAAGATTTGATCGAACTGGAATTCAACCAGCAGATTGGTCTTGCGATTATCGAATGGAAAGAGAAAAAACAGTATTCGGCAATGAACATAAAGATTATCGGTGAGCTTCAGAGTTTTTATGCCCTCCGTTTTTTTGAGATCGCCTGTTCCTGGTATAATTCGAAAGGCCGCTACGGTAACGAAAAGGATCAGTGGAAATTTGATCTTTCTGTTGAAGAAATAAAACGTATGTTCAAGATCGACAAGGATGCATACAAAGACCGCATGAACAACTTTATTACAAAGGTCGTAAAGAATCCTCTTGAGGAATTGAACAGAATAAACAAGGATTTTACCATTTCCTATACAAAAATCGTGGAGCATCACAGGACGGTTGGCTTTACCTTTACCTGTACCCAGTGTGATGTTATAAAAATTGAGGCTGACGACACTTCGTACGTGAAGGAAGAGAAGCGACAGCTGAATGATGAGACAATCGAAATGGAATATTACAAGACAAAATATCCAGAGGAATGGGCGGAAGCAATGAAGCTTGCGGAAGAACAGAATGAGCTTCCTTTTGATTTTGCTCCTGCGACTGAAGCCCGCGCATTGAATTATCTTCTGGAAAAGGGATTGAAGTAGTCTTTTAGCTGCAGTTATTCTGCGACTACCAATGTCCAATTTAGTTGTTATATATAGAAGAAACTTTATATTTATAAAAAATATCGTAAAATTTGTAAAACCGGAGTTTTTATGAAAAAACAGATTTTTAATCCTTATATGCCTTCATGGGAATATGTTCCTGATGGAGAGCCTCATGTTTTTGGTGATCGTGTTTACGTTTATGGTTCTCACGATATGTTCAATGGTTGCGTTTTCTGTCTTGGAGATTATGTCTGTTATTCTGCACCTGTTACAGATTTGACAGACTGGAAATATGAGGGCGTGATCTACAGAAAGGACCAGGATCCTGTTCAGGATGGAAGAATGGTTCTTTATGCGCCAGATGTTACTGTTGGTCCTGATGGACGTTATTACCTTTATTACGTTTTTGACAAGGTTGGCTTTGTTTCTGTTGCCGTTTGTGACACTCCAGCTGGAAAATATGAATTCTATGGCCATGTTCACTACAAGGATGGAACAAGAATGGGAGACAGGGAAGGTGATATGCCACAGTTTGATCCTGCTGTAATCACCGAAGGAAATAAAACATACCTATATACCGGTTTTTGCGGTAATCACATGAAGGACAGAATCGGTGCGATGGCAACAGTTCTTGGTCCTGATATGCTGACCGTTGAAGAAGAGCCTGTTGTAATCATTCCTGGTGATGAATATGCGAAAAAGGATGTTGTTGTGGAGACAGGATGCAAGTATAAGCTGGATTCTGTTGAAAATTGGCCTGCATTCAAGAACCATGAATTTTTCGAGGCACCTTCTATCCGTAAGGTTGGTGACACATATTATTTTGTTTTCTCTTCTGCCGTCATGCATGAGCTTTGCTATGCTACAAGCAAACAGCCAACCAGTGGATTTGTTTACGGTGGTGTCATTGTTTCAAATTGTGATGTCGGCATTGATTCTTATAAACCTGCTGACATGCCTGCCGCATACGGTGCGAACAATCATGGTGGCTTTGAGCTCATCAATGGCGAGTACTACATGTTCTATCATCGTCACACAAACGGTAACTGGTATAGCCGCCAGGGATGTGCAGAAAAAATCAGGATTCTCGAGGATGGAACAATTCCACAGGTTGAAATCACTTCCTGCGGTTTGAATGGTGGTCCTTTGAAGGCAGAAGGGGAATATGGAGCTTACATCGCATGTAACATGTTCGTTCCTTCAAATCCAAATAAATATGTGGGAGCTCACGGATGTCCGACAATCACCCAGGATGGTGTTGATGGGGACCAGAATCCAGGTTACATCAAAGACATTCCAGAAGGCACTGTGATTGGATTCAAATATTTTGAATTCAAGAATGTAAAGAAGATCACGATTACTACCCGCGGATATTTCTATGGCGGTTATGAAGTCAGAACAAAGTGGGACGGTCCTGCTGTAGGATTCATTGATTGTCTTTCCAGCAATTTCTGGGAAGAATATTCTGGTGAAGTTTCTATTCCTGATGGCGTTTCTGCTTTGTATCTTGTTTCAAAAGCATCTGGAAATGGTCAGCTTGCGAAAATCAAATTTAATTAATTTCTGTTTCTGATGAAATTTAAAGGCATCGGTCTGGTTCTGATTGGAATTGGGCCGATGCCTTTTTTGTTAGGGCAAATGGCATTCATAGGATTCGAATTTAGATTTGTAGAATCGTTGTTCCGTTATTATATTTATGTTATGGGAGTATGTTGAAAATTCGAATGAAAAATATCTGGAGACTTTCTTTGCTGATTGTGGCCTCGGTTCTGATGGCTGTGAACATCAATACTTTTGTGCATATTGGAGGTTTGCTGCCAGGTGGATTTTCCGGAATCACCTTGCTGTTGCAGGAAATCCTTAAAACCTATCTGAATATTAAAATCCCGTTCAGCCTTGTTTATTGGCTTTTGAATTTGGTGCCTGCCGCAATCTGTTTTAGAAATGTCGGAAAGAAATTCACTCTCTATTCCCTGATCGTGATTGTGCTGGCCGGTTTTCTTACAGATTTTATTCCCGGTCTTGATATAACACAGGATATCCTTCTTTGTGCGATTTTTGGAGGAATCATCAATGGTGTTGCAGTCTGTCTCTGTCTGTTTGCGGGAGCCACCAGCGGCGGAACGGATTTTATTTCCATCATAGTTTCGGAAAAAACAGGAAAGAGCATCTGGAATTATATCTTTATTGGAAATTGTGCGGTCCTTGTTGTTTTTGGACTCCTTTTTGGATGGAACCGCGCTCTTTATTCAATAATCTTCCAGTATGTAAGCACACAGATCCTGAACATGCTCTATAAAAGATATCAGAAATCCACTCTGCTGATTGTTACGGACAAACCGTCGGAAATCGTATCTCTGGTTCGTTCCACCTTAAACCACGATGCTACCATTTTTACGGGAGAAGGCGGCTATACCGGAAAGGACAGGAAGATGGTCTATACGGTAGTTTCCAGCGATGAGGTGGAAAAGCTTACTTCTCTGATAAAGGATTGTGATTCATCTGCTTTTGTGAACATTCTGCAGACAAAGGTTTTGAAAGGAAATTTCTTTATGAGGAAAAATGACTAGCGGAAATTTTTTCGCCGTGAATTTGGGTGGATATTGGTAGTCATATTCAGATTCATGATTTCCTCTTTTTTCTATAACAAGAATTTATTAATGTAAGAACATCTAACCGCCTCTGACTCAGTAAAAATTTGTTTTATTACATGAAATTTAAGTTATAATGAATTCGAAATAAAAATATGAAAATGGGGTTCTGTTTTCATAAGTCTTATACAAAGAGAGAATGAAATGAGTTTGTTCGGATTGTTCATGGTGTTCTTTGGAATTTCCACGATTGTCGGTGTTCCAATTTTATCTTCTTTTCAGGTTACACAGATCAAAGGTTCTACTTGGGGAGATTGGGTTTCTAGTCTGGCTGCGTCTCTTGGACCTGCTGCTGGTGTTTTTATTGTTGTATGCATCATCATTTATTTCTGGATGAAGCCTTTGACTCAGCTGTTGAAGGATGCTGAAACAAGGGAGCTTACTCCGGCTGAAAAAATGAAAGCTCAGAAAATCATGACCAGAACAAATGTCTTGACTGTAATCAGTATACTTCTTGGATATCCTGTTGGAAACGGTACGACAATCATCATCAAGACCATGGCAGGTAAGGTTAATTACAACAAGACTGACCTTATAGTGATTATGATTTTGATTTTCCTTTATGGATTTACTGCAATCCAGTATTCCGTGAATTGTTTCAATTCCATGGCCAGAAAGCAGCTTGCCAAATTGAAGATTACAAGCACAGAAGGCATAAGGACCACCCATTTTACCATTTCACTTGGTTTGACAATCGCAGATGTTGTTTTCCTTATGGGTTGGCATTTGTTCTGTTCCGGATATTCAGCTGTGAGAAATGAATGGGAGATGGAATTGTTTATCAGAAAGGCTTTGTTCTCGTTGGGAGAATGTGTCTTTATTGCAACTCCTTTGGTATATCTGCTTTTGAGTCAGTTGAGAAAACGTTTCTATGAAACAATCCGACAGATTGAGATGCTTAGAAAAGGAGGTGACCTTGTTTCTCGTCTCAGCATCGGAACATTTGATGACTTTGGTGTTGTTATGACAGAAATGAATAAGCTCATGGATTTCCTCCGTGATGCCCTTTCTCATCTCAGGGTTGAAAATTCAAATGTAGGACAAGGTGCTGATGATCTGTATATGGTTTCCGAAGCATCTTCTGCTGGTGTTGAACAGATTATTTCATCTTTTGGAAGGGTTCATTCAGAAAATGAACAGCAGGACAAGCTCCTCAACAATGCAAGGGTTAGTATTGAAAAGCTTAATGAAGACGCTATTTCTGCAAGCAACACAATGGAAGAACAGGCCCGTGATGAAGAGATGAACGCCGCTTCAATCACAGAAATGGTAAGAAATATCCAGTCCATTTCTGAATTGATTTCAAGAGCACAGATCCTTTCCACAGAACTTTCCCAGTCTTCTGTTGCCGGTACGGAAGAGGTTGAAAAGACTCAGGCTGTCATTGATAAGATCGAGGAAAAATCAAAGAAGATGATCGAGGTCATAAATGTTATCCAGAAGGTTGCCACACAGACTAATCTTCTTGCCATGAATGCCGCAATCGAAGCAGCTCATGCCGGCGCCGCAGGTAAAGGTTTCTCAGTCGTTGCAGATGAAATTCGAAAGCTTGCGGTGAACACACAGAACCAGGCAAAGAACATCAGCGATCTTATTACAGAAATCACTGAATCCATAGATATCGGATCCATCACAATGAAAGGCACAAAGAATCTGTTCTACAAGATTCAGGATGGCATTACGGAGCAGAATGAGGTTGTAAAGAAAATCAACGATACAATGGATACACAGTCTGCAAGTGCAAATATAGTTCTTGCAAAAGTTAATCAGATTTCAAGACAGATCCTTGATGTAAATCAGATCATCAAGAATCAGGCAAACTACACAAATGAAATCAAGTATGGAATCGAAGAGATCGTAAACCTTTCTGATAATGTAAATACAGCGATTGATGAGTCGGAAAATGTTATCCGCGTATTTGCAGGCTCAATCGAGACCGTTAAAGAGAAGGCAGAGGAAAACAGAAGTTCCGTTGAATCAATCACAAAGGAACTTAACAAGTTTACACTGTAGTTCAGATAACGGATAAAAATGAAAACGCCATCGAAACAGTTTGAGTTGCTTCGATGGCGTTTCTGTCTATGGTATATAAGCTCCTCGGAAACGGGGAGTTTTTTTAGTTGTGCTTTCCTGATTCATCGGAAACTATTCCTTCTTTTTCTTAAGGATCTTGATAAGTTTAACAATCAATCCTACACGACCAAAAAGCAGCCAGAAGAAGAATGCAAGAACTGCAAGCAAAGGAACTCCAAAGACGATGAAATAGAAGATTCCCATCAGCAATGAAGCCATGAAATTTACAAAATCGCTGCCGAATTTTCTGAAGTTTTCTCCTAAGTCTGGCCATTCAAAACCGCTGTCATTGAAGCCTGTAGGAAGCTCGATGCCGATATAGATTGTTGAATAGTCAACCTGATTTGAAAGTCGTTTAAGTCTTCCTTCCATAACTTCGATTTCTGAGATCACATTGTTCAGCTGGCGTTCAATCTCGAGAAGATCCTTTATGTCCTTTGCCTGGGAAAGATATGATTCAAGTTTGTCCCGCATGATTTTCTTTGTGTCCAGACGGGTCTTCAAGTCATAGAAATCTTCTGTGACATCCTGGCTGTTTACCGAGCGATACTTTATTTTTCCAAGCTCACCTGCGGCGGTCATGGCTTCCTCAAATTTTGATGAAGGAATCTTTACTGTCGCATGGTAGGAATATTCATAGGTCGATGAGTCTGTGATATAACCGCCAAAACTCTTCGCAAATTCTGTGATGAGATTTTCTGAATTTGAAAGGGTGTCGCTTTCAAGTGTGATGTTTCCGGTCTTGATCAGCTTTCTTTCGACGTTGATGTTGTTGTTTCCATAGGCGGCTGATTCTTCCACATAGGATTCCATTTCCATTGCATCCGCCATAACGAAACTTGAATTTACGGTGTTCGCGGTTTTCATTTTGGCCATTCTTGGAGCTTCAACCTGTTTTGTAAGAACTCCGTTGTCAGCGTATTTTTTATTGCCACAACCAGCCAATCCAAAAAGGATCAATCCTGTTAATGCCATGATAGTGATTTTTCTTGCTTTCATATAAACCTCACGAAATATATATCTTATAAAACAATTGTGGCTCTAATGTAACAAAAAATATTTTGGAAATCATTAGAGTTTTCTAAACTGGTTCTAATGTTTGCATAAAATTCGTAACGTAGTAAAATGGAACCATGACTTTTAAACCTTGCATCAACGCTAAAAACCTAAAAAATGATATTCTTTCCGGAATCATTGTTGCATTTGTCTCAATTCCTATCGCAATGGGATATGCCCAGATCTCCGGACTTCCTGCGGTATATGGACTTTACGGTTCCCTGTTTCCTGTTTTGATTTATGGATTGCTTGCTTCCTCGCCTCAGTTTGTTGTTGGTGTGGATGCCATGCCTGCCGCTATGATCGGTTCGTCCCTTGCAACCCTTGGGATTGTTTCCGGTACTGATGCCGCTTTGCAGATTGTTCCTTCCATTTCTTTGATGGTCGGTGTGTGGTTTGTGGTTTTCCGAATTCTGAAGGCGGGAAGGGTAGTAAAATACATCTCAAATCCAGTGATGGGAGGATTTATTTCCGGTGTTGGATTTACGATCATTCTGATGCAGGTTCCAAAGCTTTTTGGAGGAAATCCTTCGACTGGCGAAGTGGTGCAGCTTGTGGCAAACATCATCAGGGAAATTCCGAATTTCAATCTTCTTTCGTTTCTGCTTGGACTTGGAACAGTTGTGGTTATCCTTGTTTCTAAGAAATTCCTGCCAAAATTTCCAATGTCCATTGTTATGCTTGGTGTAGGGATGGTTCTGACTGCTGTGTTTAAGATAGATCAGTATGGAGTTAAATTGCTTTCTGCCGTGGAAGGCGGATTCCCACATTTCTATGTTCCTGATGTGCTGCTTCTCGGAAACCATTTTCTTGACTATTTTATTTTGAGCCTGACCATTTCCCTTGTTATAATGGCTCAGACCTTGCTGGCCTCAAACAGCTATGCTTCCAAATACGATTATGAGATCAACAACGATCAGGAGCTGGTTGCCTATGCCGCAATGAACATTACGGCCGGACTTACCGGAAGCTGTCCAATCAACGGCAGTGTTTCACGATCGGCCATCGCAGACCAGTTTTCCTGCAAGAGCCAGGTGATGTCCATTACTGCTTTTATGACAATGCTGATTGTGACCCTTTTCTGCACAAGATTCTTTGTGTATCTTCCTGTACCGATTCTGACCGGGATTGTCATGGGCGCTCTTATCGGAATTCTGGACATTAAGCAGGCCAAGCGACTGTGGAAATGCAACAAGCCTGAATTCCTGATTTTTGCCATGGCATTTCTTGGTGTCCTGTTTTTTGGAACAATTTACGGAGTGATGATCGGCGTGATTCTTTCCTTCATGTCGGTGGTGAAAAAGGCTGTTGTTCCTCCACGGGCATTTCTTGGAAAAATTCCAGGCCATCATGGCTATTATGATCTGAAGAGGAATAAGAGTTCCCGTCCGATCCAGAATACGGTGCTCTATCGTTTTGGCGGAAACCTGTTCTTTGCCAACATTGGCACTTTTGTGAATGATATTGAGGAAGCCGTTGCCGAAGACACAAAATTCGTGATTGTTGATGCAAGCGGCGTTGGAAACGTTGATATAACTGCGGTGGATAAGCTGATTGCCTTGTATGAGAAACTGTCGAAAAAGGGAATTCAGTTCTATCTTGCGGAACAGCAGGGACATGTGAACGATCTGATTCGTCAGTATGGTGGTGACAGGCTGATTGAGGAAGGTAAGGTTAGAAGGACATTGTCTCTGGCATTGCGAGCCTGTGGATTTGAGAAACCATATCCTCTTGAAGGACTGACTGAGGGAACCAACTACAGCTATGTGGAATCCAGCGAGAAGCTTGCCGAATTCGAGTGGGCATTTGGAAAGGACGCCGAAGCAAAAATGGAACAGCTGGCAAACGAAATTGTGGAAAACATTTCTTCTTATGCGGCCAGCACCGATGCAGCCCAGATTGAAAAAATCGATCTTGCGGAAGTTGAGGAGAAAATCAGCTGGGGAAAAATCGGACTTTTCGACGAGGAGGAACTTCTCGAGCATCTTGAGATCAAGCTTGAGCAGCTGGTTTCTAATGGAAAGCTTTCCATGGAACAGCTTAAGGCACTGGAGAAGCTTATTGAGCACAGAAAAGAGGTTGTCGAGGAAAAAGTCAATCTTCTTAATCCAAAGGCGATCGAGCTCCTTCACAGGCGAATGGAAATTGTTGAAAGCCATCTGAAAAAAATAAGTCCAAAGGAATTTGAGCACATTAAGGCATTCAAGGAAAATCTGCGTCAGAAAATCAGGAAGAACTGATGGTGGATGATGGTAGTCGCTGTCGGTGGATATTCGTAGTCATATTGAGTGGACTTCAGTAGTTGTGGACATTGGTAGTTGATTGATTCAGGTTGCGAAGGCGTGGAAGGGTGCGGAGCAGTAAAACGAAGGTTTTACCGAGGGTAACCGAGCCCTGGAAGGCCGTTTTGTGGAAGGAAGTCCGCCCGATGTTGAATCAGAATGAAGTGGATGTGAGTAGTCATTCGGGTGGATGTTGGTAGTTGTGGAAAATCGATTTGTTCAATTCTAGGAAATCTCACTTATATTAAATTTCTGTCAGACTTTCTATAATCGTTTCTATGAGTGATATTTTATTTGAAAAATTCAAGAATGATTTTCGTGTTGGCGCTGCCTTGAACGGTTTTATCTATGATGACCAGGCTGTCGCTAAATTTGAGAAAAGGATTGGAAAGAAACTTCCGTTTGATGTGAAGGACATTAAGGATGGCGAGATTGTAAAGAACCATTTTAACCTTATTGTGGCTGAAAACGACACAAAGATGGAACGTATTTATAAGGCGGAGAATACTTTTGATTTTGAGACCGCCGACAAATTTGTGAAATGGGGAAAGGAAAACAATAAGGATATCCGCTGGCATACCCTTGTCTGGCATAATCAGTCTCCAAAATGGATCTTTGAGGATGGAAACGGCGGAAAAGCCACAAAGGAGCAGCTGGAGAAACGTACCCGTGACTACATCTATGCTGTTGGCCAGCGTTACGCAAATGACATCTGTTCTGTTGATGTCGTGAACGAATGCATTTCCGACAAGAAATTCGCATTGAGGACTCCTGAGGACCGTTCCCAGTGGCTTGATATTATGGGTCCGGATTATGTCGACAAGGCCTTCTATTGGGCCAAGGAAGCATTTCCAAAATCAAATCTGGTCATAAATGACTACAACCTTGAAATGATTCCTGGCAAGCGGAATGGAATGTATGAATTTGTCAAGGGAATGCTTTCCCGCGGGGTTCCTGTGGATACTGTTGGGCTCCAGATGCACATCAACATGGCTTATCCTCCTGTAAGCATGATTGAAGAGACGATTGAACTGTATGGAAGTCTTGGATTGAATGTGATTGTCACAGAGATGGATGTTTCTGTTTACTATGATTTTAAGGACGGAAAGGAAGAATTTGAGCAGCGCAAGGAATTCACTGCGGAATTGATGGAGAAGCAGGCTGCCCGTTATGCTGAGCTTTTCCAGTGCTTCAGAAAGGAAGCCCAGAAAGGAATCCTCAAGGATGTTGTGCTTTGGGGTATTACAGATGCTTTCAGCTGGAAGAATCACTTTCCTGTTCCTGGCAGAATGGACGCACCTCTCCTGTTTGGTGTGAAAGGTGAGCCAAAGCCTGCATTTGAAAGCGTCATGAAAATCTAGAAAGGTTGAATCTTCAGCATGGTGATTGCCTGCTGGAGCAATGGACTTGAGTAGTCGTAGATTGAGGAATCTTCGTACCCGCGGAAACTTCCTTCCAGCATCATTGAAAGATAAAGGATGATGTCGTACCAGAGGAGTCTGCGGGTTTCTTTATAATTGAACTGGCTCTGCCCGTATCCGTCAAAGAAGGAAAGTGTGTATTTCTGGAGACGGAAACGGTCTTCCATGAGGGGATCGCCGAACAATGCCCGTTCCAGGTCGATGATTCCTGTAATTTCGTCGTTCTGAATGAAAATGTTTCCTTCCCATAGATCATAGTGGACAAGCGATGGTGTTACATTGCAGTCGAAGCATCTTCTGTCTTTCTCGAGAAGCTCGAAAAGTTCTTCCTTTGAGATGAAGAAATCCATTTTCTTTGATTCCGCGTCAGAAACCACATTGCCGAGAAGGAATGATGTGAAATCGAACAGGGTCTCGAAAGTCTCGGAGCCACCCAGGGTTTTGTATACTGGATTCTGGATTTCCGCGATTTCCTTTACCAGCTTTCCAATCTTATAGTCGATTTTTTCTTTTGTCTCTTTTGGGAGTGTGTCTTTTATGTCGGAATATCTCTGGCCTTCGAGAAATTCCATGAAGAAGTATTTGCCGGAACAGATTTTCCGGCTGCCGTCAAAATAGTATACTTCTGGAACTTTGACGGTCAGCTTGTCCTTGAGGAGTGAAAGTGCGGAAACCTCAGCCTCCATCATCTCAACTTCGTTTTTCATAAGACAGGATCTGTCGTCTGTTTCAATTTTCAGAATCGACTGGAAATCATCCGAAAAAGTGATTTTATAGATGGCATTGAAAAATCCGCTGTCGATTTCTTTGCATTCAACGAATTCTCTTTCTGGAAAAGCCTGTTTTGCCATTTCCATGATTGTCTCGATAGGCTGTCTGTTCTTAGAGTGTCCCATTTTTCACCTGTGTCCTGTTTAAGCTATAAAACATAATGACTTTTCGTAAAACACAAATTTTTAAATCTGAAGATATAACACAATGTTATAAATGCACTATATTTAGATTCTACATTATTTAATGTAGTTATGCAAAACCTGTGATCTGCAATATCTTCAACTCCTTCCTAATTATTGCATGGATTTCAAAGGATTTCCAATGGTTTCATTGTATTTCTATTGTAATTAATAGTAAAAATAATATAATTGTTTCTCATCAACATTCATATAAAAAGAGGCCTGTAAAATGAGTTCGCTTCAAAATACAGAAGTTATTCTTCAAATTTTACTTTCTGTTGGACTTATTGTAATTGTCGCAAAATACTTTGGTATTCTTGCAAGAAAGATTGGCATTCCAGAGGTTGCTGGAATGATCGTTGCTGGTCTTTTACTTCGTTTTATTCCATGGTTCCATAATTACGGCGGAACTGATTCGAACATCATCTACAACGAAGCAAATCAGTTTATTTCCTACATGTCAGAGATTGGGGTTATCCTTATCATGTTCTCAGCGGGATTGAGCACCAATCTTAAGTCTTTGATAAAATCTGGTGTGAAGTCTACTGTTATCGCAGCTTTTGGTGTTTTGGTTCCTTTGATCATGGGAACAATCATGGCCTGCTGTTTCTGGGGCTTCCATTCTTTTGGTTCCTTGGAATTCTTTAAATGCGTGTTCATCGGAACAATCCTCACTGCGACTTCTGTAAGCATCTCAGTTGCCGTTTTGAAGGAATTTGGAAAGATCAAGACGGATGTTGGCCAGACCATCATCAGTTCTGCGATTATCGATGATGTTTTTGGCATTATCGTCCTTACAATTGTTCTTGGTGTTTCTTCCGGAAAAGGCGGATACCTTGGAATCATCCTTAAGACAATTCTTTTCTTTGTCTGCGCTCTTGTTGTTGGATTCATTGTTTACAAGCTCTTTAAATGGTATGACAGACGCCATCCAAGATCCCACAGAATTCCAATCTATGCTTTGGGTGTTGCCTTGATTTTTGCATACTGCGCAGAAAAATTCTTTGGAATTGCAGACATCACAGGTGCCTATATTGCGGGTATTGTTCTCTGCAATCTTCACGATGCTTCATATCTTGAATCAAAGATTGACATCAACTCATACATGTTCTTCAGCCCAGTGTTCTTTGCCGGCATCGGTCTCAAGACTGACCTTTCTGGAATGTCGATCGATCTTCTGTGGTTTGCGATCGCATTCGTGATCATCGGCTGTATCTCAAAGATTATCGGTTGTGGTGGAATATCTAAAGCTTTAGGTTTTTCTTGGAAGGAAAGCTACCAGATTGGTCTTGGTATGATGGTTCGTGGTGAGGTTGCGTTGATCGTGGCTACAAAAGGACTTTCTACAGGGCTCATTGACCCAAAATATTTTACGGCAGTTATACTTCTCATTATTGTTTCTTCCATGCTGGTTCCTATTTTGCTTAAGCGTGCGTTTATGGGAAAAAATAAGCCGTCGGAAATTGGACCTCAGCCAGTTGTTGAATCGGCTCCTGCAGGAACAAATTCTACAGAAAACTAAATTTTTTCGTCATATAGTCAGAAGTCAATAAAGTTTTGTTTTAAAACTATAGAATTTTCGCTTATAATAGAATTGCAGATTTCTGCGATTCTATTTTTTTTAACTGACTATATTTGAAAAGGTAAGAAATGAAAGTCTTTTTTTATTGCATGCGTGATTTTGATGAGGTGCCGCTGGCTGAAAAAATCAACAGGGAATTCAATTTTGAATATGACTGGACGCCTGAATATCCATCTCCCGCAAATTATGAAAAGGCTAAGGGTTATGACGCGATCAGCATCACGCCTTGCGATATGAGCGCTCCTGTTCTGGATGCTTTTCATGCGCTGGGAATTAAATATATTGTCACCCGTTCTGTTGGATTTGACCACTTTGATCTGAAGCATGCCGCTGAGCTTGGAATTCGCATCGGGATTGCAACCTATCCTCCACAGGGAGTCGCCAACTACGCGATCATGATGATGATGGCATGCGCAAGGAAGCTTCCTCATCTTATTAAACGTTCGGAAGTCCAGGATTATACGCTGAAAGGAAAAATTGGTCTTGATATTTCATATTCAACAGTGGGAATTATCGGGACTGGAAAGATAGGTTCTACTGTGATAAAGCATCTTTCTACTTTTGGCTGCCGGCTTCTGTGCTGTGATCCTTACAGGAATCCGGAAGTTGAGGCTTTGGCTGAATACGTGGATTTTGATACATTGTGCCGTGAGTCGGATATCATCTCTCTTCATACAAATGCGACTGAAGAGAATCATCATCTGTTGAACAAAGCCGCTTTTGATAAGATGAAGGATGGCGTGATAGTTGTTAATACATCACGAGGAAAGCTGATCGATGCCGACGATTTGATCGATGCAATTGAAAGCGGAAAGGTCGGTGCCGCAAGTCTTGATGTCCTTGAGGATGAGGCAAACCTTTATTACATCAACAGGACGGGAGATCCAATCAAGAATCGTCAGATGGCAATCCTGAGGTCTTTCCCAAATGTTCTCCTGACTCCACACACAGCCTTCTATACCGTTCAGGCAGTGGAAAATATGGTTGGCAGCAATTTCAAGGCGTTGAAGGCATTTGAGGACGGCGCAGAGACTCCGTTTGAGGTAAAGGCAAAATAATCTTGTTTTGGGTGAAGTGAGGGAAAATATATGGAAAAATTCATAAAGACTACCGCAGAAGAATTGACTGGAGTCCAGAAGGCCGCAATCCTGATGGCTGAGCTTGGACCTCTCTTGAATGACAATTATGGGGAACTCTGCAAGTATTTAAAACTCACCACAGAAGAGATGGAGAAGATCCGTCGCGCTATGGAAAATTTCAAGCCATATCTTCAGACGGAACCAAAAAACGTAGAGGAAATCTACAGGGAACAGGCGGTCCTTGCAGAAGCAATCAATTACGGAAGAAGAAAAGGAATTTTCACACCTATCCCAAAAGATCAGCTTAAAAATACTTATGTTAAGAAGATACAGTCGGATGACATCACTGAGATTGTCAAGGAGAATCCAGACGCTGTGGCAAAACTTTTAAGCCAATGGCTTGATGAATAGGAACTGAGCTATGAAAAAGAAGATTGCGGTATTGACTTCCGGATGGTCCATTGATTACCTGAACTGTGTCATTGAAGGCCTAAAAAAATCAATGGAGAAACGGAACATTGATATATACATTTTTACCTGCTATAAGTTCAATGAACCGAGCGGGGAAAACAACATCACAAGTTTCGCGGTTTTTGATCTCATTGATTACAAGGATTTTGATGGCGTCATCATCATGCCTAATCTTTTTAATGATGAGGAACGGGTTGAGCACGAAAGGAAACGTATTGTGGAATCAGGCGTTCCTGCGGTTTCTCTCTGTCAGCCTTTGGAAGGTCTCCATTTTGTGAACAGCGACAACCATGATTCATATAAGAATATGATTGTCCATCTGATAAAACAGCATTATCTTACTGATTTCGCCTATATTGGTGGTCCGGACGGGAATGCAGGCGCAGACTCGAATTTCAGGGCATACAAGGAAGCTTTGGAAGAGAATGGGATTCCGGTGAATGACAAGGATGTCTATCTCCACGGTGACTGGTCTTATGACTTTGCCTATAAGAAGGCAAATGAGATTCTTACATCAAAGAAAATCCCACAGGCAATTGTCTGCGTGAACGATTGGGCTGCAATGGCAACGACAAAAGCTGCGCTTCAGCTTGGAATTTCTGTTCCTGAAGAACTTGTGGTCATAGGTTTTGATGATATCTCCTATGCCAAAAATGTAATTCCTTCAATATCTACCGTAAATATTCGCGCCGAACTGCTGGCGGAAACCGCGGTGGATCTGCTTCTTAAAAAACAGAAGGAGCTGGTGACTGTAAACATCAAGGCGGAAGAGAAATACCGACAGAGCTGTGGATGCATTTCTGATATCCGAGTGGAGCAGATAAAATACAGCCAGGGATATTTCCATGGAATTGATGATGTCCAGCGTTTTGCGAGCCAGCTTCGTCATATGGAAGACATCTTTATCCAGAATCAGACTGTCGTGAAGATGAAGAGCGCATTGCAGAATTATTTTGAGCGCCGTCATACTTCTGAAGGTTCAGATTTTGCTATTCTTATAAAGGATGAGGTGATCCAGAATCTTATTGATGTGGATTCAAGCCTTCCAGAAAGCACCACCTATGGCGAAAAAATGAGGATTGTCGTGAATCTTCAGGATGGAAAATCTGTCGCTGGCGGTGACATTCTCAATACAAGGGAATTGATCCCAGCAAACATGAAAGAAAAGAACAGCACGATTTATCTTTTCCTTCCGATTTTCAACAGAAAATATCTTCACGGATATTATGTCTCAAAGAATTTCACCCATCTTCTCGACAACAAGAGCGCCTATAACTGGACACGAAACTTTGGAACCTGTATTGAGAAATTCCGTCAGACAGTAGAATACCGTTTGATCAGCGAACAGCTCAGGGAGCTTTCGGTGAAGGATTCACTTTCGGGACTCTTGAATCGCACTGGACTTGATATGATCGCTTCCAAATTCTTTGAAGAAAACAATCAGGGCGGCAAGAAGACTGTGATAGCCTTTGTTGACATCAACAACATGAAGATCATAAATGATAAATTTGGCCATCTCCATGGGGACCTTGCGATCAAGACTGTTGCGGAATCAATCAGCGAAACCTTGCCAAAGGATTTTCTCGCAATTCGTTTTGGCGGAGATGAATTTGTGATTGTCGGATCTCGTCAGCGTGAAGGAAAGCTCGATCTTTGCGAAAGGATTAAGGATGACCTTGCCAAGAGGGCAGAGAAGATGTCGTTGCCTTATAATCTGACTGTGAGCACCGGTCTTAAATTCTTTAAATCCGGAGAAAAGGCGACATTGCTCGATGCCATTGAAGAAGTTGATGAAATGATGTACAAGAATAAAATCCAGTTCCACAAATTGGGCTAGGATAGTCCTGAGGTTAATATGAACGTTTTTCCACCAATAAATAAATCTTTTTATACAATCAACAATGAACCTGCCGCAAACCTGAAAGAATGTCTTGGAATGATGTCGCGGGAACAGCTGAATACTCTTGTCGACAACTACAGTTTCGATTACGAGGTTTTTGAAAGCGAAGACCAGATTGTTGAATTCCTGAGCGACCGCATATTGAATCTGTGCGATTATTATTTCAAGCTTAAGAGCGAGGATGTTGGCATGGCATATCTTGAATATATGCCAGAAAGCCCGGAAGCAGTCGTCGAGGACCAGATCTTTTCGGAAATCGAAGATGAGTATACAAAAAAGCTGCAGGGAACCATTGAGGAATTCGTGCAGTTTGGATTGATGTTCCATTTTGTAGATGAGGATGACTACGATCACCTTGTTATGCCGGTGGAGCTCTGCATGGAATTTGTTTCGGAAAATCTCGGCAATGACGGAAGAAATAAATTCGGAATCTATTCGCGTTTCTCACAGATCGCAGAGATCCTTGTGTCTCTGTATGGAATCGTTCCCGCCAAGATAATGGAGGCTGTCTGGAATCAGCAGTATCCAAACAGAAAAATCACAGAGGAGCTTTGCGGTGACCTGATGGAGGTTTCTTCATTCACAGATGGAATCGCTGACTATTATAACAAGGAGCTTGTGAACCCTTCGATTTTTGATGAGCTTTATGAATACCTTAAAAAGGAACGGGAGAATAAACCCCGCTTCATCCCTTCTGGCACTCAGATAGATGTGATGCTCAAGATGATGGATGAGGACAAGACTTTCTGTTCGAATTTCTACAATGAATTTGAGTATGAATACAACAACGATGATTACGAGAATCTGAAGTCCTTCCTGAAAATCTACTATAAAGGCAAGGTTTCCTTGGAGGAAGTTCTTTTCCACATCTGTTTCTACACCAAGGCCGGATATCCTTTGACCCAGGTTGTGAAAATTCTGAATGAAAAGGATTTCCTGCTTTCTGGCATGGATGATTCTGTTGCGGAGCGTTTTGGCAGTCTGTTCAAGCTGTTCAATGAAACCTGCCATCATTGGACAAGCTGGGGATGGTCTCCAAGAGACTACGAGAAATACAACAGCTAGCGAACTGGGATTCCAGCCTATCTCTGATTAAGTTTTATGATTCTCTGGTTTTCCGATCCGCGGAATTCCAGCATGAGGTTGCGCTTTTCCTGGATGAAAGGACCGTCAACCAGAGTGTCTATGCATTTAAGCATGCGATCCGTAAATTCAGTGCGTTTCCTGCCGCCTTCCATCAGATCTTTTTCCAGCACATAGCCGGTCCAGCACCAGATATCTTTGCTTGGATAGATTGATTTCAGCTTCTCAAGAAATGGCGCGAGAACCTCCTGGTTTTCTTCCTCAAATGGTTCGCCGCCAAGCAGAGAAAAACCGGAGATTGACGCAGGTTCCATAAGCTTGATTATCTCGTTTTCGGTGTCGGATGTGAATTCGCTTCCAAATTTGAAATCCCAGGTTTGAGGCTGGAAACATCCCGGACAGCAGTTTCTGCAGCCGCTGACAAAAAGAGATACGCGAACTCCAAGTCCGTTGGCAACATCAAAATTCTTTATGGCACCGTAATACATAAATTCTCCAAAAAAAATCCCCGGAAAGCCATTCCGAGGATTCTGCAATGAAACTACAAAGGTTAGAGGTGAAGTACTCTTTCCTTGATTTCTTCCGTTCTTCCCTGATTCCAGAAGTTGGTTCCGATATATCCGCAAGTTCTTCTTGCGACATTCATCATTGACTGATCTGTGTTTCCGCACTGAGGACATTTCCAGATGAGTTTTCCGTCGTTGTCTTCCACAACCTGAATCTCGCCGGTAAATCCACATTTCTGGCAGCAGTCAGATTTAGTGTTGAGCTCTGCGTACATGATGTTGTCGTAGATATGCTTCAATACTGCGATGACAGCTGGAATGTTCTGCTGCATGTTTGGAACTTCAACATAGCTGATTGCTCCACCAGGACTCAATTTCTGGAACTGGCTTTCGAATGTAAGCTTTGAGAATGCATCGATGTTTTCAGTTACATGCACATGATAGCTGTTTGTGATGTAGTTTTTATCTGTAACGCCTGGTATGACACCAAAACGCTGTTTAAGGCATTTTGCGAATTTGTATGTTGTCGATTCAAGTGGAGTTCCGTAAACAGAGAATGCGATTGTTGTCTCTTCCTTCCATTTGTCACAAGCATCATTAAGGCGTTTCATAATATCCAGAGCGAATGGAGTTGCCTGTGGATCTGTATGTGGACGGCCTGTCATGTAGCGAACGCATTCGCAAAGACCTGCATATCCCAAAGAAATTGTTGAATATCCGTTGAAGAGAAGCTTGTCGATTTTTTCTCCCTTCTTGAGACGGGCGATGGCACCGTTCTGCCAGAGGATTGGAGCGACATCACTTGGAGTTCCCAAAAGTCTCTTGTGGCGGATCATAAGTGCACGGTAACACAAGTCAAGGCGGTCATTGAAGATCTGCCAGAATTTTTCCATGTCTTTGCCGCTTGAACATGCTATGTCAACAAGATTCAATGTTACGACACCCTGATTGAAGCGGCCATAGAATTTAGGCTTTCCTGTCTCATCACGGTATACAGAAAGGAATGAACGGCATCCCATACAAGGGAAACAGCTGCCTTCCTTGATTTCCTTCATTTTCTTTTCGCTGATGTAATCTGGAACAAGGCGTTTAGCAGTACATTTTGCTGCAAGTTCTGTAAGATAGAAATATTTCTGGTCTTCGTTGATGTTGTCTTCTTCCAAAACATAGATGAGCTTAGGGAATGCTGGAGTAACCCAGAAACCTGCTTCGTTGCGAACGCCCTTTGTACGCTGTTTGAGAACTTCCTCAATGATGAGAGCCAGATCAGCCTTTTCCTGTTCGTTGCGGGCTTCATTCAGATACATGAACACTGTGATGAATGGAGACTGTCCGTTTGTTGTCATGAGTGTGACAACCTGATACTGGATGATCTGTACACCACGGGTGATTTCTTCTGCAAGGCGGCGTTCAACGATTTTGTCGAACTGTTCTTTTGTGAATGTGACACCTGTTTCTTCGATTGTCTGATTCAATTCCTTGATGAGCTTCTTGCGGCTTACGTCAACAAATGGAGCCAGGTGTGTCAAGGAGATTGACTGTCCGCCATATTGGCTTGAAGCAACCTGTGCGATTATCTGTGTTGCAATGTTACATGCTGTTGAGAAGGAATGAGGAGTATCGATCTTTGTTCCGCTGATTACTGTTCCGTTCTGGAGCATGTCCTCAAGATTCACGAGGTCACAGTTGTGCATATGCTGTGCGAAATAATCTGCGTCATGGAAATGAATGATACCTTCATTGTGGGCCTGAACGATGTCTTCATCCAAAAGGAAACGGCGTGTGATATCCTTTGAAACTTCACCTGCCATGTAATCACGCTGAACAGACACCACAGTTGGATTCTTGTTGGAATTTTCCTGCTTAACTTCTTCGTTTGTGCATTCAAGCAAAGAGAGGATCTGCTGGTCTGTTGAATTTGATTTACGCATCAAAGCATGGCGATAACGGTATGTGATGTATGAACGAGCGATCTGGAACGCACCGATGCGCATCAATTCAGTTTCTACCAAGTCCTGGATTGCCTCAACGTTAAGCTGTACCTTGCTTGCATAACAGGCATCCTTTACTTTTGATGATACTGCCTGGATGTAAGCCTCAGAGATGCGATCAACCTCTGGAACAGCGTTGTTTGCTTTTTCAATGGCATTAACTATTTTCTGGACGTCGAAGATGGCTTCTTCACCGTTTCTTTTGATGATCTTCATTTTTTATATCCCACCATTTTTTAAAACACACTTTTAACTAATTGTCAATAGTGTTTTTATATTATTTTTTCATTTAATGTACACTATATATAGTGTCTTGCTGAATATGAATTTACCAAGTATTGCCTAAATTTTCAATAGAAAATACCCGAATTTCGAGGAATTTTGAGAATAAATTTTTAAGAATTTTTACGGCTATTCCACCTGGGTGTAGGTGGTTACTTTTTTGATTTTTCCGTTGTCCCAGAAGGTATATTTGTACCAGCATTCAAAACCGTCATCGTATTTTGTATGGATGATGTTGCCGTTATCGTCATAGTCATTCAGGTAGCGTTCGGTGTCGGCTGCCTGTGACTGGTCGATGGTATTTGAGTTTACGAGTCTTCCTTCTGAATTATATTCATACCAGGTCTCTGATCCGTTTGAATTTCTGAAGCGGGTTCTGTTGTTGTTCTCATCATATTCGTACCACTGCTCGAAATCAAAGGAATCGATTGTGTGAATCAGATTTCTGTTCTCGTCATACTCGAACCAGGTCTCTTTTCCGCTGGAATCCTTGGAATAAACCTTGAGTCCGTTTTCGTATGTATATTTTGTATCCTTCACATCATTCTTTGTAAGCTTGTGTTTGTAGGAAATGACGTTGCCATCAGAATCATACTTCCACCAGAATTCACTGCCCATGGAAGTGAGCGTATGGATGATGTTGCCGTTCTTGTCATATTCAGTGTAGTTTGACAATTCAACCTGAACCTTTACGTTTTCACCGTTAAGCTTGAAGGTTTGAATTGTTGGCTTTGCAAAAACTGCCGCAGATAATAATGAGATGATGGATAAACAGATAATCTTTTTCATAGCTATATTCTAATGTTTCCCAATAAAAAGTCTACTGAAGATTGTCTCTTGTGATGTTTTTAAGCCATTTCTTTTTTAGATAATGGATGATGATGGCAGGCATCTTTTCAAATTCATCGAGATAAAGAATCAGATAAACTCCAAGAGGTGGAAGCTTCAGGACAAAAGCTACAAAAAGTCCAAGAGGAACGGAAACAACCCACATGCTGATTATATCCATTATGAATCCAAATTTTGCATCTCCACCTGCCCTGAAAAGGCCACAGATAAAGCAGGTGTTTACTGCGGCACCAAAAATGGAGAAGGCATTTATGATAACAAGAACGTTTCTGTAATGACTTGCGGTTGGAGTAAGAGCTGCGAAATATGGAAGTACAGGTATAAAGCAGAGAATCAGAAGGCTGGCTCCAAGACCGGCAAATGTCGTGCTTTTAAGAAGCCTTTTTGAATTTCGTTCCGCAAGCTCCAGGTCACCAGATCCCATGGTTTTTCCAAGAACAACTGCTCCACCATAAGCCATTCCAAAACAAAGGATGGTACAAAGCTGGCGAACAACAGAAACTACAGAATTTGCCGCAACTATGTCTTCACCCATGTGACCGAGAATCACGGAATACATTGCCCATCCGGTTCCCCAGACAAGCTCATTTCCCAAGGCTGGAAGCGAGAATTTGATGAAATCCTTGTTGAGAATCTTATTGAATCGGAAAAGATTCATTAAGGTGAATTTTACATCCTTCTGTCTGGCGGCATAAACAATACAGAAAACCATCTCTATGATTCTTGAGATTGTGGTTGCGATTCCAACTCCAACAATTCCCATTTTTGGACATCCGAAAAGACCAAAGATGAATACCGCATTCAGACAGATGTTCAGAAGCAAGGCGGTGGTGGTCATAATCGTTACGATCTTTACTCGTTCAATGCTCTTTAAGCCGGCCTGGAATACCTGGGAGATTGAGAAACATACATAAGAAAGGCTTACTGCCCGAAGATATTGTGAACCGGTCTGAATCAGGCTTTCATCGGCAGTGAAGATTTTCATCAGGAGCTGAGGGAAAAAGGCTGCGGCGATGGAAAAAATCAAACCAAATATCGCAGATATTCTTAATGCGATTCCATGGAGAGTCATTATGGATTCGTAGTCCTTCTTTCCCCAATATTGGGCTGCAAGCATTACAAGACCGGAAGAAAGGCCTGTGGCAACCATCACCATAATGAACATGATCTGCCCTGCGAGTGAAGATGCGGCGATTGCTGTCTGTCCTACATAACCCAGCATGATTACGTCAGCTGAGCTTACGGCTGCAGTTATGAGGTTCTGGACTGCGATCGGTCCAACAACATGGAAAAGGGATTTATAAAACTGTTTTGATTCTGTGTCCATAAAAACTCCGGCAGTGTGATTATACAATTTCCCGCTAATTTTCTTCAATAAAAAGTGAAAACTAAGGTTATAATTAAAATCATGGAATATTCATCAAATTCAGATAAGATCACACGGGAATATTTTGATTCCCTTCTTTTGGAGACACGCTATCTCGACAGCGCCCTGCCTTGTACTAAAATGGAACTTTTTGGAGAAACCTTTGACACTCCAATCATGACAGCAGCTTTATCTCATCTTGGAAACACTGCCCCTGATGGAATGAAAATCTACGCACAGGCCGCAAAACAGGCAAATGCGGTTCATTGGGTTGGAATGGGTGAAGATGAAGAGCTTGAGGACATCATTTCTACAGGAGCCAAGACAATCAAAATCATAAAACCTCATGAAGATAATGCTGAAGTCTTTAGAAAGATTGAACATGCAGTTGGTGCCGGCTGTTTTGCGGTTGGAATGGATATAGATCATTCATTCAACGGCAAAGGCGGTTATGACAATGTTCTTGGACTTCCTATGAAAGCAAAATCAACAGAGGAATTGGCTGAATTTGTGCAGGCCGCAAAGATTTCATTTGTCGTAAAGGGAGTTCAGAGCGCAAAGGATGCCGTAAAATGTCTGAAGGCAGGGTGTGCGGGAATTGTGATCTCTCATCATCACAACATGATGGCTTATTCAGTTCCTCCTTTATTTGTTTTGCCTGAGATCCTTTCTGCGGTTTCAAACGAAATTCCAGTTTTTGTTGATTGTGGAATTGAAAGCGGAATGGACGCATATAAGGCTTTGGCGCTTGGAGCGACAGCTGTTTCTGTAGGCAGACATTTGATGCCTCTTCTAAAGGAAGGTCCTGACAAGGTTGCTGCACGTATTGTTGAGATGAACAACGAGCTTGCAGGTGTTATGTCCCGAACTGGCGTAAAATCCCTTTCAGAAATGGATCCGACCGTAATCCATAAACGCAATTTCTAGATTTAAGGAATATTTATGATTCTTGGAATATCATCTTGTCTAAATCATCAGTCTCCAGAGGATTGGGCTGAAAAGCATGTGGTACTTGGATTGAAGTGTGTTAATTTTCCTGTGACTTTCGATCAGGGGCGAGAGAAGTACATGGCATATAAGAATGCCGCAGATAAAGCAGGTCTGAAGATCGCGGAAGTAGGGGTATGGAGAAATACTCTTGCGGCAGATCCTGCAGAACGAAAAAAATGGATTGATTTTGCTGTAGGCCAGCTTAAGATGGCTGATGAGATTGGTGCCCTTTGTGCTGTGAATGTTGCTGGAACACCTCATGGACTTCGCTGGGATGGCGGTTACAGGGAAAATTTCAGCCGCAAAACTTGGGATGAAATCGTAAGCATGATTCAGGAGATCATAGATAGGGCAGAACCAAAGAATGCCAAGTATTCTATTGAATCTATGCCTTGGATGGTTCCTACAGGTCCAGATGAGTATCTAAAGCTTATGAAGGATGTGAATCGTCCTCAGTTTGCCGCTCATCTTGATGTTGTCAATATGATTACAAGTCCACAGCGATATTTCTTCAATGATGATTTCTTGCGTGAATGTTTTGATAAGCTTCATGGAAAGATTCTAAGCTGCCATCTCAAGGATATCCGTCTGAAGGAAGAATATACATTCCAGCTTCAGGAATGTGCATGTGGCGAAGGTTCCTTGGATATCAATCTTTTTGCGGAGCTTGCAACAAAAGAAAATCCAGAAATGCCAATGATCATCGAACATCTGAACACTGACGAGGAATACATCGCCAGCATCAGATATGTCCAGAAAAGACTTGGAATTCAGGAGCTTTAAGCTTCAAGACAACCCGAAATTTAACTGCGAATATCAGGGGTTACTGTCTTAGCAGGGGCAATTTATCCAAGGTGATTGCATTGTCGCTGCTATACAGTTCCCTTAACGCATCAAAACTGTTGTGATTTTCAGTAAGGCAGAAATCCTTGCTCCAGGTCATGAACCAAAGCCATGGAGTCTTGTCCTGCTTTAAGGCATCTCCACCAGGAATGACCCCGGTTTCAGCAATAGCGGCGCCTTTGTCCATCTTTGTTATAGCCTTCAATTCTTTGTATCTGTCATCAAAAGAACCATGCTTGTGTGGTTCCGGATACTGGTCTCTTGAAATGATGTCACAATATTCATCACCAACATAACCTTCTGGTCTTGGATTGTTCCAGACCCAAATCAGATTATCCAAATGATGATGCTGTGTATAATATTTGAACATGAAGCGATAAAGTTCCCGGGCGACATCCATTCCTTTTGCGCCCCACCAGAACCATCCGCCTTCGCATTCATGGAAAGGTCTCCAAAGAATAGGAATATGTTTTTCACAGAAAGGTTCAAGAATTCCAGCGATGACATCCAAGTCGCTTTTAAATGCTTTGTTTTCGACTGTTCCATCTTTAAGTGCCAGGCTGGCATCAAAATCAGTATGTTCTGTATAAAATGATTTATCGTTGCCGCCAACAGGAGAAAACCAATGCCAGGTAAAAGTCAGGATTCCACCTTTTTCCGCCCAATCCATGGCAAGCTTTAAGGTGTCACGGTTTTCAGTTACTTCGGTGATGCAGGATTCGCTGGCACCTTCCAAATTTATGTTTGGTGAATATGATAACAGTTCAAACCCACAGATGGCGGGCAGTTTTCCCGTCTCCTTCTGGATCAATAAAAGTTCTTCCTGCTTTTGGGTTTGTGTATGTTGTCCCGTTAAAATTGATTTTCCCTCAATGCTGTTAAAATATTCAAGAAGCTTCTTTACTTCTGGCTGCGCATTTGGATTTACTGGTTGTGTAATCATGTTTACCTCAATTTTTATCTCTCTGCTAGCCAATTGTGATGTAGAAACAAAGCATTGGTCAATACTTGTCGGCGAGGAGGATGATGGAAATTTTTGTGATTTGGGGAGAATGGAATCGTGAAAAATTTTATAGAAGATGTTGGTAATCTTATTCTTATGGGATATAATTCTGGATATTAAATAAATCTAAGAAAAAAGTGGTGAAAAAATGAAAAAAAAAGAAAAAAAAGTAGAATTTATTAAAAAGAATTATGAGTTAGTAGCCGAAGTATTTCCAAATGTCTTCCATGATGAAGTTACTGGTCTTTTAAACAAAGACAGTTTTTTAATGCAAGCAAGCGATTTGCTGAACAAAAACAAGCTAAAGAAATATGGTATCCTGGCCTTCAATATTTATAACTTCAGAACTGCCAATGTATTATATGGTGAACAGAAATGTAACAACCTTTTAAAGCATGTAGCAGAAAGGCTGAAAGAATTATTTAAGGATGAACCATTTATATGTTGTTATGGAGGCGATCAGTTTGTTGTATTGTTCGAATATTCTAATAAAAAAATAAGAAATTTTGTACATTATCCACAACGTATATTAAACAGTTCTGCTCCTATCCCAAATCAAAAAATAAAAATGGGTGTTTACGCTCCAATTGATACTAGTAACAGACTGGTTGTTAATTGTGCAAGGGCATTCAAGGCAATAAATAATATAAAAGATAGATATGATGTTGATTATGCCTATTTTGATGATGAGTTGATACAAAAAGAGAAAAAGCAAACACTGCTTGAAGGATCTATGGAGAAAAGCCTCAAGAATGGTGATTTCAAAGTATACTACCAGCCTAAACATGTAGCAAAAAATGGAAACCTTGCTGGGGCTGAAGCTCTTGTTCGATGGGATCTTCCAGGTGCGGGAATGATATCTCCAGATGATTTTATTCCTCTTTTTGAGAAAAATGGTTTTATAAAAGAACTTGATTTGTATGTTCTTGAAAAGGTTTGTGAAGACTTAGTTAGCTGGAAAGCAAAAGGATTGGATATAGTTCCGATTTCTGTTAATTTTTCCCGCCAGGATTATTCTGATGACCAGATTTTGGATAAACAAATTCAAATCGTGAATGCTTCTGGAATAGAACGTAAATATATTCATTTTGAAGTTACCGAATCGAAATGTGGTGTTGATATTGAATCTCTTATCAAGAAACTCAAAAAAACACAACAGGCTGATTTTAAAATTGAGATGGATGATTTTGGTACTGGTTATTCTTCATTAGGAGCTTTGCATAAATTTCCTTTAGATGTTATTAAACTGGACAAGAGTTTAATTGATGCTGTTGTTGAAAATGACATCATAGTTGCTGGCATGATCAATATTGCTCACAATTTAGGGTTAAATGTAGTGGCCGAAGGTGTTGAGAATCCAGAGCAGTTAAATATATTGAAATCTGCTACATGTGATATTATCCAAGGGTATCATTTTTCTAAACCATTGAAAGAACAGGATTTCGAGAATTATCTTGGAATGTATAAAAACAAAACAGAAGAGATACCTTCAAGAAAAGAGATGATTTCATCAGATTCTCTTCAAGATCCTCAGCCACTTTGATGGGATTTCCAGAGAAGAAAGAGTTGAGGATTTGAATTCTCCACCGTTCAACAAATCTGTGTAGATTCCGTTTTTGTCCAGTTGATTGCTTGCATGAAGATCCATTTTTGCGTCATTGGAATCGATGTTTATGCAGACGATGATTTCCTGTCCTTCGTATTGGCGAGAAAAGGCAAACTGTTGGTTTGAGACTGAAATTTCCCTGTAATCGCCTTTCTGAAGGACGGAATTTTCCTGACGGATTTTTGCGAATCTTTTGATTGAATCGACCAGTGCCGTTGAATCCACATCAGGACGGCAAAAATCCTCCAGTCTTTCAACAAATGGCGGCAGGGCTGGACGGAGCTGGAAGTCATCCCATTGTCCACGGCAGCCTTTGATTCCGAGTTCGCTTCCGTAATAGATTGATGGAATTCCTGGAATCGTAAAAAGAATTCCATAAAGCAGATGGAGAGAGCAGCAATCCTTCAATGTCGATCCGATCCTGTTTACATCATGATTGTCCACAAAATTATAAAGAGGCGAATAACGGTAAATACCATTTGGCCCGAATTCTCTATTCAGATTGTAGGAAAGCTCAAAAAGATTTTTGTCGTTGATGCTGGACCAGATTCCTTTGTAAATCTGGTAGTTGGTGACTGAATCAAGGCGGCCTGGTTTTGCCCAATTGTTGTAGTCACCATTTACAACTTCTCCCATAAGCCAAAAGTCATCTTTGATGGATTTGCAGAAAGAAGAAAGCCTGTCCATGAAAACTGGCGAAAGCACATCCGCCGCATCAAGCCTAAGTCCATCTATCCCAAATTCCTCGATCCAGAATTTGACCGCTGAAAAAAGATGATCCTGTACCGCTGGATTCTCGCCATTGAGTTTTACCAGATCTTTGCAGCCGGCCCATCCGTCATAGTCGAAATTGTCTCCAAAACAGCTTCTTCCATCGAAGTTTATGTTCAGGTACCAGTCCTTGTAGGATGAATTCGTGCCATTCTTTATGAGATCCTTGAAGGCAAAAAATTCCCGCCCGGTGTGATTGAAGACCGCATCAAGAATCACGGAAATTCCCCGGTTGTGGCATTCCCTGCAGAAATCCTTGAATTTCTCATTGTTCCCAAGACGGCGGTCAACGTAAAAATAATCCAGCGTATCATATCCGTGGGAAGTGGATTCAAATATCGGTCCGATATAAAGAGCGTTCACTCCAAGCTCATGGATTCTGTCCAGTTCCGGTGTTAGAATTTCAAAAAAATTACCGGGTGGACATTGGTAGTCATTATGACGAGGACAGTTCCCCATCCCCAGAGGATATATGTGATAAAAGAATTTATCTGAGAAAATTGCATTCATTTTTTGATTCTCCGCGAATTAACTTACGATTCCGTACATGAAGGAATGGACGAGCTGATAGATGATCTGGTCGTCCGCTTCGATTTCCTTTGCCAGAACTGCCATGGAAACTGAAAAAAGGCTGTTTGTGAACAAGGTGGCATAAAGGATTTCCTTGCCCCTCATGTTTCCCAGTTCCTGGCACGAAAGCTCAAAGAAATGGCGGATTGTGTTTTTGATTTGCTCTGTCACCTTTGTATAGATCGATTTGGCCTCGCTGTTCTCCGGTGCATTGATCAAGGAATTGTGAAGCCTGAAAAAAACTGTATTCTCACTGGCGAATTTGATCGTGTCCTGATACAGGCGGGTTATTGATTTAGTGAAGTCATGTTCGTATTCCGCGGCATTTTCTATAAGCTGGCAGAATCTGTTTCCATAGGTTGACGCGATCTCTTCCAGAATTCCAGCCTTGCTTCCAAAATAATAATACAAGGTTGGCTTTGTGATTTCCGCCTGCTGGCAGATTTCCTGGACTCCAACTCCATCGTATCCTTTCTGCGCAAACAGATTCATTGCGATATTCAAAATCTGTGATTTTCTTCCTTCATCCTGTTCCATGGGTTTTAATATACCGAACGGTAGGTATAATGTCAATAAAAGAAATTGTGCCGTTGCATTAAAATTTCAATGAAATTTCGGATATCATGGTGTTTTCGCTGTATAATGATTCTGTTGTTACAGAGTCGGTTTTAAGAGGAAAGATGATGACAAAAAATGAACTGCGAACCCAGATAAAGGTGAGCCTTAAAGAAGCAAAATCCACGCTTCCAGCTGAATCAGAAAGGATTTGCAAAAAGCTGCTTGCCACAAAAGCATACAGGGAATGTAACTGCGTTCTTGCCTACATGGCCCTTTTTGATGAAGTCGATCTTTCTTTCGTAATGGAGAACGCCTTGAAGGACGGGAAAAAAGTCTATATTCCCAGGGTCGTTCCGGATTCTTCCGATATGGATTTTTTCAGATATGACGAGGATTCCGAAATTGCATGCGGAAGCTTTGGAATTGATGAGCCTGATTCAAATGGCGAGAAATTCCTTTTGGAGAAACGGGATGAGAATATCCTTGTGCTTGTTCCCGGACGTGCCTTTACAGCTGATGGAAAACGTCTTGGCCGCGGAAAAGGTTATTATGACAAATATCTTGGTGATCTGATTAGATGCGATCCGAAAAATCTGAATCTGATTGGAGTTTGTTTTCCGCTTCAGGTTGTGGAGGATCTTCCTGTAGAAGACCATGATATTAAGATGGACGAAGTTGTCTGCTGAAATGAAATTTGGTCAGATTATCCGCAAAGAATGGAAAACATGATGGAAGAATGCATCCCAGACTGGAAAGCTCCAGCTGAATGGGATGCATTTTTTTGTTACACCAGAGCAGGTCTAGAGAACATCTTTTTCCAATATATCAGAAGCATGATGATTGTTGTAAGGAAAGAAAGCGTGTCGGAAACAGGCCCAGTCCAAAGGACTCCTTCAACACCAAGGAAAATTGGAAGGATGAAGGTGAATGGAAGCTGGAACACAATCTGCTTTGAAAGTGAAAGAATTGAGGCCTGCATTGGATATCCTAAAGCCTGGAAAAAAATTCCGCTCATGATCTGGATACCAAGGGTTGGAATCAGCATAAGATAGATCCTCATGCATTTTATGGCAAATTCATTGTAGATGTCGTTTTCAGAACCGAAGATGCTGATGATTGCCATTGGTTTGAGCTGTGCCACGAGAAATGCGCAAGTGCAGATTATTGTTGAGATTACTGCCACAAGCTTGAACATTCTTTTTACGCGGTCATATTTTCCACTGCCATAATTGTATCCAAAGATTGGCTGTGCGCCTGCAGAAAGGCCGATCACGATGCTCATGATGATAGAGAAAGTCTTCATCGTGATTCCAAGAGTTGTGACCGGAATGTCTGGACCGTATTTTGATTTCAATCCGTATGCTACAAGGACATTGTTTCTGGCTGCAATCGCAATGACCAATGCCATCTGAGAAATGAAGCTTGAGACACCGAGCTTTGATACAACTGGAATATATGAAAGGCTTTTCTTCCATAAAAAGCGGTGGAGCTTTACGCTCTTCATTTTTCTTGTGAAGTAATAGATATTCAGAATTCCGTTTGCTGCCTGTCCAAGAATTGTGGCCAAAGCTGCACCCTTTACTCCCCAATGGAAGATGAAGATAAAAATAGGATCCAGCACAACATTTATGATTGTTCCTGTAAAAAGACCGATCATGTTGAATCTTGGGTTGCCGTCAGCGCGGATTATGCTAGAACCTCCAGAACAGATTGCGCAGAAAGGAAGACCGATTGTGATTATCCGGCCATATTCGACCGCATAGGGAAGAATCCCATCGGAAGCTCCGAAAATTCGGCACAATGGTTTCATGAAGATCATGTAGAGGATTGCAAGGAAAAGTCCAATTGTCAAAAATCCTATGATTCCTGCCATTGTTCCTTTTGCGGCCTCTTCTTCCTTTTTTTCTCCAAGCTTGAGGCTTAGGAATGCTGCGGCGCCGTCACCGAATAGAAGTGAGAATGCCATGGCAAATGTAACGACTGGAAAAATAACAGAGGTAGCGCCGTTTCCAAGATACCCGACTCCTCGTCCAATAAAAATCTGGTCAACGATGTTATAGAAGGAATTTACCACCATGGAAATGATTCCAGGAATGGCGAATTTTGCCAGAAGCTTTCCGATTCTTTCAGTTCCTAAGATATTTTCTTTAGGTGATTCATTTGTTGATTCATTATCTTTTTTCATATGTTTAGATAATAACGATAAATAAAATTGACTGCAATCAGAGGAAATTTCTGCGGTTTGGTTGAAAATGCAACTAAAGGATATTTTTTTTGTCATTTTTTCAATGGACGTTTCTCAAAATGTGGATATATTATGTTAGATACATAGAATCGGAAAAGGAAAAAAATGAAATTCATACATACAGCAGACTGGCATCTTGGAAACAGGATGCACGACATTGAGCGCAATGAGGAATTTAAATCGTTTCTGTCATGGCTAAAGAATGTGATTGTTGAAGAGAAAGCGGAAGGATTGATTGTTTCCGGTGACATTTTTGATACCGCGAATCCTCCTACAGAATCAAGACGGCAGTACATAAAATTCCTTGCGTCGCTTCTGGATACCTGCTGCAGGAATGTGATAGTTGTCGGCGGAAACCATGATTCCGGTGCTTTGCTGGATTCAGAAAAAGATATTCTTGCGGCCTTGGACATTCATGTCGTTGGTTCAATTTCTAATATCCGCCTGGAAGACATGGTTTTTGAGCTGAAGGATGATAATGATGATGCGTCCGCAATCTGTGTTGCCATTCCTTTTGTCCGTGAAAATGATCTTAGGGATTATTTTGATGAAGAGGTTGAGGACGGCTGTTTCAGCGATCAGGCTTATGGTGCCTTGTACAATAAGGCGCTTGAAATCGCAAAAAAAATGCGGGGGGATCGCCAAATTCCGATTATCGCCACAGGCCATCTTTATGCGGCGAATCTTGAAGGCAGGTTTTCAGCAGCGGAAAAGGAATCTGGTTCAGATGACGGACGAAGAATCCTTGATGTTGTAGGAAAACTTGGATCTGTCCATGCATCTGTTTTTTCTCCTGAATACGATTATGTCGCTCTCGGTCACATCCATTACACGACCATGGTGGATAAGAATCCCAAGGTGAGATATTCCGGTTCGCCTTTTATTCTTGGATTCGATGAAGCTCATCTTGACCGCAATGTGTTGAGCGTGAATGTGGAAAAAGGGAAGAAACCGGAAGTCAATAAGATTGCGGTTCCAAGGACAGTCGAATATAGAAGGATTTCTGGAGACTGTGAGACTATCCGCAAGGAGCTTGAAAAATATCATTTGAAGGAAGCGGATGGAATCACAGGCAAGTACATGGAAAGTCATCTGGAGCTCTATTATAAGAGGGAAGATGGAATCAACATCAACGATGAGCTTGAAGGCCTGATCACTGAGCTGAAGGAAAAAGAAGTCTATGTCGCCAGCAGAAGGGTGCAGGATGTGGGAAAAATCATGAATGGTGAAAATCCATATTGCGACGATATGGATGAACTTAAAAACATGGCTCCTGAGGAAATCTTTAAGGCGCTTCTGCTTTCCAAGTCCCCAATCGATCTAGGTGAAATGGAAGAAGATATGACTGACGAGGAAAAAGATAAGAAAATCAGGGAAAAGCAGGATGAAATCGTAAAAAAATATCTTCCTACCTTTATGGAAATCTATAGCTCAGTTCAAAATGGAGATATGTAAATGAAAATCACCAAGATAGAAATCGAAAACATAAACTCCCTCAAAGGAAAATGGACAATAGATTTTGCGCACCCGGATTACGAGAAGAACCATAACCTTTTTGTTATTTGTGGTGATACAGGTGCCGGAAAGACCACAATCCTTGATGCGATCACCCTCGCTCTTTATGGAAGGACTCCTAGACAGACAAGCTTCTCTTCTCAGAATGAATTGATGACCCGCCATACCACAAAATGCTCGGCCCGTGTTACCTATGAATGCAGGCAAGGACGGTTCACATCAGAATTTTCCCAGAGAAGGGCCAGAGATAAGCTGGATGGAAATCTTAGCGCAGCCCAGGGAAGAATCGTCAATCTTGATACAAACGAAGAATTTTCAAATCTCGCCCAAAGTTCCTTGCAGAAAAAGACCAGCGAAATTATCCAGCTGGATTACGACCAGTTCTGCCGTTCAATCATGCTTGCCCAGGGACAGTTTGACGATTTTATAAAAGGAGATCCAAGATCAAAAGCCGGGATTCTCGCAAAACTGAACGGAACAGAAAACTACAAGCTTTTTGCCAACAGGCTCTGGATGACCGGTAAACAGAAAATCGCTGAATATGATGAAAACAGAAAACAGCTTGATGGAATGAAAATTCTTACTCCAGAAGAGGTCGAGTCCAAAAATAAGGATATTGAGATCAAGAATGAAGAGATTATTTCAATCCAAAAAGAAATGGACAGGAATACAGAAAATATTGCCTGGCTGGAAAAGCTTGCTGATCTGAATGAAAAGCTCAAAGAGGCGGAAAACCGTCGAGAAGAATTCGAACAGGATGAGATTTGTTTTAACGAGAAAAAAGGTTTGCTGGAGACTTCAGAAAAATCAAGAAACTGTGAGGCTTTTTACGCAAGCTTCAATCAAATTCGTGAAAGTCAGAAGGCAGATGAAGATTTCTTGAAGGAAAATGGTCCACATCTTGCAGAGCTGGAAAAAGCAGTTGCTGATGCAAAGCTTGAAACCGGCAAGAAAGAATCTGAGCTAAAGGCTTTGAAGGAAAAAGAGGATTCCTGCCGTGAAACCTGGAACAAAGTGCGGGCATTGGATGAAAAAATCTCATCAAATTCAGAATCCCTTGGGGAAGCCGAAAAACGGGTTGAAGAAGCCAACAAAGAACTGGCAGAGAAAACAAAGAAATTTGATGGCCTAAAGAAAGATGTGGAAATTCTCAGTGAAGAAATCAGTCAGCTGGAAGAATATATCCAGGAAAATGAAAAAGACGGAAAACTGGAAGGTTTGGTTTCCGCCCTTGAAATCCTGAAAAAAAATCTGAATGGATATGAACATGCAGTTGATTCAAAGCATTCGGAAAAGAAGGATGCCGCCGCAGAGATTGAGTCATCAGAAAAGAAGATAACGGAAGCTTCAGTAAAAATAGAAGAACTGAATCTGGCTCTTAAAGAACTGGTCAATACTGAATATGTCGCTGTTTCACTTCTGCTTCGAAAAGGATTGGAAAAAGGTAAATCCTGTCCAATATGCGGCTCAAAGGATCATCCTGCCTGCGAACACGAAGAAGATGCTTCGGAAATGGATTCCGGAACCCAGAAGGTTGGAATGGACATTTCTGAATTGAACAGGAAAATCGAATCAGAAGAGCAGACAAAAGCTGAGGCAGAAAGATTAAAGACTGAGGCTGCAGGAACGATTGTGCGGCTTGAGAAAGAAATTTCAGAATTGGAGGAAAAGATTGATTGTGAAATTTCTGAGATGAATGAAAAGATCCTTCCTTGGGAAAAATCTGTGAGCAGACAGAATTCCAGACAGCAGATTTCAGATATCATTGATGAATTCCAAGTTAAGCAGGAGCAGCTGAAAACAAAATCAGAAAAGCTCACCAAGAAAAGGAACGAAAAAACGGCGGCTGAATCTGCATTGGCGGAAATCGATGTTGCAGCCTTGAATCGCAGGGTGGATGAGGAAAACGGAAAAAAATGTGAGATCCAGCAATTGCTGAACCTAATTCTTGAAGAAAGGAAGGATCTGTTTGAGGACAAAGATGTGGACTCCGAAGAAAAGGAATTCAATGGGAAATTAAAGAAAGCCTCAATGGAATTTGATGATGCCAAAGAGGAAACTGCAAGAATTTCAAATGAAATGTCGGGACTTCAGGGACAGATCACAAAATGCAGAAATAACATTGAGTCCAGAAAAGAAGAATACGAAAAATCCGAAAAGACATTCCTGGAGGCCTTAAAGAAAAACGGTTTTGCAGATGAGGCGGAATTCTTAGGAAGCAGAATCAGCGAAGAAGCTTTGGCTGCTCTTAAGAAAGAAAAAGAGGATATCGCCAGAAGGGATGCGGAAACCATCACTACTGTAAATTCCTGCAAGAAAGAGAAGGAAGATTGCGCAAAGCTGAACAAAACAAATTCTTCTCTTGATGAACTGCAGAAAATCAAGAATGAACTGGTGGATAAAAAAGACAGCCTGAACAAAGAGATTGGATCGATCAACAACGAGCTTGCGGTCAATGATGAAAATAAGACCATCTATGACGAGAAAAAAGCGATTGTCGATGGATTGTATGAGGAGAAAGTATTCTGGGAGCAGATCCAGAGATTTGTTGGAAAGCAGGATGGCAGCGACTTTGAGGTCTTTGTTGAAGCCCTTGCATTCAAGAATCTTCTGCTGAAGGCGAACAAATATGTTTTTGCGATTACGGGAAGATATACCCTTGTTCAGAAAGAAGGCCAGGTGGATTTTCTTGTGCATGATGTGAACTATCCTGACGCAAAGGATGACAGGCCTGTCTCGAACATGAGTGGTGGAGAAAAATTCATAATCAGCCTTTCTCTTGCTTTGGGTATCGCAGAATTGGCCAGCAGAAATGTGCAGGTTGATTCTCTGTTCCTTGATGAAGGATTTGGAACATTAAGTGGACAGCCTTTGGTCGAGGCGATAAATGCCCTTAAATCTTTGCAGAGCAGTGGAAAGATGCTGGGTATAATCACCCATGTAAATGATGTGATAAGGGAATTTGATCAGAAAATCGCTGCGGTCAGAACGGATGGCGGAGTCAGTGAATTGATTGGTTCTGGAGTCAGCCGAGGATAAAATTTATCTTTAAAATTGCCATTTTGAGAATTCTTACTATATTAAGTGTACTCAAAGGGGCAATATATGAATAATTTATCAAATTCAATCTTAAATTCTATCATTGAAATCTCGGAAAAATGCAAGGACAGTGGACTTTCAGAAAATGTGGTATGCGAAATTGAACCACAGCTGGAATCGCTGTCTGAAAGTCTTCATATCGAAAAAGAAATTGAGGTCATCTTCTTTGCGTTGATTTTTGCGCTTCAGAATCAGTACAACGACTCTGTGAACCTTCATCAGATCGCCGATTTCTTGGATTATCCATTTCTCCATATACTTGAATATCGTAAGGCTTTAGATGTTTTGGAAGAGAAGAGCCTCATCTATATGTGCTCCAGAAACAATGCAGGCAATCAATCTGAAAACAATGGCTACAAAGTTATGAAGAGTGTCTCAAATTGTATCATCGATGGAACTCCAATTGTGGAAGTCGGTGCAAAAGAAAGAAGTCTTGAGGAAGTGATTTGCGAGGTACTTAATATTGGGGACTGCTATCGTGAAGACTACATGGATGTCACTGAATATACGCGACAAATAATCGCATTTGAGAAAAAATATAAGGAAATTGGGCTGATAAAGAATATTACAGAACGGTTTCCTGATGAAATTGACAGCAGAATCCTCCTTTATTTCTATTGTTACTCTGTGATTTTTGGAGAGCCTTTTTGCGAATCAAACAGCAGAAATTCAAGACGAGGCCCAATAGCCTGCGGTTTTATTCCTAATCCTCAAAGAATCGGCAGAAGAAAGGCCCTTACTAAAGGAGATGACATCCTGTTGAAGGAAGGGTACTTGGAAAAATTCTATACGGAAGATCTGAATTCCATGAGAGACGAATTTTATGTTGATTACAGGCTGACAAAAAAAGGTCTGAATCAGTTTTTTGGTTCAAGTGCTGATTCATACACAGTGGAAAGCGAAGATTTATCGGAATTGGACCAGACAGTCAATGCAATCAGAGATTTTGCCCGCATTTACGAAAACAGTTCGGGAGGCGTTGAGAAATACAGAAATTTGGAAGAAAGCGAAACTGAATCAATCATCAAATTTGAATATTTCAAAAAAATTAAAACCTTGGTTCCTAACGCTTTTGACCGCTGGCTTTATATTGATTGTGTGAACGACTTTATTGTGGGTTATAAAAGCGGATTGACTCATACGGTCAAGGACCTTCACGGACGTAGCCCAAAATATTTCCAGACAATCAGAAGCTTTATTGATGAAAAGCATTTTCTGCAGGAAGCAGGTCTTCTTGAAATAGAGAAGGAAGAGGTTGTGGACAAAGCAAAAATCGTCCTTACAGATAAATCCATAGAATTGCTTTATGGCGAGAATGCTGACATCTACAAAGTCAAGAAGAATTCTTCCAATATCATGGAGCCTGAATCCCTTGTAGAAAAGGCACTGTTCTATACAGAAGATATGCAGGACCAGATCGAAATGCTCGGTCAAAGCCTGGAACAGAAGAATCTTGATGCAATCCAGGCTCGGCTTGAATCAAAGGGACTTTCCAAAGGATTTGCGGCAATCTTGTATGGCGCTCCAGGCACCGGAAAGACAGAAACCGTAATCCAGCTGGCAAAAAGGACCAACAGAAAAATTCTGCATGTGGATATTTCTGAGTCAAAGTCAATGTGGTTTGGAGAGAGCGAAAAGCTTATCAAGAAAATTTTCACTGATTACAGGTCATTGTGTAAATCCTGCAAGAATCGCGGGGAAAATACACCTATTCTGTTGTTCAACGAGGCGGATGCCCTGATCTGCAAAAGAAACAAGCTGGAAGGTGGCGGAACCCGTCAGACAGAAAATGCGATGCAGAACATTCTGCTGGAGGAGATGGAAAAGCTTGATGGAATCATGATTGCCACAACCAACCTTTCTGAGAATATGGATGCCGCTTTTGAAAGACGTTTCCTGTTCAAGATAAAGTATTCAAAACCAGACGTTGAGGTCAGAAGCAAAATCTGGATGAACAAGATAAAGTCTTTGTCTGATGAAGATGCCTGTGCTCTTGCAAAGGATTTTGATTTCAGTGGTGGGGAGATTGATAACATAGTCCGCAAAAGTGAGATTGATGAAATCATCACCGGAATCCGTCCTGCTTATGGCCGCCTTTTTGAGCTTTGCCAGAAAGAACGCCTTGAGAAAACTGGAAGCAAGGTGATGGGTTTTGCGGTCTAGAAAATAGATAGAATTCTAAGTTTATGGATAAAATTTTATAAGGGATTGTTGTTAAAAAGATTTTGATTTTTTGGTATGCTCAGAATGATGTTTACAACAATCCTAATTCTGGTAATCGGAATTTCAATTCTATTCATAAGCTTGGCATGTAACGGAGTCATCGACCTGTCGGTGAAATATGCCATTTTCATTTCGGCTTTCACGATCATAATCACTCTTATTCAATTTGTTGCTCATCGATATCTTAAAAATAAGAATAAGAAAACTGTCGCCAAGACTGTGGAATATATGGACAAGGTCATTGCTGAACTAAGCGAGAACCAGTTTTATCTTATGGAATTCGTGGCACAGATTCTTGGTAGCCACGATCTTTTTACAGGACGACATGTAATCCATACCCAGTCTTATGTTGAGCTGATTGCGCTTAAATTGCGTGAACTGGGTTATTATCAGGAAGAGCTGACTGACCGGACGATCAAGAACATGAAGACCGCCGCATTCCTCCATGACATCGGAAAGATTCATATTCCGGAGGGAATCCTGAACAAGAATGGAAAATTCACTGATGAGGAATTCCAGCTTATGCGCTGCCATCCGGAAGAAGGCGCCAAGCTCATAGATTTTCTTCCTTTGGTTGATGATGGCGAATTCAACAAAATCGCAGAGGAAATGACCTTGTGCCATCACGAAAAATGGGATGGTACAGGATATCCTTATCACCTGAAGGGAAACGAAATTCCTCTTTCCGCAAGAATCATGGCAGGCGCGGATGTTCTGGATGCTCTTTTGAGCCGCCGCCTCTATAAATCCCCAGTTCCAATCACCGATGCGATTGAAAAATTCAAGATGGCTTCAGGCACACATTTTGAGCCATGCATTGTTGAGGCGGTAATTGCGCTTCAGGATCAGATCGATGAGGTTGACCGTATTTTCAAGGAAACCGAAGCCGCCACAAATGAGGAAGAGCTTGCCTGGTGGGATAATTATCACGAGATGATTGAACGGGGAAGCAAACAGTAAAAAGCTTTGGCCAGGTAGTAGTATTTTATTTCAAGTTATAGGAAAATGGAAATATGATCAGAACAATTTTTAGGATAATAAAAGTAATATGCTGGATGCTTATTCGTGGCAAATGGCTTAGACTTGCAAAAAAATATGATAGACAGGGCAACATTGAAGCCCGAGATAAAATCGTTCATGAAAAGGTTCCTTTATGGGCTCGCTATGTAGTTCAGCAATGTCCTGCAGAGGTGGAAGTCATTGGTGAAGAAAAAATCCCACAGGATCGGGCTGTAGTCTTTATCGCAAATCATCAGAGCAACATGGATATCCCGGTTCTCCTGGGCTATATCGATAAGCTCATGTGTTTTGTTGCAAAGGCTGAGCTTTCAAAGATTCCTCTTCTTTATGATTGGATGAAGATGCTGCAGTGTACATTCATGGACAGAAAGAGTCCAAGATCTGCGGTAAAGGCGATGCATGATGCCGTTGACGGATTGAAGAAAGGCTATTCCCAGATGATTTTCCCTGAAGGAACAAGAAGCCGTGGCGGTGAACATCATGAATTCAAGGCCGGCAGCTTTAAGCTGGCATTCATGGCGGAAGCAACCATTGTTCCAGTCACAATTGATGGAACCTGGCGTTTGCTGGAAGAAAAAGGGGTGATGAGCAAGGGGAAAGTTACCGTCACAATTCATGATCCTATTGTGACAGCTGGCATGTCAAAGGACGAGATGAAGGAGCTTCCTCCAAAAATTGAACAGATTTGCTGCGCTGCTCTTCCTCCACCTAGGGAACTTCCTGCAAAGAAAAGAGGATTATTTTAATAAATTTTCTTTATAAATCAAAATAAACTACATAACCGAAAAGATTACACCATTAATAAATAAAATGTTATGTTATAATTGTCTGAATAATATTTTGGTGGAGAAGGTTATGAGCAAACGAAGATCCCTAGCTTTTAAATGTACGGCCATTGTAATTCTTGCCTATATCGCTATTACTGTAATTTCTTCTGGCATTCTTACAAAAATCCTCAAGTCGAAAATTTCGACAGAAACTGAAAAAAATTGTTATGCATTAACACAGTCATATTCTGAAGCAATCGCGGCAAAAATATCCCAGATTTGTGGACAGCTTACGGGCTATACCGTTTCTGAAGTGATCGCTTCTGGTGATCCTGATGAAATCCTGCCATGGTTCCTGGATAATCGTTCTTTGCGTCCTGCCGACTGTGATTACATTGCTTATGTTAATAGAGAAGGTCAGATGTATGCAGAATCTGGCTCGATCACAAATGTTAAGGATACTGATTTCTATAACGCCATCTTTAAAAAGAAATTCAGAGAATATGCAAGTACTTCCATAACTTCTGCGATTTCAGGAAAAACATCGATATTCATCTGTAAGGCTGTTCTTGAGAATGGTGCTGCCCAGGGATTCATCGCAAACAGCGTAAATGCCGGAATCATTCAGGATGCCTTTGAGAAATTTGATTTGTATGACGGAAAGGCTGTGATTACCTGTGGTGAGGAATTTATTACTTCTGCAGATAACCGTAAGGATGGTTATGAAATCCTCAAACAAGAAAATACTGTAATCGCAGAAAGCGACTATGGCAATTGGATCAAGCTTGATGAAACCGGTGAAGAATATTTTGTTACAAGCCAGAAGATTCAAGGTTCAAACTGGGTTTTGAATTTCATTGTTTCCAGCTCATCGATCACAAGTCTTGGAAACACAATCGCAATCACACAGATCGAGACAAGCATTATCCTGGTGATTTTGCTTTCAATCATAATCATGTTGATTATCAGCAGTTCCCTTAAGCCTCTCAAGATTGTTTCAAGATCAATCAATGAAATCGCCAGCGGAAGTGCGGATTTGACTAAACGAATTGAAATGAAGGGCTCTCATCTTGATGAAGTTGGACAGGTTGTCGACGGATTTAATATGTTCAGCGAGAAACTTCAGTCAATCATCGCTGCAATTAAGGATTCAAAGGAGAAGCTGTCCGGAACAGGCCGCAAACTCATTGATTCCACAAATGATACTTCAATCGCAATCGATAAGGTAATCGCAAACATCGACAATGTTGGTCATAGCATTGAAGGCCAGTCTCAGAGCGTCGATGAGACTTCGGAGACAATCAATCAGATTTCAGAAAACATCCAGGCTCTCAGTCAGCTGGTTGAAGGACAGGTTAGTTCTGTTGCCCAGGCTAGTAGCTCAGTAGAAGAGATGATCGGCAACATTAATTCCGTAAACAAAACCGTGGAATCTATGAGTAATGCTTTTGCTGTACTTAACAAAAACTCTGCTGACAGTATTTCCAAGCAGACGATTGCCTATAACATGATCAAGGAAGTTGAGGATGAATCCCAGATATTGCTTCAGGCAAACGAAGTTATATCTGCAATTGCCGAACAGACTAATCTTCTTGCCATGAATGCCGCAATTGAGGCTGCCCATGCAGGTGACAGCGGTAAAGGCTTCAGTGTTGTTGCTGACGAAATCAGAAAGCTTTCTGAAAGTTCCGCTGAACAGACTGAAACAATCGGTAAGCAGCTGGAAAAAATCACAAATACAATTACCGCTGTTGTAAATACATCCCAGGAAGCACAGATTGCATTGTCTTCTGTTTCTGATGGTCTTGCAAACACAAATTCTCTTGTTCAGGAAATCACTCAGGCGATGATGGAGCAGGAAGTCGGTTCAAAGCAGATCATCGAAGCACTTAAGGTAATGAATGATTCAACCAGCGATGTAAGTTCCGCATCTGTTGTCATGAACAATGAAACAAAGAAAATCTACGAAGGTGTAAATTCCCTCAAGGAAAATTCAAATACCATGAAGGAAGCCATGGTGGACATGAGTAGCGGTGTAAGATTGATCAACGAAGCCGGCAATGAACTCCATTCACTTTCCGACCTTGTCAATGCTTCAATCATGGATATTGGAATTCAGGTTGATAAATTCAAGAGCTAGTTTTTATTTTGTGTTATAATCATATCTGTAAAATGGACAGATTCTTTATAAACGGAAAAAAACAGGCCCAGCCTGCAGCTACAGTAAAACTCACTCAAAAAGATTTCGAGAACAATGATTGCATCAGCGTCTACTGGTTAGGTGGAGGCGGTGCAATGATAAATTCCTTTGGAACAATCCTTCTTCTGGATCCGTTGCTGAAAGGTTTTGACATGCCGCTCCTGATTGATTATGTGGCAGATATCGGAATCATCAAGCATGTGGATGGTTATTTTGTTACCCATGTCGACAACGACCATTTTTCACGGGATACATTGCGGGATTTGGCTTCGGTCACTGATGAAGTCCACAGTTCCCATTACGTCGCCTCTTTGATGAAAGAGGAATGTGGCGTTGATGCTGTTGGTCATACCTGGCATAATCTGGTGAAGATAAATGATGTTACAGTGGAATTTACTCCCGCCGATCACAACTGGCAAAGCGAACTGGAAGAATTCAATTACAGAATCTGGGATAAAAAAGAATACAGCGGATTTTATATAAGAACCCATGGAAAGAAAATCTGGATGGTTGGCGATTCCCGTCTCATGGATGAACAGCTTGAAATGGAACAGCCGGATGTGATCCTCTTTGATTTTTCCGACAACGAGTTCCATATCGGGCTTAAGAACGCCATCAGGCTTGCCAATACCTATTCGGAGTCAAAGCTCGTGCTGATTCACTGGGGTACGGTTGATGCCCCTGAAATGAGTCCGTTCAATGGAAATCCTCAGGACATTTTGGATAATGTTATGAATCCGGAAAGGGTAGTGATCTTGAATCCAGGGGAAGAATTCAGGTTGTAGTCCCGATTGGCTTGATTCTGTCTTCCTTTACAGATGTATTTTTTAATTAAATAATTTAATTTTCAAATTTGCCACATTCAATATACAATGGTTATATTCAGGAGTATGACCATGAACAGAAATCCAAAATCCTTGATTCTTATTTTTGCCCTGATGATTTTTTCCATCAGCTCCATGTCTGCCCAGTTTAAAGTGCAGTTTGATGCAAGGGACATAAACAATGAGGTCGTGACAGATTCCGTTTTCTCAAAGACCAAGGTGACTATGATCAATGTATGGGGAACCTTTTGCGGACCATGCATCGCAGAGATGCCGGACTTAGGGATCCTGAACAAGGAATACGGCGAAAAGGATTTTCAGGTGGTTGGTATTGTTATAGATGCCCTGAACAGAAAAGGAACTCCTGATGCCAAAATGATTGAGACCGCAAGAAAGATCGTGAAGCAGACTGATGCAGATTATGTTCATGTTGTTCCTGACGCAAAGCTTATGAATGGGATCCTTAGAGGCATATATGCGGTTCCAACCACAATATTTGTGGATTCCAATGGAATTGTGATCGGTCAGGTTTACACAGGCAGCAGAAGCCTGAAAGACTGGAAGAAGATTGTGGACGGCCTGTTAAGATGATCAGAAAATTTGTTCCCTTTGTGATACTGGTTTTAAGCGTTTCTCTGATTGTCGCTGGCATTTTTCGTCAGGAAGCGGAATGTGTTATTGAGAAAGCCACAAAGATCTGCATGGAGTGTATAGGAATTGGCTAAATCATCAAAAAGAAGATTGGTTATCCAGGCCTGCTTTGCCGCCCTCTCCAATGGATATCTAAAAGGATTTGCCAAGGGGAAAATCTATCAGGGCGATCTGAAGTATATATGCGTTCCGGGAATGAACTGCTACTCCTGTCCTGGAGCCTTAGGTTCCTGCCCGATCGGAGCATTGCAGGCGACCTTGAACAGCCGTGAATACAGCGTCTCACTTTATGTGTTGGGAATCATCTCTCTGTTTGGCATAATATTTGGACGTTTTGTCTGCGGTTTCCTGTGTCCCTTTGGACTCATCCAGGACCTGCTTTATAAGATTCCATTCGTCAAGAAAATCAGGGAGCTGAAAGGTGAAAAAATAATCAAAAACTTTAGGTTTTTGATCCTTGGCATTTTTGTGATAATTCTCCCGATGTTCATCGTTGACATAACAGGTCTTGGGGAGCCCTGGTTCTGCAAATTCATCTGTCCTGTTGGGACATTGGAAGGTGGAATTCCGCTGCTGATCTTGAACAAGACTCTTCGTTCCGCCGCCGGTTTTCTGTTCAGATGGAAGCTGGTGATTCTTATGATCCTCCTGCTGTGCTCTGTTGTCATCTATCGTCCTTTTTGCAGGTACATCTGTCCTCTTGGTGCAGTTTACGGAATTTTCAACAAGGTCTCATTTATGGGATATAAGGTTGATGAGGCAAAATGCACAAGATGCGGTGCATGCCAGAAGACTTGTAAGCTGAACATCAAGGTCTATGAAAATCCAAATTCGATTGATTGCATAAGGTGTGGAGACTGCAAGTCAGCCTGTCCGGGAAAGGCAATAGAAATTAAAGGATTGGGTAAGTGATTATGAGCGGAAATGTTTGTGATGACGTGAATATTTTGGGAAGATTTTGTGGCCAGCGGGATGTCGATGCCTTGACCCAGGATGAAATCAAAAAGATTCTTGGCAAGCCAAAGGCGGATGTGATGGTCCTGTTTGGCGGAAGCATTCTTGCAGGCGGGGAAGTTTTTGCGGAAGCCATAAGAAATGGTGTTGCCGGGACATATATAATTGTTGGAGGAGCAGGCTACACAACACAGGCTCTTCGAAATGCCATGCATGATCAGTTTCCGGAGCTGGAGACCGATGGTCGTACCGAGGCTGAGCTCTTCAATGATTATCTTAAGATGCAGTATGGAATTTCTGCGGATTATCTGGAAGTAAAATCCACAAACTGCGGAAACAATATCACATATCTGCTTGAGATCCTCAAGAACAACGATATTTCATGTGAATCGATAATCCTTTGCCAGGATGCCACAATGCAGAAAAGGATGGAAGCAACCCTCAGAAAATATGAGCCTGAGATGAGGATAATCAACTATGCCAGTTACAGGGCAACAGTTCGGGAGGATCTTTCCTTTGAGGAAGATATCTGGGGCATGTGGGATTTTGAGAGATATCTGTCGCTGCTTATGGGAGAGATTCCACGGCTTACAGACGATGAAAATGGATATGGTCCCTCAGGGAAAAATTTTATTGCCCATGTTGAGATTCCTCTTGAAGTAAAGGACGCTTTTTTGAATCTGCAGAAACAGTACAAGAATCTGGTCCGTGAAGCAAATCCTGCTTATGCCGGATGATCTTTAATCTTCTGATTTAAGGAATTGTGCTGAGAGTAGGCAGTGGAATGGAAATATTTTATAATTCCAGGGGATTATGATGAATAGAACCTACAATTTTTATGGCTGGCAAACTGCTGACGTTGCCCCCGTTGATGATGAATATAGATCAGTGAAAAATCCTCGGGAACTTTATGATCTGTTGATGAAGATCTGGTGCGCGGAAACCTGTGCTCCACGTATGCGGGACAAATGGAGGAATTCCCATCCAACATATGGCCAGTGCTCGATTACAGCATTCCTTGCTCAGGATATTTTTGGCGGTGAGGTGTATGGAATCCTTCGGGAAGGCGGAAATTATCATTGCTACAATGTGATTGGAGACTGCGTTTTTGACTTGACCAGCGAACAGTTCGGAGATGAGAAACTGTGTTACGAGAACAATCCTGTTCAGTCCCGGGATGTTCATTTTGCCAAGGAAGAAAAGAGACTGCGCTATGAATATCTCAAATCGAAATTAAGCGAAATTCTGCAATGATTGATATAAAAAAATCGAGGTAAAAAATGCATTTTGGATTCTCTTATGTGGGCTTGATTTTTATTCTGATGCTGATGATTCCAAATCTTGTCTGGACAAAGAATCAGCCTAAGAATTACGAAAAATATGCGGGCAATGAAAATAAGGTTCTTGCCATAATGGAACGGATTGGTGAAGCTTGTGTAAGCGGATTGCTTCTGATTTTCTCTGATTTCAATTTTCACGGATTCACCTGGTGGTCTTTGTGGCTGCTTGGCGCATTTTTGCTTATGCTGCTGTATGAGGCTTATTGGATCCGTTATTTTAGAAGCGAAAAAACAATGAAGGATTTCTATTCAGGCATTCTGGGAATTCCTGTGGCAGGAGCAACTTTACCTGTCGCAGCAAGTGGTCTTCTTTCTGTGTATGGTATGAACCCTTTTTTGATGGTGGCAACCTTGGTGCTTGGAATTGGACATATCGGGATTCATTTGAATCATAGAAAAGAAGCTTTTACGGAGGAAAATTAATATGAGAAGAAAAGACAGAGAAATTACAGATTTCAGCCAGTTGGTAAAAATAATCAGTCATTGTGAAGTTCTGCGTCTTGGCCTTGCGGATGGCGAGTTTCCATACATTGTGCCGCTGAATTTTTCTTATGAGGCTGATGCCGTAAGTGGACAAATTTGCTTTTATGTTCACGGAGCAATGGCAGGCCGGAAATATGAGCTTCTGAAAAAGAATCCTAAGTGTTCGTTTGAGATGGACAATCTGCTTAAGATTGACTATCTGTATGATTGCCATGACATCACGACCCGTTACGAGAGTGTGATGGGAACTGCGGAAGTGGAAGAGATTCCTGATGCCGAAAAGGAAAAGGTGATGCAGGAAAAAGTGCTTTCCAGATGGGAAGAGGCAAAGACTTTTCCATGGAACCGGGATTCTTTGAAGCGATGCGCAATGTTTAAGATTGTGGTCAAGACTATCAGCGGAAAAATGAATCCTTTGAACGGAGGCGCTGATTTATAGAAATCGGTGACTGATTTTAGGGAAGTTACAGGAGACGAGATTATGTCAGTTAAGATTTTACCTTTTACGATTGAAGATTATGATGCTGTGATTGAGCTTTGGAACAGCGTGGGAATGAGTAAGCGTGCCCTTAACCCGGTTGATGACAGCAGAATCGGAATCGAACGTTATTTGCGCCGAAATCCTTCAACCTGTTTTAAAGCGGTTTCTGAAGACGGAGAACTTGCTGGAGTTATTTTAAGTGGCCATGACGGGCGACGGGGAATTGTTCACCATCTGTGCGTTGATCCAAAGGTTCAACGGGGTGGAATCGGAACCATGCTTGTTGAAGCTGCGGAGAAATCCTTGAAGGCTGAAGGTATCCAGAAAATCTTCATCCTGGTTTTCAACGACAACGAGAAAGGAAACGCCTTCTGGGAAAAGCAAGGCTATTCATTGCGTACAAATCTGAACTACAGGAATAAATCCTTGAACAGTGAAATTCCGGCTGGGGAATAAGCGGAGAGAATGAGATTGAAATGGCAGGAATTAAAGCATTTCCTGTTTACGGCAGTTTTCTATTGCCTCTAGGAATGGCTCAACTTCCGAAAAATCTTTCTGCATGAGGCTGAGATAGGTGTTTCCGATAAAGGCTTTAAGCTGGGGATCTGGAATGTATTCCGTAAGCAGCACATAGGTTCTTGCGATGTCATATTCCTTTGGACCGCGGCACAGATTCATGAAATCAATCAAAAACAGATTGTTTTCTGCGGTACGGATTATGTTTCCTGGATGGAAATCCCCATGGCAAATTATGTTTCCTTCCGGAAGGTTTTCGATGTTCTTGCATCCAAAAAAAGAAAGATAGTCCTTGTAGGAAATGCCTTCTGTTGTTGTGTTGATGTGAAGCTGTTTTTGGAGATTTGCGAGATCCTGTAGGAGTGCGGTCATCTGTTCCGGAGTCTGGCAAGTCTCCGATTCCTGCAACAGAGAAGTGCCTTCTATTTTTGAGTAGATAACACCTGTACGATCTTCGATTTCAACCTGCTTAAAGAATTTGGGTGTGTTCAGTGAAGTCTCATTGATTATTCTTGTGTTGCTGATTTCCAGCTGGATGGAATTTTTGTCGTAACCCTGTTTGAACAGTTTGCAGACAGTTCCATCTTCCATGTCGAAAACTTCGGCGGTATTTCCGATAGCAATAAGTTTCATTTTTTAAATTTCCTTTTTTTGATGTTCATAAAACATGTTTGCGTTGATTATACTATGTAAACAGGTTGATTTAAATATGCTCCAATTCGTCTGCCCTATTTGAATAACCAAATGTTTATGTTATCTTTTTTACAGGTGCCCTGATGAAGATTTATATTGATTTTGATGATGTGATCTGCGAAACGGCAAGATATTTCGTGAAAATTGCCAATGAACTTTTTGGAATTAATTTGCCATACAATGAAGTCCAGTTTTTTAATCTGCAGAAAGCCTTTAATTTAAATGATGAACAATATGAACAGTTGATGAAGGCAGGTCATACTCCAGAGACTTTGCTTGCCTACGAGGAAACTTTCTGTGCATCAAAAACAATCAATAAATGGATTGATGAAGGGCACGATGTCTATGTAATAACCGGACGTCCTTTTGATTCGTATGGACCATCCAGGAAATGGCTCGATGAACATAATCTGAACCGGGCTCCATTATTCTGTGTCGATAAATACGGACGTGAAAATCATGTTCAGAAATGGACATACAGCATGACCCTTGAAGACCTGTATAAAATGGATTTTGATTTTGCTGTTGAGGATTCACCTGCCGCATTTGAACATCTTCTTCATTTTCCAGGATGCAGTGTCGCAGTTTTTGACCGTCCCTGGAACAGGAATGCTGCACTGCCTTGCAGAAATTTTATCCGTTGCAATGGATGGTCCGAAATAGATGAACTGCTGCAGACTGTAACGATAAAATAGCAAGGCAAATAAAAGCGAATCCTATGCACAAAAGGGATTTATGACCTTTACTCCATCTACAATCTGACCGTCGGTTAAGTCTTCTGAATAGCAGACAACACAATTCTCGTAACTTGCCGTTGAAATAATAAGGGAGTCGTAGAATCCAAGCTGATATTTTATTTGAATATCGATTGCTTTTAGAATGATTGGTATGGAAACCTGGACTACCGGGAAAATCGAAGAATAATCTTCTATATCAAGTTTGACTGTGTTTTTGTCGCGATGAAGTTTTTTTGTAGAGGCATTGTAAAATTCCTGCAAATTTTGAGTCGAAATAATTCCGTTTCCTTCGTTTGCAACAGATTCGAGTAACTTCTTTGCGATTTCACTTTTTTCAGGATTGCTTGAGTCCCCTGTATAAACAAAAATGTTTGAATCAAAAAATACTTTGTTATTTGATTTTGTGTTTACAAAATTATTATTCATATAATTCCTCCCTGTTCCATTTCCATCCATCAGAATGCCCTGGATACATTTTCTGTCTTTCCCATATTTTTTCTAATGGACTCTTTTCTTTTTTTGTTTCCAGTTTTGTACTAGCTTCTTCTTTGCTTGATTTCTGAATGATTCCTGCAAGTTCAGAAAAAACTTCCAGCTGTTTTATAAAGGCAAGTTTTGTAAACATGCTGACTAAAGTAGCAGAATATGATTCTTCTACATTATAGTCAGCTCCAGGATCAGCTACCGCAAGAATCTTTTCCTTATGTTCAGGAATTTTATATTCCACTTCTTTATGCTCATTTCTTGTTATTTGACGGGTGATTCTATTGTCGATAAGAAAATCGTATGGAACTTTGTACAAACCGCTGAGGGCAACTACGGTTTTTACAGGAGGTTCCGCTTCTCCATTTTCGTATTTGATATACATCTGTCGGGAAATTCCAAGAAATTTTGCGACCGCATTCTGAGAATAATTGAACTGTTCACGAAGAGCTTTTAATGTTTCTTTCATGGTTATAAGATAATGGGAAATGAATGTTAAGTCAAATAAAATTTACTATGTATGTAAATTATAATAGATTATTATAACTAAAATCTGAGTCCGGCATTGCATAATTTATCGTTAGGCTTATGAAGTGTTAGCGATGGTAGCCCCACCGAAGGTGTTACGAAGTAATGCAGCGGCAGCGGAAGGGCGGACGTAGCGACCCAAAGGGGAACACCCAAAAGGCGAGAAAAAGTTCATAAACGGATTGCTGGAGATTGGTCGCGAATCCATTATATAGTTAAGATGAAAACGCCCGAGGCTTCCAGGAAAATGGCTGTATTAGCGATTCCTGTCTGCATCGGGCGAATGTGGACCGAAATTCAAATCGGCCATCGGTTCACGGTTTTGGCTGCAAATTGCACCGTGGCAGATTGAATTCTATTAAAATTTTATTCAGCTCTAAGATTCTGGAAATATTCACTTGAAACTGGAACTGGTTTTATGGCAGGTGTGCTGAAGAAGTATCCATCATAGCCTTCCAGCTGATATTTGTAGTTGAATTCTGTGAAGATGTAAGGTTTGCCTTCTGACAAAGAAAGGTCAATTTTTCCCCAATAATTATCAAAATCTTCTTCAAGGTAATCAGCAAGGTCAATTGTATAATCCAAGGCTGTTCCGTTATCTGCTGCCAACTGCTCTTCTTCTGAGATCTTTTCATCGAAGCATCCGCCAAGCTTTGTTACTACATCATAAGAGCCATCTTCATTAAGATAAGGACCGTAAGCTTCTGTACCATTTTTCTGTTCAATCAACTGGAAGCTGTGGGTGATGTTATAGGCTTTTGGTGGAATCATTTTTGTGATGTGAAGGAGGTGACCGTCAAGAATTTCTGAGTAATCAGTTTCCTGATAGTCCCACTGCATTGGTTTTACACAGCCTTTTCCATGGATTGTATTTACTTCAAAGAAAAGATATGCGCTGTAGTGGTCTGGATTGTTGTCATCGAACATTACCCAGAAAATATTGCTTGTGTTAGGATTAACTAAAGGATAAACGATTTCAAAATCACCTGATTCTGTAAGTGTGCCCCAGTCTTCAGCTTCAATTGCTGTTGAGCGGTTTCCGTTTTTGTCAACGTACTGAAGATTTACCCAATCAATATTGCCGTAATCTGCTGCTTTCTTGAAAACAAATTTAAATCCGTCTGGATGGTCTTCAAAAGAAACCATGCCTGCCAAAGCTTCGAATTCTGCGTCTCCAGGGAAAATAAGCTTCCACTGTCCGTTCTCAGTTTTCTGGAAACGAGATACGCCATTTCCTTCTACGCCACCGTCAAAATTCTTTACATTGTCGATGATTTTATAAGAGAAAGTAGAAGATACAGGATCACTTTCTCCAGAATTTGCGGCTCGTGATAAAACTGTTCCATCATTCTTGTAGTTTCTTAAATCTACAATTTCAGCAACATGTGGTTTTGATGGGTCAGGTTCTTTTGGACAGCCTGTAAACAATAATGCGCTTGTTGTAGCAAAAATTGCAAAAGCAATTATTAAATTAGTTTTTTTCATTTTTAATCTCCCAAATGATTTGATAATGAAATGTTATTCCATTGTCAGATTAAATAACAGTTACAAAAAGTCACAATTTTTAACTGTTTTTGCGTTTTCCATAGATTTTTATTTTGTTGTGTCTATAATCAGAAATATGAGATTGAATCGGTTCAAGAAAACAGCGTTTTTGTTATTAGGAATTTTTGTTTGCCCAAGACTTTTTGCCAAGGAGATGAACTTTATCTGCCATCAGCCTGGAATTCAGAGGGCAGCAACCGGCAGATATACCTGCGATGATGAAGGCAAAATTTTCTATCACAAGAATAATGGCGAAATACTGGATTTTTTTGAGCTTGCTTCTCCTGCTGATTCAAATCCGGATACCAGGCTTGTAAGGGTTGCGGCTTACCGGGGAATCAAGGATTTGTTGAACAACAATTTCTATGACTTTGATGTTCATGGAAATCTCTATTTTGTTGCCAGTGCAGATTTCCATCCTCGTTTTGCCTTTGACGATATCAAGAGTGTTACCTACATATACAGATTCAATCCCGTAGATGAATCAATTTCTTATTTCAGGATGAATGAAAATTCCGCGCCGAACAGTTTTTGTGTCAGTGGCGATGGAAGATGGATTCTCCTGGATACGATGGAGCTTACAGACATCTACAGGGAATCCTACAGTTCAAGGGTCTATCTGATTTCTGCAAGCTTTGATTCAGATCCAATTCCTGTTTACAGTTCTGGCTCCACAGACTACATAAATCATCTGCTGGTGAACACCTGTTTCTGGGAAAATCGAAATTCCTTTTACTTTTTTACGACGGATGGAAAATTGTATTCTTTGAATCTGGATGCGGTTTTTTCTGGAAAACCAGATTATTCATCTTTGGTTTTGGTTGGTGAATATGAAGCTGCTTATAAAATCTATGCCAACAACGAAGGTCTATGGGGATTATATTTTGATTCCAAGGATTCAAGATTAAGCCACATTGTCCGTCTTGCGGATCCACAGGGAAATTTTCTGGATGCAAACGAGAGCACGGTTAAAGAAAAAGTAAAGGGAAACTGGAAATTGAATCCTCAGATTTTGGTAGAGCCTGATTCAATTCTGTTCATAAATGAGAAAGGATCAAAAATCTACGAGTATTCCAACAGCATGATTCAGAATGTCACCGAATATGCGTCTTCAAAAAATGAATATGATGTTGAGGACCTCGAGACCGTCTCATCTGTGATGGCTGTAAAAGAAAATGGAAACCTCAAAATCAGGCGGCTGAAACAGCGTACGGTTTTGCTTTCAGTCCTTCTGGCAATTTTTGCCGTCATAATCATCGCTTTGACTGTCTATGTTTTGTATTTGACCAACAGGAACAACAGGATCAAGAAAGATAAGATGTTCATCTACAAAATTCAGGAAGCGGAACGGGGGAAGATCAGCAGAGACATTCATGATTCCGTTATCCAGGATATTCGCGCAATCCGCATAGAAAGTGACATGCTTCAGGTTGAAGGTGAGAATGAGATTCGAAAGAATAAAATCATCAATATCGCGACAGATTGTGTGATGAAGATCCGCAATATCTGCTACAACCTCACTCCAGCAGAGCTTGCCACCCATAATGACGGAGACAGTTCAAAGGTCGAATTGGTCTCTATAATCCAGAGCCTTGTTGTGCAGTTTATTGAGCGTACCCATGTTCCATGCCAGCTGAAGATTGATGAGAATTTTCAGTATCCGGTTCTGGAAAAAGATATAAGCCAGAATTTGTTCAGAATCATACAGGAAGCCTTGAACAACATAGAAAAGCATTCCTATGCGACTTCTTGCCAGATCCTTATAAAAAATAGGATTGAGGATGAAAAGAATTATATGCTCATTTATGTTTCTGATGATGGTGTTGGCTGTGACATAAAGCAACTGCTGAGAAAGAAGAACAGAATGCATTTTGGTATAAGGAATATGATTGACAGGGCTGCGCTGATTGGAGCCAAACTGGATTTCAACAGTGAACAGGGCCAAGGATTTGAGATTAAGATTCAGCTTGAAATCGATTAAAGTCCAACTTTTTTGCAGGAATTTGAAATGAAAAATACACTTTACATTATTGATGATCACGGAATCATGCGTTTTGGATTGAAGGAATGGCTGGAAAAGAACAGCAGCTGGAAAGTCATAGATTCTTTCGCGAATTCCGCTGACTGTTTGAACGCTCTTGCCGCTCTCGGAAAAAAAAGTCCGAATCTGCCAGAGATCATCATCATTGATGTTCAGCTGGTTGGGGAAACAGGATTTGAACTGTGCAAGGAAATCACAAAGAATTATAAAGACATCAAGTGCATCATGTATTCCATGTACAACACCAGCGGATACATCCTGCAGGCAATGGAAAGCGGAGCAAAAGGTTATACTTCAAAAATTTCAAGCGAGCAGGAACTGCTAAAATGCCTTAAGGCGGTGCAGGAGGGACAGACTTATCTTGAAGAAGAAAAAAAGGATGTCCAGATAAAGCTGGTAGATGTTATTCAAGGATTCACAAAACAGGAACGCACAATATTTGAGGCATTGTTGCAGGGAAAATCCAACGAGCAGATAAGTGACGAGCTTTTTATCTCGCCAAGAACGGTCAATAATTATATCAGCCGAATTTACGACAAGGTAAATGTAAAAAACAGGACTGAATTGCTGGAAACCTACGGAAAATAGGATCCAAGGCACAGCCGCCAAAGGCAGATGATATTCTGCAATGATGGCTGTTCTTGTAAACATATAGATACAGTCATGTTGATTCAAAATTTAAAACATAGATGTTCTGAATGGGTCAAAATAGCTCATTTTTATCAGTTAAAATCATTTATAAGGGTAAAAAAGGAATTTCGAAAAATCAAAAGTACTTAAAAAGATCTGAAAACCGATGAGTAACCTTTATATTTTGCAAAAATTCACAAAAAAATAGAAAAATTTTAACTTGGCATGAAAGTTGCTATATATTAAGTGTAGCGAGAACAAAAAATCCTAAGCTGCAAAAAATCAGGAAACCAAAGTTCCCTCAATCACATTCTATAGGAGGTTCAGATATGAACGAATTAGCACTTTTTAATGACTTGTTTAATGGATTTGAAGATGACGGATATTTAATGCCATCCTTCAATTTGAAAAAAGCTTTTGTTTCACCAAAGGTTGACGTAAAAGAAGAAAAAGATGCATATACCCTTGAGATGGATCTTCCTGGCAAAACAGAAAACGACATCAATATTGAATTGGATAGAAACATCCTTACAATTTCTTCTATAAACAAAACTGAAAAAGAGGAAAAGAAAGAGGAAAAAGCTGAGACAAAAGGAAACTGCAAATATCTTGTAAAGGAAAGATCCTGCACAAAATTCTCTCGCAGTTTTTCATTGCCAGAGGATGTAGACAGCGAAAATCTTACTGCAAAAGTAGTAAATGGTGTTCTGTCTGTAACAATGCCTAGAAAAGCACTTGCTGCTCCAAAACGCATTGCAATCACAGCTGCTTAAAACAGTCCATTGTTCACTTTGATATGATTCAGGTGACTAAATAGACAGATAGACAGAAAGCCCGGTTGTAAAAAACAGCCGGGCTTTTTTATTTGTCAAGAATTTTGTCATTGCCATCTGTTGTGATATAATCTTGTATCACATAAAAAGAGAGAGAGTTTCAATAATGAACGTTTTGATAATCAATTGTAGCCCGGTAAAAACAGGAGCTACCGCAGAAATCGTAAATATCGTAGAAAAAGAACTGGGCAAACGGTTTTCGGTAAAATCCATTTGCATTGATGATTATGAGATTAAATTTTGCAGAGGATGCAGGGCTTGTCATACAACGGCAAAATGCAACATCGAGGATGATTTTTTGCAGGTTGTGGCTGAATTTGAAAATGCGGACATCATCATTTCATGTTCACCATCTTATTGGGCTGATGTGCCGGGTCAGTATAAAGCATTCATTGATAGATGGACTCCATGGTGCAATACTCATGAACCTCATTCCAAGTTGCGATCTGGTAAGAAAGGATATTCCATCGTTCAGCGTACAGGACCTGGAATGCATGAATGTGACAGACTTGTGCAGACGATAGAACATTTCTATGGCCACCTTGAAATTGAGTGCGTTGACCATATTGGATTTACATCAGTTGAGAACAAAGAAGATCTAATCAAGCATCACAGTGATATCGTTGAATTCTGCAGCAAAATTTAAATTCCTTTGAATGAAGGAAGAATAGTGTAACGTTTTTCTAAAATTGTTGACTGTTGGAATCCTGTGTTAGTATCTTCTAGGATATGGATATAAAAAAGTTTGGTGAATACACAGTCGGCAGGTTTTCTTTTCTTTCCAAGATATTCAGGTCAAAATTGGATTACTGTGAGTTGGGTCTTCATGATGTTCTTGATGATGGACTGTACAGAATTGATGATGTTACCGAGCAGGATCTTATGCTCAAAGAGTTTGACAGGATTTATAATCACACTTTAACCAGCTGCGGAAGCAATCTTTTTAGTCACTGGTTGTACACAATAAAGAACAGAGAGCAGATTCTTCAGCTTCAAAAAGATATGCAAACCATATGTTCTCATCCCAACTTTGAATATATAAAGCACTGTCTCAATAAATATGTAGGCAAGCAGAAACACAACAACTTTGTCCGGGATTTATGGAATGGATTCAGCATCTATAACTTTGTGATCGACAATTTTTTCTATCTGTTTCTGTTCAACATTGTGTTGAATGTAGTCTTAAGCTTAGTTTTCACAAAATACTTGGCGGCTTTTGTGGTTCTGTTTTTGGTGAATAATTTTTTAATGTTTATTGCAACAAACAAATACATAAGTCATGTCACTTCATCAATAGGATATTTCTTGTCTATCTGCTATGCGTTGAATAAAATCAACAAAAAATCGAGCTTAGATCTTTTGTACAAAACTCCTGATTATAAAAAATTCAGCAGGCTCTCCATTTTTGCTGTTTTCTTTAAGGAAGGAATAGGTGGCCCTTCATCCGGAGATATAGCCTCAGTCTTGATTGATTATTTCAGGATCTTCTTTGCCATGGAGCTTTTCTCATTCAAGATGGTGGAAAAAACAATCCTAGACAATCTTGAACAGGTGAGGGACATTTATCTGTATACAGGTTACATAGATTGCCTTATAAATTCCGATGGCATCATAAAAAAATACAATTGCTGTCTTACGGAATTCAATGAAAACAGCGACACTGCAATAAATTTCTTAAATCTCAGGAATCCTTTTATTACTGACGGTATAGGACAAAGCCGTAACCTAGACAGAAGCATCATCATTACGGGATTGAATATGTCGGGCAAAACTTCGTTCATGAAATCTGTGGCATTGAACCAGATTATAGCCACCAGCTTTGGTTTTGCTTTTGCGGATAGCTATTCAACACAGATAGTGGATGTTGTTTCCAGTATCTGCATCAATGATCAGCTTCTGGAAGGAAAAAGCCGTTATTACGCGGAGGCTGAAAGGCTCATGAATCTCAAGGAGACAATCAACAATCACAAGTGTCTTTGCGTAATCGATGAAATTCTGTCGGGGACAAATTCAGAGGAGCGTATTTTTGGCAGCACGAAAATACTTCTGGATTTTGTGGAATCAGATTCGCTTCTAATTGCTGCAACTCATGATCTACAGATCGCTGAGAATATTAAAGATGTGTATTGTCCAGTTTACTTTGACGGCGAAACAGTGGGCAACAAAATAGAATTTGATTATGTCATCAAGGAAGGAATCGTCTCAAAAAAGAATGGATTGCTGATTCTTAAATTGTTGGGATTATGATTTTGCGCCGATTTCCGCAGACACGAATTTAAGTAACCAATTTTAAATATAACCATTTACAATATAGTGAATTAGTATATCATTATTCGTATAAATTATCTCAATTCTTAATTTAAGAGGAATTCAATCATGCTGGAATTTTTGATCAAATATCAAAGGTTTGCAATGCTTTTTTTGCAGGGAGCATGTTCCTTTATTGCAGTTTTAATTCTGATTACCAGTAATTTATGTTTTAAAAGAAAAATCGCAATATTCATGTTGGAAGTAAGCGCTGTAATTTATCTTGGAGCGCCTATTGTTCATTTGACTTATGATGGTGTTCCTGGAAATTTGGTAAGATTTTTCTTGCTGTTTTCAAAATCAGTCGATTATTTGGCGCCGTTGTTCATGCTTTTTAGTTTCAACATTTATCTGCGTGATTTGCTTTCCCACAAGACTGACGGCGTAAAAAGAAATGCCTTGTTATTGTTATCTGCGGAAATTGTTCTTTTGTTTGGATTGATTCTTTTTATTGTAGCACGATTCTCAGACTGGTACTTTTTTTATGATGAACTGAACCATTATCACCGGGCAAAAGGCAGGGTCTTTGCGACAATCATTCCTGCTGTTTGTATGATTCTCCAGATTGCCCTTATTTCAGCTAATTATAAAAATATCTCCAAGAGAGTCCGTTTTTCTCTGGTTTTATTTCTTGTGATTCCAATCCTGTCATCTGTGCTTTCACTCATGACACATGGTTTCTATCTTTCAAATTTATCTACCGTTTTTATGGCCATTGTGCTGTATATCTTTGTTGTCCTGGATTCTAATGAGGCAATTGAATATGCCCATAAACGGGAAGTTGAAATTCTTGAAAATTACAAAAGAGAACTGGAAATTACAGTTGATGAAAGAACCAAAGAGCTTCGCATAGCAAATGAAAAGGCTGAACATCTGCTTCTTAATATTTTGCCGGAATCCATTGCACGGGAATTGACAGAACATCCAGATAAAACTATTTCACAGACCTATCCTAATGCAACGATTTTATTCACAGATATCGTCGGCTTTACAAAAATGAGCAGTGAAATGTCTGCCGAACAGACCGTTTCCATGTTAAATGAACTTGTTTCTCTTTTTGATAGACGTGCCAAAAATGAAGGAATTGAGAAAATCAAGACTATCGGGGATGCCTACATGGCCGCAACCGGACTTACAACAGAAAGCAATTCTGATGGTGCCTTAAAGATGATTCATTTTGCCCAAGGACTTTTGTCTGATGTTCAGCAATTCAACAAAAAATCACCTGTGCAGATAAAGATCAGGATAGGAATCAATTCTGGGAATCTTGTTGCAGGCGTAATCGGCAAGACAAAATTCATCTATGACGTGTGGGGCGATACCGTAAATGTAGCCAGTCGCATGGAAAGTACAGGTGAACCAATGCAGATTCATGTTTCCGAAAATACCTGGCTGCAGACAAAGGATGCGGTTCAGTATGAAAATCCGGTCTTGGTTGAAATAAAAGGAAAAGGGAAGATGAACTGTTATTTCATGAAAATGTAAGTCATGATAATGCTGATGTTGGCACAGTCTTTTCTGTCCGTCTTTTGAATTAAATGCCTTTTCTATAAAGCTGAGCAATGATAGAATTTAGTCAAATATGGTAATCATAGGAGTACGCAAAATGAATTACAGAAGACTTGGTAAAACCGAATTGATGGTAAGTGAAATTGGTTTTGGCGGTGAATGGCTTGAACGTCATCCTGAGGAAGAATCGATTGAGCTGATGAAATATGCATCTTCTAAAGGAATCAACATAATAGACTGCTGGATGCCTGATCCTAAATCCCGGGACATTCTTGGAAAAGCTATGAAGGGTAACCGTGAAAAATGGTACGTTCAGGGGCATTTTGGTTCTACCTGGCAGAACGGGCAGTATGTTCGCTCCCGAGATATGAAATTTGTGAAGCCTGCCTTTGAAGATCTCCTTGCAAGACTCCAGACTGATTACATCGACCTTGGAATGATTCACTACATCGACACTGTTGAAGAATGGAACGCGATTCAGGATTCACCTTTTATGGATTATGTACTGGAAATGAAAGAGAAGGGGGTAATCCGTCATATCGGTATGAGTTCCCATGATCCAAAAGTTTCGGCTCTGGCAGTAAAATCTGGACTGATAGAAATGCTTTTGTTCAGCGTGAATCCGGCCTTTGATCTGCTTCCATCTGGGGAAGATTTGAATGACTTGCTTACAGAAGGCTACAAATATGACCATGGTCTTAACGGCATAAATAAAGAGAGGGCTGATTTGTATAAGCTTTGCGAAGAATACGATGTGGGTATTACAGTCATGAAAGGATTCGCCGGTGGCCGCCTGTTTGATCCAAAACGTTCTCCATTTGGTGTCGCTATGACTCCGCTCCAGTGCATTC
>JAKSLX010000015.1 GCA_024400915.1 Treponema sp.
ACCACTGGATTAAAATCCCTACCTCTTGTGTGTCCTTGACATGGGGTACATTTCACATGACAAGGCTGTGGAGACGGCAAAGAGCGCCATTGCGATGGGACTCAGCGCAGAGCAGATATTGAAGCTTACTGGGCTTTCCGAAGAGGAAATTGAAAAGCTTAAGGACATTACTAAGCAGTAGAGAGCCTGCCTGCCAGCGGATCTGTTCGCGCCTACGGAAAATCTTGGGGGGCTGGTGGCACTTTGGGAGCAAGGAGCTTCTGCAACTTTCGTCATGCGGATTGTTACACAATTCTCGATTGTCCAGAAACAAAGCTTTTTGCCGAGGGCATATCATGGTGTTCAACGATGCGATTGTGTTAATGTTTGCAATGCCAGGATAACAGAGATGATAAGGTTTCCACACTAAAAAATGCACTGAATTTTCAATAGAATACATAAAAATACCCCCAAAGCCTGACTCCATTTATAAATGGATAACCTGACTTTGGGGGTATATTTTTTATACCTGTTACATTCTAACGGACCATCTTTGCCTTACCGGCATCATTTACTTCAAAAGAAACATTATTGTCTTGATCATTTACAATAACCAGATAATAACCAGGTTGTGCAGGATATGTTATGTAAGAAGAAATCCATCTGTTCTGGGCATTGCATGTGTACTTTGGTCCCTGATATTTTCCATTCTTTATAGTGTCATCATCCATAAGACCTGCCAAAGGCATAAAGTATAAATTCTTTGTTATTTTCCATGAGACAATATAGAAATCCGATCCTTCTTCTGTAAACAGAATTGCCTTATCAAGATCAGACGGGCTCCACGAAGTAGCAAGACCTGCCGTTGTATTTCCTCCTATAGGATTATCACCACCGCGCAGGAAAAGACCAAGGCGCTTGCTATTCAAACCATCAGAACCTGTAATTATTGCTCCAGGCCAGTTTGTGTATTCATTTGCTAAATTACTTTTAGTTCTCAAGGCAAGCTTATTACTTGAATTATTGATTTGAATGGTAGTTCTTTGTGCAAGTTCATACGCTGTTGTTGTTTTACTATTCTTTGTGGCAGTAGCAGTAATTTTATAAGTCAGACCATTTCTATTATCTGTACCAATATCAAATTTATCAGAATATACAGTTGTTCCTTTGGAAAGACTATTATCTTTTGTAGGAGTTGGAGTTGTTGAAAATCCTACAAACCCATTTTTTACTTCAGTGAATTCATATTTTTTCTCGCTTACAAGAAGACAATCATAGGAATATTTCAAATCAACATCCGGAGTTTCACAGTCAATCTTTACACTTGCTGTCATTGGCTGTGTTGAGGTAAAACCACCAGTAACGGCAGCAACTGTCGTATCATCCTTCTTAATTCTGATGACAGGCTTTTCAAGAGGAAGTGCACTCGTAGAGAAAATGTAAGAACTATAGCCACCTACAGTATTGTCATACTTTGCAGCAGGGAATGATGAACCACCGGCATTGTCAACTACAAATCCACCTGGTATTGAAATATCGTACTCTGCACCAATACAAGGAAGCTTATCCAATATAACGGTTACAACTTTACTTCCTGCAGCAGTATTTATGGTAACTTTATTACTCTTTATATTCTGAGTGAGAATATGATTGTTGGTCTGTTTATAAAGTCCAACAAGAGTTGGATCATTTGCATCATATTCATACTTCAATACATACTTTGGCGTCAGATCTGCAGCAAACGAAGAACTTGCACCATTTGTTGTATATTCATAATAGTCAGCTATAGCAGGTTTCTTTAATGTAAGAATCCTATATTCACTTTCAGAAAGGACAGGCGGAACTTTTGCTACATTCTTCTGAGTTATTGTAATATCTCCACTGCCTTTTCTTACAGCTTTTGAATATGTAATTGTAACAGTCGTTTTTGTATAATCATCATCCAGAGTAACCTCAATATTTGTAATTGCCGGCAGAGTCTTGATAATTGTAATCTTTTTCTTGTCACCAAGATTGATACCTGTATTGTAATTGTTTCCTGAATTTCCGATGGCACCATTTATCAAGCCAACGGCATCTTCCGTAACAGGACCATTGGAATCAGAAATTACTCCGTCATTCAAATTAAATTCTTCTACATTAAGTTTATCAATGTCTGTACCACCGTTTTTTACTGAATATTCAAATTTAAATTCACGGTCCCCGGCAGCAGTTACAGAAGACATTGTTACTATTGCACCGTTATTAAGCTTTATAGTTGGCATGTTTGCACTAGTTGAAAATTTTAAGTTCTTGTTAAATCTTATTAAAATCGGAATAACTGTATCAGTAGCACCTTCCGTGTTGCCGTAACAGCCGTCAGATTTCGAAGTATAAATGTATTCAACTTTTAAGGTCTGAGTATCTACAAGGAAAGCATAATTCTGGGTAACTTCATTGTTGTTGAAATCCTTAAGAACTGCCTTATATACAAGAGAAGAACCTTTTAAATTTAATCCCATAGCTGAATTTGAAATTGTAGCAGAGAATGAATACCATTTTTTTCCATCAATAATATCAGGAGTACTTTTGATCTCTGGAGTCATTACAATCCCGTTACATTCAAGCTTGAAGAGATCTCCGTTGTGTACATTCCACTTATTCTTTACAGTCTCAAGTCCCCAGGCATTGATTGCATCATCAGAAATTCTGCCATTCACTTTAACAGAAGAAGTCGAAGTAAAGGCAGGAATTCCATTGCTATAGACTACACCTCTTTGATTTACAGGTTTTCCATTTGCATCCTGAGCAAATGTATTTTCACCGTATACAATATTAGTAAACTCTATGGAAGGTGCTTCTATGTCACCAAGAATTGTATAATCCTTGGTAACGGCATTACTTTTTCCTTCATTGTTTTTTTCATCTTCAACACGGAATATAAAAGTCTGATTGGAGAGTCTATGTCCCACAGTTCCATCAATTCCTAAATCGTTAAAAATGTTTACATCAAGACTTAATGTGTATACTTTTTTGCTGATTCCATTTTCAGTAATACCCGTAGGTTGTGGAAGTGAAAGCTCAACAAACTTTCCAGCTTTAAGATCTATAGCACCAGTTCCTTTGTTTGAATCTTTCCAGCCGTCATATCCTTTGTCTGAATAATTTATAATGTCTGTATCACTTGTCATGTAAGCAACTTTAATGGAAGATACCCTTGTATCATCCTTTGCTGTAATTACAAAAGTAAAGTTACCGCTTTCATCACCAAATAATGTTTCACCGTTGGACTTTTCTACACCATTTACTTTGTGGGTAATTTCAAGTGAAGGGAATGTTTTATCAACTACTTCGATATACCCTTCAAGATAATCTTTAGTACCAGCTTTATTTGTGGCTTTATTACCTTTGTCGTCTTCTGCTTCTACCTTGATGCAGTATTTTGTACATTCTTCCGGAACAGGGATGTTATAGAATACATTGTTTTCTTCTGTACCAGAATAAATTTCTTTTCGGTTATAACCATCCAGAATTTCGCCAGAAACCTTGCTTATCGTTACAAAAACCTTTGCAACAACAGAGTCATCATAAGCATTTCCAAGAAGAGAAGAACCTGCATATACAGAAAGAGGAGTAGAAACACTTGTGCCAAGATTAAGGTCAAGCCATGGTCTGTCTGCATCTTTCCAAAGGCATACATAACCGTGACTGGTCAATCTGCTTGGGTTTCCAGATGCATCTTTTGTTTTTGTAAGGATTTTAAATACATTTTTGGATCCCAAATCATATTTTGACTTAAGATCAGTCCAGTCTCCAATAACTACATTGCATTCCCATGCTCGAAGACTGTCAATCTGTGTTGCAGAAGTTGGAGCTTCATCAACGGATCTATATGCTTCATCCTGATAAAGGCGATTCTGATAATAAACAGTTTCGTCAATCGGATCTACCAGGTAAACATCAACATAAACAATGGTATTGTCATCCGTTGTAGTTCCAGAAATAGTAAAATCATTTGTCAAGAAATTTCCGATTTTTGTAATATCCTTATAATCTGTAAGAGAATCAAAATCATTACTATTTTCTTTATATACAGGGCTTGAAATGCTGATTACCGGTGCAGACTTGTCAACAACAATGGTACGGCTTTTTCTTGATTCACCAGAAGTATTGCCGGAACCGTCTTGAGCGGTAACAATTATGTCATAGTCACCCTCAGTTTTCATACTGAAATCAATGTTTTTAATCTGCCAGTTGGCGGATTTACCATCAGGTAGTAACTCCCAGACAGAGTTATTGTCTATTCTAAAGTCTGATTCATTTTCCAGTTTTACTTTCCACTGACCATCAGAAAAACGCCACTCAATGCCACCACAGGTAACAGTAACGGAGCCAATGTCCGTATCATCCTTTACAGATCCCCTGATGGTAAAAGTTTCCATAACATTTTCGCGAGGAGCAGGATCAATAATGGTAACAGAAGGTCCAGTTGTATCAACGGCAGCACCCAATCCAATGTCACAGGAAGCAAGTCCTAAAAGAGAGGCAGCAAGTGCTATGTTAAATAAGTTCTTAAATGTCTTTTTCATTTTCTGCCTCCTTATTAGTACTTGACCCTGTAGCCGTACATGTAATCACCATAATTACAGCTTGAGTTTAATGGCTGCTGCATGTTCCATTCGCCTGTATTAGTCTGCATGGAAAATGCAGTTAAAATCTGCCAGCTTTCCCAATAATAGTTGCTTTCAGTTGTTCCTTTATATGCTATCTGATACTGATATCTATGGTCATGACCATTCTGAGTCAAAGGCCAGCCGCTGGTATAAGATCCCCCTTCCGGAATTTGAGCTGCATAGATAACAAACTTATTTCCTTTATAAGTCTCATTGTTTTTGTATCCTGCGCCATCTTCGATTCCCCAATGAACCGTATAATACTTTGGCTCTTCATATCTTACCATGGTCTTGAATGCACCTTCGTATCCTGCATCAGAATCTACCAAAGTCAATTTTGTAGCAATAGCCTTTATGTAGGTCTTGCTTGCTTTAGTCATATCACCATCACCAACAGCTTCTGTGATTTCTTTTGTTCCATTTACTACACCAAGAGAATTGCTGCAGGAAAGTCCCTTAACAGCTGAAGAAGTCATTATATCAACAGATGTCAATCTGACAGGACAAACGGATTTTATTATTCCATCGGTTATATCATAATCTTGTCCCCATGCAGAATATCTACCAGGAGGCAGCATATCTTCCGATTTAAATTCATACCTTAAGCCCGTAGATTCGTTCTTCTGGCTTCCCCAGCTCATTGTTACCCCAGGAGTTTCGCAGTCAATCTTTATGTCTGTTTTTCCTGTAGGTGCATCGTTGTATGCATTTGTTGCCTTTCTATTTACGCGGATTACGGGAGTTGCAACAGGGCCCACGTAGAATTTGTATTCAGGTTCAACAGCATTTTCTTTCGGTGCAATGGCGTAATCAGTACCACCTACGGTCTTGCTCTTTGCAAGATAGTTGTAGGCCTTGTCACGCATGCTTTCTGCCGTAAGAGTCAGCGAGTATTCAACACCGTTCTTGAGGCAGTCAATAAAGTCGCTGTCTGTAACTGTCAACGTCAAAGTTTTTCCATCTGCACTCCTGGTTAAAGTCTGAACATCAAATTCCGCCTTGTGGTAGCCCAAAGTTTCCAATGCAGAGCGAACTTTTGAAACTGTAGAATCAGCAGCTACATCCTGAATATTGTAGTCATACTTGAGGACATACTTTGTCCTGATATCAGGAACCGCATCTGTTCCTGTCAGATCAAGTCCCTGTGTATACTGCATGTAAGGACCGTTTGGAAGCATTGTTGCAATTCCAAGTCTGTCTGTGCTTGTATCAGTTCTTACATTTGTTGTGCTTCCACACAAAGCTGTTCTGAGAGATGTATTTTTGATTGCAGTATCGCTATAGAATAAATTAAGGAATACATCTTCAGGTATTACAGGTGGAACGTACCAGCCTGCGGTGCGCTGCAATACAAGGGAACCACTTTCAATCTCAACAGGCTCATTGAATGTAAGAGAAATATTTACTGACCTGACGCCGTTTGCACCAACCGTTGATTCAACAACACCATTTTTTGCAGGGCTGTATGAGACGATGTAAGGCGCAATGCTATCCAAGCAAATCTTCTTGTTGTTGAAAGCAGTTCCAACTCCAGTTTTTGTAAAGATTCCTTCGACTTCGCTACCGTTCAAGCTGATAGAATCATTTACCGGAATGGTAAGATCGGTTGCTTCAAGTTCTACTCCATCAAGAATCTTGTATTCAAAGTAAAGGGTGTTGGATTCGTTTCCACTTTTAAGATAAGCACGGCAATCTTCAGCATCAACAGGAGTACCGTCCTTATACTTGAAGTTTGTACCTGACAACTGGATGTAAGGAATTTTTGTTCCACCCTTTGTATCAACAGTTACTCGGTAAGAAAAGTTTGCCTGAAGAATAAGTGTATCACTTGCTGTAAGGATTGAGTTCTGTGCAAAATTCGGTTCAATGCTCTGGAGGGATCCAACATCTTCAAATGCAATGGTAACATTGTTTACAGTCTTTCCCCCAAGCTTATCAGTTGCCTCTAAAGCCATCTGATACTGCTGCCCAGATACAGGAGATGTTATTTCAAATTCCACATATTCATGAGTTCCCTTTACAAATTCATCCAATACACAGCTAGGTGTAATAGTGACTGTACAGGTTTCAATTGGCATATTGTTTTCTGCCTTAGGTGTTATTTTAAATCCCGTATTTTGAACTTTACACATAACAAGGGGATTATTATTTGATTCATAAGTGCTACCCTCATATTTGTACTCAACATCAAAACTTGGTGCAGTTGTAAATTTATTCATGCGGAATGTCTTTGTCGTAATATTTTCAGTCTGATCTCTACATGCAAACATGAATACTTTTGCATCATTTGAAACTCCATTATTTATCTTAAAATCTTCAAAGAAATCGTATGTAACTGAAAAACTATTTTTATAATTATTACCCTCTGGAACAGGAGTTCCAGAAGTCAGCTTTTTTACCCTGATATTCTCAGATGTTGTGCCTCTAGTTGTTTCATCAGCTGCAAAATTGTAATTGTAGAAGAAGGTTTCTGCATGAGAAATATCATCATTTCCGGCAGGCAGCCAAGCAACTGCAATGTCACTAACATTCTGGTTGTCCATTGTATATCCAGAAATTATAAATGTATAATTTTCACCATTTTTAGTTAAACTAGGAACTGAGTTTTCCTGAGGATCATCAATAATGATCGTTGCAGCATCTCCGTTTGTGACTTTCAGGTCTACTGCCTTAAAATATTTTGTAGGAACTTCATTTGTATCTTCTACCTTGATAACAAGCTTGTATGTTCCATCCGTTTCCGGTGCCTCAATATCAAAACTATAGTCTCTCAAACCATTTTCAATTGTGTCTGGTGCGGGATTTAACGCTACATTTTCAACATTTACAAACTGACTGGTCTTTATCCAACCATATGATACGCTTTTTATTCCGTCATCATCAAAAATTGTTATAGGGATGGCTCCCTTAGTTACTACCGTAATCTTTCCATTGGTTTCTGGAGTTCCAGACATCGTTGAGTAGGTTACATGTGGAACATCATATTCCGGTTCCCAGGCAAAATAATCCCTCCATTCTTTAACTTCATTTCCCGCAGTATCATGAGCAACAAGTTCCACCTGAAGATAATGCAACCCTGTTTCAAGACTAGATTTTGCAGCAACAAATTCATCGTGTGTAAAAGTAAATGAAGGAGCAAATCTATTTTGCTGATCTTGTGGCATGGATTTTGAAATTACAAGTTTTCCTTCCTCATAAAGATTTAATGTTACATCACCAATACCATAGGAATCTTTAAGATTTGTAGCAAATGTCAGACTCTGATTTTGAAAGTAATCTTTGTTTTCTGGAGAATTTTTCAATTCTTCTTTGCCATTTGGTTTTTTAAATTCTTCAAGAGTAATAAGGCGGGCTATATAGTCGCCTCGAACTATAGTCACCTTACCAACTTTCGGGTTATTGCTGTCAATAATGAGAGTTCTAGTTGCAGAAGACTTTTCTGATCCATTGCCGTTCTTATCTTTGGCGGTAATCTGGAATGTTACTTCACAGTCTTCATCAAAACTGAACGGACAAGAATATCTTCCATCGCTTGTACCACAGTCCTTTGTACCTGTTATTGTTTGTCCATCTTTTTTATAGCTGTACTCAAAATGAACGCTTGTTACCTTTATGTTATCCGTTGCAGTTCCTTCAATACTGAAATTCCTTGGAACAAAGCTATTGTTTGAAGGTTTTTCTACTGTCAGTTCCGGTGCTTCAAGATCGACTTCCGATCCCAACCCAATGTCGCAGGATGAAACCAAAAAAAATGAAATAATTGCTGCAAGACCGAAAAATACTTTTTTCATAATAACCGCCTTTTCCAGAGTGAATTTAAACAACAAACCGCCTCTTCATATTCGGCACAACAGTTTAGAGTTTTTAGACTTATCTCATATTTTACTATACAAATTTTACTTCATGCAAATTTTTTCCATACAAATGCTTGTTTTTCCCTTACAGGGGAGCTCTTGGATTTTTAATGACATAATCTGCAATTCCCATTAAAATATCCCTATGAAACAAAACAATGACTATAGCGTAATTTACAGCGACGACGACATTGTCGTGTTCAATAAAAGAAGCGGGCTCCTGATTGCCGCCGACAGGTATGATCCTGATGCACCCCGCCTTGATGTGGTGGCAGAAAAGGAATTCGGTAAGCTTTTTGCAGTACACCGCATAGACAAGGATACAAGCGGACTTGTAATCTACGCAAAGAATGCAGAAGCCCACAAGGCCCTTTCAAAGCAGTTTGAAGAAAGAAGCGTGGAAAAAACCTACCACTGCCTGATTAACGGACACCCTACATGGGACACCCTTACGGTTTCCTTGCCATTGCAGCCAGATGGAGACGACCGCCACAGAACAGTCGTAAACAAGAGGTTTGGAAAGCCTTCCAAGACAGATTTTGAAAACATCGGAAACTGCGGACCATTCTCATGGATCATTGCACACCCACATACAGGACGTACCCATCAGATCAGGGCACATCTGCAGACTACAGGCTTTCCTATCGTATGCGATCCATTGTACAGCGGCAACCAGCATCCCGTGCTTTTGAGCGATTTCAAGCGCAAATACAACGGAGATCCGCTTAACGAACGACCGTTATTGAACAGACTTGCTCTCCATGCCTATTCAATAAGCATAAATCACCCAAAGACTAACGAACGTATGTCTTTTGAGGCTCCATATCCCCGTGACATGGAGGCAGTAAGAAAACAACTGGCAAAGCTTTTTAAGGTTGATCCCCTTGCAAAGCCTGAAACTAAGGAGGACTAAAATGAAGAAATTCATCACTATCGGCCGTGAATACGGTTCCGGCGGAAACAAAATCGCGGAGCTTGTCGCAAAGGAACTTGGCATTCCTGTCTACGACAGCGAAATCATCGACCTTTCGGCAAAGGAATCTGGCCTTTCCCCAGATTTCATAAAGAACACAGAGCAGAGCCTTTCAAGCGGATGGCTTTATACATTGCTTTTAGGTTCTGGATACAGCACACCAGGAACTGGCGCCAGCCGCCTTGGCTTTGGACCTCAGTCCATCAACGTTCCTCTTGCAGACCAGGTATTCAACGCTCAGAGAAATACGATCATCGGGCTTGCAAAAAAGGGACCTTGCGTTCTTGTTGGCCGCTGTTCCGACTATATCCTCCGCCACTGCGAGGAAGTACCAAGGGCAGAAGTATTGAATGTTTTTATATACGCTCCTTTGGCAGACAAGGTAAAGTACGCCATAGAAGAATTCGGACTTGATCCTGCAACTGCGGAACGCGATGTAAAATTAATCGACAAACGCCGTGCAAACCACTACAACACTTTTACGGAACGCACATGGGGAAACAAGAACCATTACGATCTCCTAGTAAACAGTTCACTTCTTGGAATTGAAAAGACAGCACAGATGATTGCTCAGATAGCAAGGGAATCTTAAATCCCCCTAAAGCTTGATTCTTACAGTCTGAATGCGGCGCTGACTCTGATCTTCAACGATGTAGAGCACGCCGCTTTTTTTATGGGTTTTTCCAACAGGTGGCAATTCATCAAACTGTTCCAAAAGCCATCCGCCCAAAGTATCAAAGTTTTCGCTAGAGATGTTTATGTCAAGAACATCGTTCAAATCGTCAAGCTTCATGTCGCCGGGCACAATGAATTCATTTGTACCAACAACCGTTATCTTATCTTCAGGACTTACTTCAACAGTTCCGTGCTCGTCGGTAATTCGTCCGAATACTTCGCTCAGGATATCATCTAGGGTTACGATGCCTGCCATTCCGCCGTATTCATTTACAGCAACGGCAAAATTTATTTTTTCCTTTTTAAATTTTTTAAGCAGGTCGATGGCGCTCATGGTCTCTGGAACAAAGGTAACTTCGGACATGCAGATCTTTACAAAATCCTTGCTTTCGGTAATAAGACTGTCTGCAAAAAGTACCGACTTAAAGTGAAGGACACCGACAATGTTTTCAACATCATTTTCGTAAACGGGAATTTTTGAATAACCCGTGGTCTGGAAAAGGGCAATAACTTCATCAAGTGAACTTTCCGTGCTCAGGTATTTTACAAGGGAACGATGGCGCATAATTGAATGAACGTTCAGATCTGAAAACTCAAAAAGACGTTCAAGCATTTTTCTTTCGCTCTGTTCCAGGGTTCCTTCTTTTTCTCCGACTTCAATGAGGGTTTTCAGTTCGTCTTCCGTAACAAGAACTCTCTTTGTTTTGAAAATCTTTTTTTCTGCAAAATCAATGAAGCGGGTAAAGAGGCAGAAAATTTTTACAACCGGATAAAGAATTGCCTTGATTATATAAACCGCTACCGCCGTATTTTTTACTGCAGTTTCCGTGTTGATTGCCGCAAAAGTTTTCGGAACGATTTCTACAAAGATGATTACAAGGAAAAGGATTACAGCTGTAGCCGCACTTACATATTCTTCTCCGAACACCTTAACTGCAAATGCTGTTGCAACGGCACTGTTCAATGTGTTCACGAAATTTGTTCCGATCAAAACCGTTGCAATAAGTTCATCAAGATTTGACCTGAGCCTTGCAATGAGGTCAGCGTGCTTTGCCTTTTCTTTCTGTAACTGCCGAACCTTGATTCTGTTCAGGCTTGTAAAGGCTGTTTCCGTCATGGAAAAAAATGCACCAGCAGCAAGAAGGAGAAGCATGAAAATAGAGATGCTGATTATGTAGGCTGTCATTGAGCACCTCCAATCATCTTAACTTTTGAAACCCGGTTCTTGTCCATTTCTGTTACGATGAATTTGAAATCTCCAAAAGTAATGCTCTGTCCAACACGAGGAATGCATTCAAGTTTTTCAGAAATGAAGCCTCCGATGGTTTCACAATTTTCAGACTGCATATTTATTCCAAGCTGCTCGTTTATATCCATAAGGCGGCTCAATCCGTCAAGATCATCATTGCGGGTATTGCGGATTTTTACCTGAACCTTGTTGTGGGCATAGTTCTTGTATTCGTCAGACATTGGTCCAAAGATTTCGCGTACAATATCTTCAACCGTAAGTATTCCATCCGTGCCTGAATATTCATCGATAACAACGGCAAGACTCTGATGGTTTTCGCTAAGCATCTGCTGAATGCCTGACATTTTTTTTGTTCCAAGAATAAATAGGGGAGGACGCATTACGCGGCTTACGGTAAAAAGATCCGGATGGGTTTTATATACCAGCATGTCCTTTATGTAGATGATTCCCACGATGTCATCTATGTCTTTTTTGTATACGGGGAATTTTGAAAGCCTTAATCTTTCTGAAAGCTCAATTATTTTTCTGTAAGAATCGTTTACTGAAACGGCCTTGATTTTCATTCGCGGAATCATGATGTCCTTTGCTTCAAGGTCAGTGAATTTGAAAACCTTTGACATCATGTTCTTTTCATTTTTTTCAAGGACACCCTGCTCGTGACCTACATCGATGAAAGTCCTTATCTCTTCTTCCGTAAAAGTTACCTGGCTCCCCTGAATGTTTGCCTTGAAAGATTTTAAAATCAATTTGGAAATACCGGTGAAAATAAAAACCAGAGGTGCAAGAAGAACTTCAAGGAAACTTACAAACCCGCTGAAAAAGAATGCGATGTTTTCCGGATGATGGGTTGCAATTGTCTTTGGAGAAATTTCACCAAAGATGAGAAGGATGATCGTTACGACAAATGTTGCAAATCCAACACCCTTGCTTCCCCAGATTTTAATTGCGACAAAAGAAAAGATTGCAGATAGGGCAATGTTGACGATGTTGTTTGCAACAAGAAGTGTGTTGATGAGTTTGTTCTTGTCCTGAAGAAGCCGCCAGACCCTGACGGCCCTTTTGTTTTTCTGGTTCCTCAAAAAGCGCACCCTCAGTTTGTTCACTGAAAGGAAAGCACTTTCTGATGCCGAAAAAATCATGGACAGCAGAACAAGAACACATGAGATTGAAATTAAAATCCACAACGGAAAGGAATCTGTCGCGTCCATCATTCTCCGTCTGATTCTGCCTGAACTTTTTCAAGCTCAGAAAATCTTTTCATCTGCTGAAGGTTCTGGAGAATCTTCATGGCATTTGGCCCTGCTGGATTTACTGTATATGCCTTTTCAAGATATTCGGTCACAAGGGCTGAATCAAATTTTTCCCCGTTGATGAGGGAGTAGGCTGCCATGTAGTAGGCTTCCTGCACCTGATCCAGAGCGAGATGTCCCTTTTCAATTACATCAAGGAAAGGTTTTGCAGGATCTTCGTTTTTTGTAGTTGCTTCATAGGAAACGTAATAGGCAGCGGCAAGTTCATAGAAACCTAAGCGGCCAGTTTCATTTTCCGTATCAAGGGCCGGGAATTCATAAATCAAATCTTTATAGAGGTCGCTGAACCTTGGGTTAGATCCTTTTACAAGTTCATCAATTGCCTTTGCTTTTTCCACGCCTTTTGCTGAACGAACAGCTTCAACAAGAACCTTGATCTCTGCTGCTTTTTTTCTCTGTACTTCTACCTTTTCAGAATATTCTTCAACAGTACAAGTCGTATCCTTGTCTGCATCAAAAATCACCTGTTCAAGAACATAACCTTCTGCCGAACAAAGGTAAACTGCAGGCCAAACCTTTACGCTGTAGTTGCGTCCTAGAACTTCCTTCCTTTTATATTCCGCAGCGATTTTTTCTGCAAGCTTTTTGTCTGCATCGGATGCATCTTCTGCAACCTTTGTCTTTGCAAATTCCCCCTGTGAAAAATCGATGTTGAGGAACACATAGTCCTTTGAGTATCTGGAAAGGAATTCCTTTTTGTTAAGGATGTTCTCCTTGAATGGAACGCTGTTGTCAGTCCAGTCATCGCCAGTGAAAACAAGGAAAACATCCTTATTCTTTTTCTGGGCAGACTTGAGGGCATCATCATAATCCGTGTTCCATTTTGTACCGCAGGAAACAAAAAGTGCTGAAATAATTGCTGTTATAAAAAGTTTTGAAAGTTTCATAATTATCGTCTTAAAAAGACCGAAACCTTTTTTCCCAAGATTTCGGTCTTTGTGCCTGTCGAAATGACCAAAAGTATTCTCACGGTAATTTCGATAAACTCAACCACCGTGATACAACTGTTCAGCCATTCTTTGGCATTCCCCTGTTTTTATTTGAAGTACCTTACACCGGCGCGGAATACGTTCTGGTTCTTGTCGCCACCCACATTCATGAAGAGATCGTTGCTTGAACCGTCTGCATTAATTCCAACCGAACGTTCGTTGTGACCCATCTTACCGAGTACACGTCCGTCAGGAGAGGTAATACCTTCGATGGCAAACAAACTACCGTTAGGATTGTGTGGTTCTACGATTGAAGGAACACCATTTTCATCAACGTACTGTGTGAATACCTGTCCGTTCTTGAAAAGCTTTTCTGCAGTAGCTGCATCAACAACAAAGCGGCCTTCACCATGGCTGATTGCAGTCATGTGTGTCTTAGGGTCAAGAACAGACTTGTCCAGTGCCCAAGGGCTCATTGCAGATACCATTCTTGTACGAACGATGCGGCTGATGTGGCGGCCGATGGTGTTGTATGTAAGTGTTGGCATTTCGCCTGTCATGTCGCGGAATTCACCGTACATTGCAAGACCTGTCTTAACCAGTGCCTGGAATCCGTTACAGATACCAAGAACAAGACCGTCGCGGTTCTTAAGGAGATCCATAACCTGGTCTTCAATCTTTTTGTTGCGAAGAACGTTTACGATGAACTTTGCAGATCCATCAGGTTCGTCACCGGCAGAGAATCCACCGGAAAGTGCGAGAATCTGTGCGTTCTTGAGTTCTGCTTCAAGATTGCCGAGAGTTTCTTCAAGCTGTCCTGGGAGCTTGTTTCTGATTGGAACAAGTCTTGTTGCAGCACCTGCAAGGTTGAATGCGCGCTGCATGTCCAGTTCGCAGTTTGTTCCAGGGAATACAGGGAGAACTACGAGCGGCTTTGCCTTTCCAGGTTCTACGATGTTGAAAGTCTTTCTTGCCTCAACAAGGGAATCGTGTTCCTTGAGTGCCCATTCAGGAAGAGCTGGCTGTTCAGCCTTGTCTGATACTGGTGGGTAAACCTTGGCAAGTTTTGCTTCCCATGCGCTTTCGATTTCTGAAAGTTCGATAACTGCATCGTCGAATGTGATTGTTTCTTCTGCAGTTGTTGAACCAATTTTGCATACTGTACCTGCGGCAAATTCTCCATTTGCTTCAAGGTCTTCTGCAGTTTCTACGATGATTGAACCGTACTGTGGAGTAAAGAGGTCTTCGATTGAAGCGGCCTTTTCAATTCCAACTCCAGTTGCAGATGCAGGAATTGTTTCAAGGGCACAACCGACTCTGTTACCCAATGCCATCTTGCTTACAGCTTCTGCAATTCCACCCGCCTGAACAGGATACATTGCCTCGATCTTGTCAGCTGCATTGAGCTTGTAGAGTGCCTTTGCGTTTTTCTTGAATGCCTCAAAATCAGGAGCCATCTGTCCATCGTAAGGAACTGTAACGATATAAACACCGTTGCCAGATTTCTTGAATGAACCTGATGTTACGTTCTTTACGTTTTCTGTATCTACTGCAAATGAAACCAGTGTGTGTGGAACATTGATGTCTTCGAATGTACCGGACATCGAGTCCTTTCCACCGATTGATGGAGTTCCCATTGCCTTCTGTGCGTCAATTGATCCGAGCAATGCTGCGGCTGGATATCCCCAGGTCTTTTCGCTTACTGCGCGTCCAAAGAATTCCTGGAATGTAAGTCGGCAGCTTTCTGGCTTTCCACCCATACAGGCAATCTTTGCAAGTGATGAAAGAACTGCAGTCTGTGCTCCGTGCCATGGCGACCAGTTTGAAACGCGTGGGTCAAATCCGTAAGACATGAGGCTTACTGTTGAAGTTTCGCGTGGTGAAAGAACAGGGAACTTTGCTGCCATACCAGCTTCTGGTGTGCCCTGATACTTTCCGCCGTAAGGGAAGAGTACTGAGCCTGAACCGATGGAACCGTCAAAGCGTTCTCCAAGTCCGCGCTGTGAACAACAGGCAAGGTCGTTCATGTTTGCAAGCCATGCTTCTTCAAGCTTGTCGCTGTCGATTGCTTCTGATGCTGCATCGTATTCCTTGAGTACTTCTGCAACTGAATCAAGAGGCTTTACAAGTGGAGATTCTGCCTGTGGAGCAGGGCTTTCAATTTCTGCAACTGCGTGGTGTTCAGCTCCTGCTGCATCGAGGAATGAGCGGTCAAGTTCTACGATTGTCTTTCCGCGCCACTTCATAACAAGCTTGTCTGTATTTGTAACTTCTGCAACAACAACTGCGTTAAGGTTTTCGTCGTTTGTTGCCTTGATGAATTTTTCTACATCGCCCTTACGAACAACACAGGCCATTCTTTCCTGGCTTTCTGAAATTGCAAGTTCTGTTCCGTCGAGGCCGTCGTACTTCTTTGGAACCATATCAAGGTTGATTTCAAGACCTGGTGCCAATTCACCGATGGCAACCGAAACACCACCTGCACCAAAGTCGTTGCAGCGGCGGATCATCTTGCATACTTCCTTGTTGCGGAAGAGCTTCTGGATCTTGCGTTCTTCTACTGCGTTACCTTTCTGAACTTCAGCAGCAGCAGTTGTAACTGATTTTGTTGTGTGTACTTTTGATGATCCTGTAGCACCACCGATACCGTCGCGGCCAGTTCCACCACCAAGAAGGATGACTACGTCGCCTGCATCAGGTTCTTCGCGGAGTACCTGGTCAGCAGGAGATGCGGAAATAACTGCACCAAGTTCCATGCGCTTTGCAACATATCCCGGGTGGTAGATTTCCTGAACCTGACCTGTTGTAAGACCGATCTGGTTTCCGTATGAAGAGAATCCCTGGGCTGCTTCACGGCAGATCTTTACCTGTGGAAGTTTTCCCTTGAGAGTTTCTGCAAGTGATACTGTTGGATCTGCGGCACCTGTTATACGCATTGACTGGTAAACCCATGAACGTCCTGAAAGTGGATCGCGGATTGCACCACCAAGACAGGTTGCGGCTCCACCAAATGGTTCGATTTCTGTTGGATGATTGTGTGTTTCGTTCTTGAACTGAAGAAGCCAGCGTTCTGTAGCTTCAGGTGAATTTTCGTCGATTGGGTTTCCGTTTGCATCAGTAGTGTAGTGAAGGTCAACGAAAACTGAACATGCATTGATTTCTGCGCTTACTTCAATGTCATCAAGCTTGTTGTTCTTGCGCAGGTACTTTGCTGCGATACATGCCATGTCCATGAGAGTAACAGGCTTATCCTTGCGTCCAACGTAAAGGTCGGTGCGCATAGCAGTGTAGTTTTCGTAAGACTTCTTAAAGAGGCTTGCGTAAGGACCGTCAGCAATCTTTACTTCATCAAGGTTTGTAAGGAACGTCGTGTGGCGGCAGTGATCTGACCAGTATGTATCAAGAACACGGATTTCTGTGATTGTTGGATCACGGTTGATGCTCTTGAAATAGTCCTGAAGGAATTTGATGTCGAGAAGATCCATTGCAAGACCAAGTTCCTTGCGATATGAATCAAGCTTTGCTTCGTCCATTGCATTGAAGCCTTCAACTGTCGGAATGTCGGCAGGATTCATTGCATCCATCTTGAGTGTCGCAGGCTTTGTTGAATCTGTAAGACGGCTGTCTACAGGGTTGATAAGGTAGCCCTGAATCTTGAGGAGTTCATCCTTTGAAATGTTTCCTTCAAGAAGAACAACCTTTGCACACCTTACGCGTGGAGGTTCTGTTCCGACTGTAGTCTCTGATTTCATGCCTTCGCGAAGAAGTGAAAGACACTGTTCTGCACTGTCAGCTCTCTGGTCGTACTGGCCTGGAAGGAATTCCCAGACGATTACCTGATTGCCAGCAGGAACTTCAAGTTCTTCAAATGTAACGAAGTCACTCTGAGGTTCTGAGAAAATGCGTGTGGCTGCTACTTTTGCTACAGCGTCTGCAACATTTTCTACATCGTAACGGTTGAAATAGCGAACACCGTTAACACCACTAATTCCCAAAAATCCGTTGATTTCGGACTTGATGCGGGCTGCTTCATTTTCAAAGCCAGCCTTTCTTTCTACATAGATACGAAACATTCGCCTATTATAGAAGAAATGGGGTTTATTGTAAATTGAAGGGCGAAAGCATTTGCAGAGTAGTTGTCATCCATCGCATAACTTTCGCCCTACGATTGCTTTTCGCAATCGTAAACACTTTCATTGAGATTATATGGCTTTCAACCTATCGTTGAATTCTTCCGCTGGCATTGCCTGCCGCAAGGCGCTCAACTTCTTCTGCACTTACCATGTTGAAGTCACCTTCAACGGAATGCTTAAGGCACGAAGCGGCACTTGCAAATTCCACAGCGTCAAGGGAAGATTTTCCGCTGAGGATTGAATAAATGAGTCCCGCGCAGAAACTGTCTCCGCCACCAAGACGGTCAACGATCATCATTTCGTGTTCGCGGCTAAAGTAATAGTCCGTTCCGTCGTAGTAGAGGGCAGTCCAGCGGTTTATGTTTGCGTTTATTGATGTGCGAAGTGTAATTGCAACTTTCTTGAATCCGTATTTGTCTGCAAGTTTTTTCGCTACAGTCTTATAGCCGTTCTTGTTGAGTTTTCCGTTTTCAATGTCCGTGTCGTCGGCTTCAATTCCAAAGACATCCTTTGCATCTTCCTCATTGGCAATACACACATCGGCATAAGGCGCAATCTTTTCCATTGTCTCCTTTGCCTCTGCCTTTGTCCAAAGCTTGCTGCGGTAGTTGAGGTCTACGCTTACGGGTATGTTTTTTTCCTTTGCCTTTTTGCATGCCTCGATGCAGATTGAAGGAAGGTTGCCTCCAAGGGCAGGTGTAATCCCTGTCAGATGGAACCAGTCGGCACCCTCAAAAATCCTGTCCCAATTAAAATCAGAAGACGTACTTTCCGCAATGGCAGAACCAGCCCTGTCGTAGATGCACTTTGAAGGTCTCTGGCTTGCACCGCGTTCATTGAAGTATATTCCCACACGGTTGCCGCCACGGGAGATGAAAGAAGTATTTACTCCAAAACGGCGCAATGCGTTTACCGCGCACTGACCGATTTCGTGGGCTGGAAGTTTTGTTACATAGACCGAATCAGCACCAAAATTGGCAAGGGAAACTGCAACATTTGCCTCAGCCCCTCCAAAGGTTGTTGTCATTTTATCTGACTGAACAAAGCGATAGTATCCTTCTGGTTCAATGCGTAGCATCACTTCGCCGAATGTAACGACTTTCATCTAGTTTCCTGCCAGTGGTGTGTCTTGAAGAATAAGGAAGCGGCTTGCATATCCTTTGAAATAATCTTCTTCTGTCAAAGTGTATGACATAATGCTTCTGCGGGCTGTATCTGCAGCCTCGATCTTTCCGTTTTTATCTGCTGTTCTTGTACCGTATTCACGAATTCCGTTCTTTGCATTTCCGCGAGGGAAGATGGTAAGATTCATGTCATCGTCCCATACGATTTCAGGTGAATACCAGTCATCTATTACACAATCGATAAGAGCAACATTGTCCCAATCTTTTGCACTTGTTGCGCTTCCCTTTCCGCTTGTACGGATTATGTATGCCGTAGTCTTGTTTTTCCTGTCACCAGTAAACCTGCAGTTCTTGAAAACGAAACCAGGTTTTTCAGCAAGGGACTGGCTGTTTACTATGCAGGCATCCCTTTCTCCAAAAGTATCTTCGCGAACAAAAATTTCACAGTCTTCAAAATATGCAAGTTCACTTTCACCGTAAACGAAATCCTTGTCTCCTGAAATGAGACATTCCGTAAAGCAGCTGTTTCCCTTCACGTAAAGTGTGTTCTGCCTTCCTATGATTTTCATTCCACTGCAAGTCAAAGTTCCCGAAGTATTTCCCCATACCAAGGCTTCTGCACTGTCAGCAAGAGTATTTCCTTCTTCGATTGTTTTTATATGCGTATTTTCAATGGTAAAATTTTTCAGCGTAACTTTTGTAGCATTTGGTCCAAAAACAAAAACGCCCCTGTTGTTTATACCCTTATTGTAAGATTCACAGTTATCTGCCTTAAGAACACAGTCATCTGCCTTTGTCCCTGGAAAACTTTCTACTACGAGAGGATTGGGAAGGTTGTATCTAACTGACTCCCTGTACATGCCCGGTTCAAGAATGATATGAACGGCCGATTCCTTAGAGATGCTTCCAGAAGAGGACATTTCCTTTATTTTCTTAAGGGCCGCTGTCAATGCAGCAGGTGATTTTGAACTTACATTTATTTCTATCATGCTAAAAATTATAGTATGCAAACGAATAAATAGCAAACAGATATGGAATCATAGAGCCCTCGAGTTTCTTTTATAACACAAATTTCCTTTGCATATCATATAAATTTGAAATCCGTTTTTTTTTGTTGCGTAATTTTTAAATTGTAATATTCTAATTTATGGAGGAAATTATAAATGAAAAAACTTTTATTGGTTATCGCAGCAGCACTTATGTGCTCAGGACTTTTTGCACAGGTTGCAGGTAATTGGGTTGCCTATTCAGACGAAGAAGGTAACGGAGGATCAAGTACAGCAGTTGCTACAGAAAACAACGGAGTTGTAAACTTTTCAGGAACAGTTACAACACAGTACCAGTACGGTTATGCAGGAATTCGTACAGACGATGCTGAATTCATTGAAGCTCTCAAGAGCGCAAAGGGAATCAAGCTCACTGTAAAGGGTGACGGAAAGAAGTACAGCGTTCGCGTTGAAACAACAGACAGACCTGACTACTGCTTCCACCAGTTTACATTCCCAACAAACGCAAAGGAAAAGACATTTGAAATTCCATTTAGCAAGCTTACACAGGAACCTTGGGGAAAGGCTGCTAAATTCGATCCAAGCAAAATCAAGACTGTTTCAATCCACACAGTTGGTCAGCCAATCGCAAAGTACAACCTTGACATCGTTAAGCTTGAAATCCTGAAGTAATTCAAAACCTTAGCTGAAAACGAAAGGGGCTGTCTTAAAAGTATGATTTACGGTGGTTGAGCCCGTCGAAACCACCACATTTAGTGTAGCAGTCATTTCGACTAGCTCAATGAGCGCTACACTAAATACTTATTGGACAGCCCCTTTTTTATTTTAGCAGCCTGCCTTTTTAAGGGCATCTTCCAAAGTCATTCCTGCATAATCCTGTGCATGGAAAATTCTTCCAGACTTCTTGTCGTCCGCAAAAGCCCCTAGGATGACACCAGGAATTGCGCTCTCTGGTGCATTTGGAGCACTGCTTCCACCCAGGTCGGTACGGCACCATCCAGGATCCGGAGAGCCCATTTTCCTTTTAAGTCTGACATGCTTTCATAATATCCCATACATTCAAGTTGTCAAAAATATTTTGTTTTATTCGCCACAACAGTTTTCCATCAACCGGTCTACATCATGCCAGGAATAACACCTGCAGAATTTTCCATCCTCCTTGACCCCTTCCATATTCCACGGACGGGAAAAAACAGCCACCTTGCAACCATCCATTTTCTCAAGGTGAACCAAAGCCGACGGAGAATCTTCCACCGCAAAGTCAAAATGCATTCTGGAAAATTCTTCCACTGTCAGAGCACGGTCTTCCATTTCACTGGAAACTTCCTGTCTTCCGTACTTGTCCACATGGATTACCTTAAGTTTTTCAAGGCCATGTTCCTTGAGCCACTGCCTTGTACTTGGTGCAGAAAAATAAGGGCGTCCCGTTACAATCTCAACATCATGGCCTGCCGCCATCCATTTTCGAAGCGTTTCCGAAGCACCGGGAGTTTCTTCATAGGAAAGGAGAATTTCCGGAGTATGGGCCTTTTCCATCAATTCCTCATACTGACGGTCGGTAAGGTCAAATGCTTTCTGAAGGTTGAAGAATTTTATTTCTCCGTATGGAACATCCTTGCCGAACATCTCCTTTACAAGGCCTGAAAAATGAAGGGCAGTTTCTGAAATAACATCATCAAAATCCACATAAATGTGCATGTTTACCCCTTAAATTAAAAACTACCGTTAGTTTTACAACCATACGGTAGCTTTTAATTTTTTTTACTGCACTGAAACGGGCTTTGCATCAATGAGCCGGTCCATGTACCACTTAACCTTCTTCCATTCTTCCTGAACATTTTTTGTCTTTTTGCCAAGGCGGGCAAGGTATTTTACTGCCGTTCCAAGGTTAAAGGCCTGACCACCGGTAATTCCGCTTGTAAACAGCTCTATGATGTCTATGGCTTCGATTCCGCTCTTGTTAAGGTAGCGCTTAGGATGATTTGTCACGGCTTTATCGGCCTCGTCTTCACTTTCAAATTTTTCGGTAGGATTCTCTGCCTGAGCTGCAATGACGCTGTAAATTTCATTGTCTCTTGTTGTACTGAGCCTTTCATATTCTTTCTTTACAAAAACAACCTGTGCCATATCGTTGAGGACTTTTGCTGCAACTGCCGACGGCATTTCTTCACTGTATTTCTTTACGAGTTCAACTGCTTCTGCTACTGTCATTTTTCGCTCCTGAAACCATATTTTTCTTGTCTACAATATAATGAAGATTATTAAATATCACAAGGAAAGATTTCCTTATGTGTGGTATAATTATTGATGTCATTCTGAACTTGATTCGGAATCCATAATAAAACGGAGGCAATTCATGCAGCAACTTGAAAAACAGTTTCATATCCATTGTGTAGAAGGCGATGTAGGTCGCTATGTAATTCTTCCGGGAGATCCTGGACGCGTTGAATCCATTGCCAAACTTTTTGATGATGCACATTTTGTTGCCTCAAACCGCGAATTCACAATCTGGACAGGAACCCTGGAAGGCGAAAAGGTTTCAGTCTGTTCTACAGGAATCGGCGGTCCTTCTGCATCAATTGCCATGGAAGAGCTCCACAACATCGGTGCCGATACCTTCATCCGTGTCGGTACCTGCGGCGGAATCGACATTGACGTAAAAAGCGGTGATGTTGTCGTTGCAACAGGTGCCATCCGCTACGAACACACAAGCTGCGAATATGCCCCAATTGAATATCCAGCGGTTCCTGACTTTGGAATCACAACAGCCCTCGTTCAGGCCTGCAAGAATCTTGAAAAACGCTGGTGTACTGGAGTCGTTCAGAACAAGGATTCCTTCTATGGACAGCACAGTCCTGAAAAATCTCCCGTTTACTATGAACTTCTTCAGAAATGGGACACCTGGAAAAAGCTTGGGGTCAAGGCAAGCGAAATGGAAAGCGCAGCACTCTTTGTAGTTGCCGCTGCCCTTGGTTGCCGTTGCGGAAGCTGTTTCCATGTAATCTGGAACCAGGAAAGGGAAAAACTCGGTCTTGACCAGGAAATGAGCGAAGACACATCATCTGCAGTTCAGGTTGGTGTAGAAGCCCTAAGACTCGTAATACGACAGGACAAACTTCTATAGGCTATGAATCCTATCATCCACATCTACAATTTTGCATTCTTCTATTCTCTTTTTCTGATCATCCTTGGGGCCGTTGTATTTCACAACAAGATTTCCATTTTTTACCACATGCTCTTCATTTCCATCACATTGGCCTGCCTTGGATTCCTTCAGACTGCCTGTGCCGAAGAAATGCAGACAGCGGTCTTTGCAAACCAGATCCTTTACCTAGGTGCAAGCTTTGCCCCAATCCTCATGGTCATGTGCTACACGGACCTATGTAGGTTCAACCTGAAAAAAATTCTTCTTGTTTCAGCCTTGAGCATTGCGGTGATCATATTCATCTGTACCTGCACCATTAAGTACACATCCCTCTACTACAAGAGCCTTTACATCATAAAGGACAACGGCATAACATTCCTCAAGAAAAAATACGGAATACTGCACAACCTTTACTACATCTACGTTGCAGGAACAAACATCATAGGATTTTTTATCGCCATCAGATCTTTCTCTAAGAAACATGAAGTATCTTTCATTACAAGCGGACTGCTTATCGTTTCGATGGTCCTAAGTGCCTTTTGCTATGGACTTCAGCAGATTTTTGGATGGAAGATTTCCATGGTTCCCGTATCCTATGTCATCTCAGAAACAATGATTTTTCTTTTACTCGCAAGAATCCGTCTTTACGACATCAAAAAAATTTCCACTAGATATTTTGACGAGACAAAATCAACGGGCTTCATGATATTCAACAAGAAAGGAAAATACCTTGGCTCTGACACAACGGCAAAACTATGGTTTCCAGAAATCCTGAACCTTAAGCTTGACTGCAGCATCGACAACCCTTCAACGGAATTCCTAAAGACCATTTCGCTTTGGCTAGATGAATTCTCCACATGCATTTCCTATTTTGAATGCGGAGAAAAAATCATCGGCGCAAGAATCTATGACCTTGTTGAATTCGGATCAAAAGTTCATGTCATATTTTTATCCGACGATACACAGATTCAAAGATATACAAAGCTCATCGAAAATTACAAGGACAAGCTTGAAGAAGATGTTGAAATAAAGACTGAAAAACTTTTGAAGATCCAGAACGACATCCTCATCAGCATGGCTAACATCGTTGAAAGCCGCGACAACAACACGGGAGGTCACATTGCACGCACCAGTGATGTTGTCAGGATTTTTGTCGGACATCTCATTGAAAAAAACAAATATCCACAGCTTACAAAAGAATTTTCTGAACACGTAATCAAGGCAGCTCCTCTCCATGATTTTGGAAAAATTGCCATACCTGATGCCATCCTCAACAAACCGGGAAAATTTGAACCTAGTGAATACGAAGTGATGAAACTGCATTCTGCAAAAGGTGCCGTCATCGTAAATAAAATTCTCGACAATACCGATGATATTGAATTCAAGAATATTGCCGTAAACGTTGCCCACTTCCACCACGAAAAATGGAACGGTCAAGGATACCCAGAAGGGCTGAAGGAATATGAAATTCCTTTTGAGGCCCGCATCATGGCCCTTGCTGATGTTTTCGACGCTCTTGTAAGCAGAAGGGTCTACAAGGACAGCTTTGACTACGACAGGGCATTTAAAATTGTTGAAGAATCTTCTGGCTCTCATTTTGATCCAGAACTTTGCTCCGACTTCCTTGAATGCAGAACCATTCTTGAAAATCTGTATTCATCATACAATTCCAACTGATCCATGAAATATCTGAAAATCGTACAAGGCATTTTCATTTCACGTCCAAACCGTTTCATCGCCCATGTTGAAATTGATGGAAAAGAAGAAACCGTACATGTAAAAAACACGGGCCGCTGCAGGGAACTTCTTGTTCCTGGAACCAAAGTCTATCTTGAAGATTTTGAAGGCCGCATGGGTACACGCAAACTTCGATACTCTTTGGTCGCAGTAGAAAAATGTTGTAAAAACAACAAAACAATCCTCATCAATATGGACAGCCAGGCGCCAAACAAGGTCGTTGGGGAATGGCTTTCAAAGCAAGACTATGATTTTATAAAACCCGAATACACTTACGGCAAGAGTCGCGTTGATTTTTACATGGAACGGAGAAAGGAAAAATTTCTACTTGAAGTAAAAGGCTGTACTTTGGAATTTGACGGCCACTGCAAATTTCCTGATGCACCTACAGAAAGGGGAGTGAAGCATCTAACAGAACTTATTGAAGCAAAGGAAGCGGGATACAGAACTGCTATCTTCATATTAATTCAGATGGAAAAGGCAAAAGACTTTTCACCCAACGATGAAACACACAAAGCCTTTGGCGATGCACTGCGGCTTGCGGCAAGCAGGGGAGTGGAAGTCCTCTGCTACAGCTGCTATGTCACGCCGGACAGCCTTTCAATCGGTTCTGAAATTCCTGTGATTCTTTAACAGGAAATCCAATCTCATTATTTGAGATATCCGCCGAAACACCAGTATGATTTCTTTGCGTCAAAACTTTTTCCGTCTTTGTCCTTTGCACCGGATTCAAATTCAACCTGAACCCATCTGCTGTGGATGCTGTCGATGATTTCGTAGCGGCCGCACTTAAGGATTTTTGCCTTGGTTCCTTTCAAAGCCGTTGTCATTTTTTCATCCGAAAGATTTGGTCCAGAGCGCATCTTAAGGTTGTCCTCAAGGACATAGAATTTTCCTTCTTCAAGTTTTGTTTTCGTGATGAGCTCAGGCAATAGTCTTGTGAATTCGTCGTAGGGGTCTCTCATGGGACTGCCGGTATACAAGGAGTCTTTCTGTTCATGGGTGGTGTGGGAAAGTCCAAGTCTCCTTGCTTCGGCCAAATAGGAAGCTTCAAAATCCAGAATATGGTAGGGGCCTTCGTATGCTTCAAATTTTCCAAAATCTTTCCTGACTTTTCTTTCCGCGCTGTCGGGAACAAAGAACCAGGTATTATCCTCCCAGAATGAGGATTCAGCGAAAACAGCACCGTAATACCAGGTCCCCTTTTCTCCCTTCAGATTTTTTGCCCCGAGAATTTTTGCGCGGACAGGAATCATTGCACCCGGAAGGATTCTTGCGCAGTTGATGTCTATGTAGCTTTCTCCTTCCACCCTGTTGTAGATGATGCTTCTTGGCGACAACGGTCCGTTTTCATCGGGAGTGCAGTATGTGGTGCAGGTTGCGTTTACTGCAAGAATTTCATCCGCCTTCACAGCTTCAGCTCCTTGCACGAGAATTCTGTCTCCCACATTCACTTTTCCGCCTCTGTAGTAGCCAAGTTTGTACCGGCAATCTTCAAAACCGATATCAGGATCAAGCCCTTCGAATTGCAATTCCCGGGCCCCCTTCCAGCCCACATCATTCACATCGCCGCCAAAATGCCATTCAGCACCCTCAGAGCACCATTTGTAATAAACAAGAACTTTCTTTCCCTTTATTTCAGCCTCTCCTCCAAGAGTGTAAGATCCGTACTCATTGTTGCTTTCCTTTTTCCAGAGAAGATTTCCATTCTCTTCGCTGAATGAATATGAATCATAATCATATATGCCGGATGATTTGAATCTGTTTTCCAGAAGAACCTTCCTGATTCTCTGTTCGAGGGTCTGGCTCCATGCAGAACAGCACAATATTCCCAAAATTATAAAGCTGAAAATTTTCTTCATGTTTCTTCCTTTCGACTTTTATTTATTGCAGTGATTATATCACATAAAAAAAATGAACCCAATGAGCAACCAGACATCAGAATGTCAGCAATAATCCTCCACACGAAAAAAAATCCGCCCTGAGTTAACAGGACGGATTCTATCGCAAAACTAGCGAATCAAGATAAATTATTTTGCAAGGTACTCGTTGATAGAAGCAGCTGCTTTGCGGCCTTCACCCATGGCAAGGATTACTGTTGCGGCACCAAGAACGATGTCTCCACCAGCCCAGACCTTTGTCATGCTTGTAGCCTGCTTTTCATCAACTGTGATGTGACCGTGGTCGTCAACCTTGATTTCTGGAGTTGTAGCAGGAATCAATGGGTTAGAGTTGTTACCGAGGGCAACGATTACTGCATCACAAGCAATCTCGTGTTCAGAACCCTTGATTTCAACTGGGCGGCGGCGACCCTTTTCATCTGGTTCACCAAGCTCGTAAGAAAGACACTTTACTGCGCGAACCTTTCCAAAGTTTTCCTTGTCGGCAGGATCATCATAGCCGAGGATCTCAACAGGGTTTTCAAGGAAGTTGAAGATTACTCCTTCTTCCTCTGCGTGTGCAACTTCTTCGCGGCGGGCAGGCATTTCATTTCTTGAACGGCGGTATACAACGTAAACCTTTTCTGCTCCAAGACGGAGAGCCATGCGGGCACCATCCATTGCAACGTTACCACCACCACAAACAACAACTGTCTTTGCGTGGAAGTAAGGTGTGTCGGCATGTTCCGTATCGTAAGCCTTCATGAGGTTTGCGCGTGTAAGGTATTCGTTTGCAGAGAAAACACCAATGTAGTTTTCACCAGGAATACCAAAGAACTTTGGAAGACCTGCGCCTGTTCCAACGAATGCTGCGTCAAATCCCTTTTCTGTCAAAATCTGCTGAACTGAAGTTGTGCGTCCAACGAGAGTATTGTATTCAAACTTAACTCCCATCTTTTCAAGGTTTTCAACTTCCTTCTGAACGATAGCCTTTGGAAGACGGAATTCTGGAATACCGTAAACCATAACGCCACCAGCCTTGTGGAAAGCTTCAAATACCGTAACATCGTGACCTGCGCGGCGGCAGTCTGCTGCTACAGTCAAACCTGCAGGACCTGAACCAACGATGGCAACTTTCTTTCCTGTTGGTGCTGCAACTGCTGGAGCTGTTGTAAGGTTGTTGTTTCTTTCGTAGTCTGCAACAAAGCGTTCAAGACGACCGATTGAAACTGACTTTTCTGCGTTCTTGTAAACTTTACCTACAGTACACTGACCCTGGCACTGCTTTTCCTGTGGACATACGCGGCCACAGATTGCAGGAAGAAGGTTTGTTCCCTTGATGATGTCAACGGCCTTCTTGAATTCACCCTTTGCCACCTGCTCGATGAATGAAGGAATCTGAACGTTTACAGGACATCCAGAAACACAAGGAGCGTTCTTGCACTGGAGACATCTCTGTGCTTCAACAACTGCCTGTTCTGCTGTGTATCCCAGTGCAACTTCTGTCATCTGTCTTGCGCGAACAAGTGGTTCTCCAGAAGGCATTTCCATCTGAGGAATCTTCATGCGGTCAGGATTCTTAAGTTCCTTTCCTTCGATCTTTTTCTGTTCCTCAATTGCTATATTCTTTAATTCTTCAACTGTCTTATGTTCAGACATTTTTATCTCCTCTCATCGGGAAAGAAGAAATTCATAACAATGACTTTCCCGTAAAGATAGTCATAATTCCAATTTCGTTTTTAATTATGAATTGTGAATTACGAATTGTGAATTGATTAAAAAACTTTAGTTTTTTAATCCTATATTGCACTTATGCTTTGCTTCCTGTTCTTCCTTTGCAAAGCTCTTCATGCGCATCATCATGTTGTCCCAGTCAACTTCATGAGCGTCAAAGTCAGGACCGTCAACACAAACGAACTTTGTCTTTCCGCCAACGCTTACACGGCAACCACCGCACATACCTGTTCCGTCGATCATGATTGTGTTCAAAGAAACTGTTGTCTTGATGTTGTACTTCTTTGTTGTTGCTGCACAGAACTTCATCATGATTGGAGGTCCAATTGCAATTACTTCTGCAGGAGGAACCTGGCTCTGACAAAGTTCATCGAGAACTTCAGTAACGAGACACTTGCGTCCTTCTGAACCATCATCCGTACAGATGATAACTTCATCACAGACAGCCTTCATTTCATCAACGAAAATAAGAAGGTCCTTGTTGCGTGCACCTTCAATAAGGATAACCTTGTTGCCTGCAGCCTTGAGTGCCTGAACGATAGGGTAGAGTGGAGCTGTACCGAAACCGCCGCCGACACAAACTACAGGGCGGTCATATTTTTCAATTACGGAAGGAGTTCCAAGAGGTCCGAGCACACCACCAAGATAATCGCCTGCCTTGAGCTGTGCAAGCTTCATTGTAGATGCCCCGATTGGCTGGAAAGCGATTGCAACCCAACCTTCTTCTGCATTTGCATCTGCGATTGTAAGAGGAATGCGTTCATTCAAATCCTGATCAACCATTACAATCAAAAACTGTCCAGCCTTGCGGTTCTTTGCAATATCTGGAGCTTCAAATTTCATGTAGTAAACAGCCTCTGAAAGGTGTTTCATTTCGATAATCTTGTTCATATAACCCCTTACAAATCCAATTAAGTGTGTTTTAGTGTTTTATTTTACTATAGTAGATAATAATTTTCAATGAATTTCTATGACATTTATTTGACTTATGTCATTTTTATTTCTTGTTTTTTTAGAAAATAATTTTATACTATTCATTAAGGAGAAAAAACAATGAAAAAACTTATTACCATCACAGCAATCTTGACAGCATTAGCCTCATTATCTTTTTCACAGAACTTCAGCAAAACTGAAAAAGCAAAAAACAAGGACATCGAAATAGGACAGGATCTTCTTGACAGAGGCTATCAGAAATTCGCGATTCCAGAAGATGTGGATGACGAGCTTGTCATAGAAAACACCACCGATCTTCTCCTTCAGATCGACATCTTTGAACAAGAATCAAAGGGAATGCTTGGAAAAATCGCAGAAGGTACAATCGGAAAACATTACGAAGAAGAACCTGAGCATTGCAAGACAATAAAGATAAAACCAGGAAAGACCTGGGCTGACAACCCATGCAGCGACGACATAGACGACATGGATTTTGTATACATCAAGATACTTTCAGAAGAAGACTTTGAAATCATTGATGAAGGGAAGGTAAAGGACGACCTTAAACTTACAATAAAGCGAAAGTAGTTTTACATCCCGTCGTATGAGCTTTGCCCAAAACTGTCAAAGATTGGTCTGTCACCTTCAATGGGGCCAGTTACTGTTTGATCCATCTTTTTCTGCTGAACCTTTAAAACTGGCTCCATTCTTTTAGGATCATCGCTATAACAAAGGGCACCTCCGCTTATATAATAAATGTCACCATTTTTATCTTCAGCATATGATGCGCTCGGAAAATCTGCAGATCCTTCCTGTCTACTGGTTGTAGGAAACCTTGTCCTCAGGCAACAGCCTGCTTACGGTCCTTTCAAGTTTATCACATTCAATAGGCTTGGTTATGTAGTCGACAAAGCCTGCCTTTTCATAAGTCTCCCTTGCTCCGTTGAAGGCGTTTGCCGTCAGCATCACACAAGGAGTGTCTTTATTCAATCCATTTTCATTTTTCTTAAGCTCTCCAAAGGTCTCTATTCCATTCATGCCTGGCATCATATGGTCGATGAGGATCAGGTCATATTTTTCCTTCTCGCACATCTTTAGGCATTCATCGCCACTCTGGGCAAGATCTACCTTCATGGCAGTCTGCTTAAGTAGATTTTCAATTACATAAAGGTTCAGGTCGATGTCATCAACTACAAGAACCTTTGCAGTTGGCGCCGTAAACAGAACCGTATATTTCTTTGCAGGACCCGCTGCTGATTTTTTGAAATCAACCTTTCCTACGGGATCAAAGTTGATTATCTTCTGCATTATCCTTAGGGCAAATTCAGAGCCTTCACCGTAGGTACTCTTCACCTCAATGTTACCGCCCATAAGATTTGCAAGTTCCCTTGAAATGCGAAGACCGATTCCAGTTCCCTCAATGTTTCTGTTCTGTTCAAGATCGAATCTTTCAAAGCGGCCGTACATTTTCTTAAGGTCTTCTTCCCTAATTCCAGCACCCGTATCCTTTACAGAAAAAATCATTTCTATATTGTCTGTATTTTTCGTTCCCGTAATACTGTAAGTAATGGAACCTTCCCTGGTGTATTTTGCCGCATTGGTAAGGAAGTTCAGGAGAATCTCCCTTATCCTTGAGCAGTCTCCCCAAAGAACTGAGGGAAGGTTTTCATCCACTTCCACCTGGAATTTCAAATTCTTTTTTTCAATTCTTTCGCTTACCATGATTACGGTTTCTCGCACCAAAGTTTCAAGGCTATACTCGTCAGGAATGATTTCGATTTTTCCCGCCTCGATTTTCGAAAGGTCAAGGATTTCATTTACCAGAGAAAGCAGAGTCTGTCCGCTGCTGTTTATGTTCTCTGCATATCCAGAAATAGTTTCGTCATTGCATTCCCGGAGAATCATTTCGTTCATGCCAAGAATTGAATTTATAGGAGTTCGGATTTCATGGCTCATGTTCAGGATAAAGTCGCTCTTTGCACTATTGGCTTTTTCCGCATCTTCCTTTGAAGAAGCAAGAAGCTTGTTCTGCCCTGAAAGATAGCACACAAGTTGAAAAGAAATTGTTGCAAACAAAACGATGTAAGCAATGCAGATTACAAAATCAGGCCAATAGGATCTCGAGGCATTTTCATCAAGATACCTGAAAAAGAACGACAGAATTATGCCGAAAAAACTCAGGACGGAAACAGTAAGATTGAGCCTTTTGTTCATTACTGGAACAGAAAGGAGCATTGGAATAACATATATGAGCTGTGTATGGGTAAAGTAATAGTGCTGGCAGGAAATTACGGCACAGATGGCAACCAAAGCAACGCTGATTACATAGCACTGCTTCATCAATTGATTCTTGAAAATCCTTATCAGGACATTTTCCAAAATCAGGATGATTGCATTCAGAAGGTTTGAGAGAACTATCCAACGGAAAACCCAGGCAAGGTCACCATATATTACAATGCCAAATTCCATTATTGGAATAATCATTTCAAAAACAAAGCAAATGGCAGCAAGAATGTAACCGGTATTAATCAATGACCTTGTTGCCTTTCTGTAATTTTCAATTTCCATTTCCATAATAAAACTCTCAAAACTTTTTAAACGGACAGAAAAGAATCGTCCTAACTGTTTGCCTTATTCTGTGCACCGGCACTTACATATTTATCAAGCTGGGTTTCAGCCTGCTTTACGTTCTTGCGGATGCTTGGACCTCCGATACAGCCACCTTCACAGGCCATGACTTCAATGAGGTTTGGAGTATCCGGCTTCAAAGGAATTTTTCCGCTGTTAATTAAGCCGTATGCATTGAGCATCTTCATTCCGCTTTTTGTAAGCCCATTGATTTTTGCAGGACGAAGAATTGACTTGTCCGTAAGCCTAAGGGCTACAGCATCAAGAACACCACCTGACTTTGCAAAATTTCTACCGCTTGCAGTAGGAATGATTGAACCCGGTGCCATTTCCATTTTTGAAACGTCGATTTCCTTTGCAATGAAAAGGGCTTCAATATCTGCCGTACTCAAAACATAGTCAACCATGTCGTCGTCAAAACCTTCGCGGCGTTTTGCAAGGCAGGGACCGATGAAAACAGTAACGCATCCAGGATCTGCCTTCTTTGCAATTTCTGCAGTGTAGTGCATTGGACTTCTCGTTTCTGAAATGCATTCGGCAAGAGCAGGAACATGTTTCTTTACTGCGCGGACATAGGCAGGACAGCAGGAGGTTGTCATCATCTTGTCTCCGCGAGCCATGCGCTCTTCGAATTCCTTTGCCTCGTTGTCTGCACAAATATCGGCCCCAATGGCAACTTCCCAGGTACGGTCAAAACCCGCCTTAAGGAAAGCACTTTCAAGCTGACCCGGAACTGCGTCAAACTGGGAGGCAATTGCAGGCGCATAAAGGGCAACAACTTTTTTTCCGCTATCCATAATGTGCTTGATTACATCAACCAGCTGACTCTTGCTCATCATTGCACCGAAAGGACATTCCCTCATGCAGTTTCCGCAGAAGATGCACTTGTGGTAGTCAATTCTTTCGTGTCCGCTTTCGTCCTTGCTGATGGCTCCTACAGGACAGGCCTCTTCACAAGGAACAGGAATTTTTATGATTGCATGATACGGACAGTTTTCAAGGCATTTTCCGCAGTTGATGCACAGATCTTCGTTGATGTGGGCATGGCGGTCAATGGTTATGGCCTGCTTTGGACAGTTTATCTTACACGGGCGTGCGTCACATCCCTGACATGCATTTGTAACCATGTAGTGTGCTTTTACGCAGGCATTGCAGGCTTCGTGAAGAACCGTAAGCATAGGCCAAGTTGGGGTTTCGCGGGAAAGGGCTTCCTTAGCAAAAGACGCAAGGGTTCTTTCCTCATCAATGTTCTCAACAGAAATTCCCATGCGGGCAATTGTCCTCATGCGGATGATTTCTCTGTCGTGGAAAATACAGCAGCGTAGGGGAGGCTTGTCGCGAGGAACCATTTCCCTTGGAATAAAGTGAACGTCTTCTTCAAGCTTTCCTTCAAGCTGAAGCTGGGCTATGCGGACAAGGATTTCTCTTTTTACATTTGCAGTATTGTTATTGATGTTCAACATATTTCCATATTATATCGATGTATATGGCTCTTTGTCATCAGAATATCTTGTTTATGTACGGTTTTGAGGATTATACTTTATCCATGCTTACAAAAAAGACGGCAGAGCGTTTGATTGCCCTTGCTGACAAATACGAAACAAAAGAATTCCTCCTCAAAGACCCATCCCAGTTCATGCACAGATACAAGGATCCAGTCCATCAAGAAATAGCCGCCTTTCTTGCTGCCAACATGGCCTTTGGAAGAAGGGACCAGATTCTTTCCCACACAGAAGCTGTACTCCAGACAGCAGGTACAGATCTTTACAAATGGGTACAGAATAAAGGATACAGAAAATTCTTTACAAAAGGGGACAGTTCCTACTACAGGATGTTCACCCACAATGATTTTCTTTTGTTTTTTGACACCATCCGCAATTTTTTAGAGAAATCTGGCACCATCGGAAATCACTTCAAGAAAATCTATACCCATCCAGACAAAAAAGATAACTATCTAACCCCATTAATCTGTAACCTTTTTCCGGAAAACTGTCACCTTATTCCTCATTCAAAGGGTACAGCCGCAAAAAGAATCAATATGTTTCTTCGCTGGATGGTCAGAGACAATTCTCCCGTTGACCTTGGGTTATGGAAAGACTGGTACAGCAAAAAGGACCTTCTGATACCCCTTGATACCCATGTAATGCAGGAGGCTGCCACCCTAAAGTTGTTTCAGCTTACAAAAAGCGGAAATATACCGTCTGCATCATTTAAGACCGACATTCAGCTTACGGACCTTATGAATCACGTATTTCCCGGCGACCCATGCCGTGCCGACTATGCACTTTTTGGATTTGGTGTGGATAAAGATGCCGATTCGTGATATTGTATTCTCATGATCGAATTGACAAGCAAACAGAGAAAAGCCCTTGAAAAACAGGCACACGACCTTAGTCCTGTAGTAATCATAGGACAGCAGGGAGTATCGGAAAACCTTGTAAAAATGGTGTCAGATTCACTTAAAGCACATGAACTCATCAAGGTAAAGTTCAACGAATACAAGGATGACAAAAGGGAATATTCAGAAGACATTGCAAGCCGCACAGATTCCAACCTTGTAAGGGTTATCGGCAATGTGGCCATCTTCTACAGGCAGAACGAAGACCCGGAAAAACGCCGCATCAGCCTAAAGTAAACGATATTCAGAGTTGCCGCCAGGAGGATAATATGGAACTTAGAGAAGAAACTGTCAGGGACTTGATTTCAAAGGCCACAAAAATGCTGGAATATTCCTATGTTCCATACTCCCATTTCCACGTTGGAGCAGCCCTCCTTGCAAAGAACGGTACAGTCTACACTGGATGCAACATTGAAAACGCCGCCTACGGACCGTCCAACTGTGCAGAACGTACTGCTGTATTCAAGGCTGTAAGCGAAGGTGTAAAGGACTTCCAGGCCATTGCCGTTGTGGGAGGGCCAGATGGGAAAATAAAGGACTTCTGTCCCCCTTGCGGTGTATGCCGTCAGGTACTTGCGGAATTCTGTTCCAAAGATTTTCTTGTAATACTTGCAAAATCACAGGAAGAATACAAGATATTCCGACTGGAAGAACTCCTTCCGGAAAGTTTTTCCCTTTAAATTGACTCCTAAATTAAATCATTTGCTTTTTTCACAATCCCATTTTATAATGAAATAATGCTCTTTTATGGGTGCAGATTATTTTAAAGGGAGTTTATCGTGAAAGATATCACCATTGAACTGGACAAGACAAGCAAAGTAAAACTTTATCATCAGCTTTATCAGGTATTCGTCGAAATGATTGATAAAGGAGATCTTCCAGTAGGTACAAAACTTCCTTCCATCAGAAACCTTTCCGAGGACTACAACATAAGCCGCAATACGGTTACAAAAGCCTACAGTGAACTTGAAAAAGACGGATACATCTATTCCCTTGTAAAGAGTGGATTCTTCGTAAAAAATCCTGCAGACACAGGTCCAGTTGAATCTGTACCCATAAAAACTAAGACTACGGAAAAAGAAGAGGACAGCGAAATTCCTACAGTTGATTTCCTCTTGAGAAACAGCACTGCAGAACCTTTATCAGAAGACAGTGAAAATTCAGAGCTCATACTTACTAACATGGATGCAGTTTCCGTAAACCATGCAAAAAATGAAACCATGATCCTTAAGGATTCCCTTTTCGCCGATGAAATTTCAGAGCCTTCCATCACCAGCAAAGCAAGTGAAAACTACTCAAAAAAGGAAGTTTCACTCCTCCTGAATTCCGGAGACATGGTAAAATCCGTAGTCAGCAATGAAAAAATTCTTTCTCCAATTGCAGCTTTCATTGACAGCTGCATTACGGCCCTTGCAGAACACCACAATCGCCTTGAAGGGGACAACAAGATAGACATTCAGGGAGAAGCTCCATTACGCATTGCCCTGGCAGCATTCATCTACAAATACCACAGAATAGACATTAACCCGGCCCAAATTGCATTGGGATCAAACCTTTCCTATTCCATCTTCCATCTCCTTCAGCTTGACGAATTCAAAAACCCGTCAAAATCTATTCACGGCCTTTTACAGATGGCAGAAAATTCAATTTCTCCTGCAACAATAGAACCTGTTGCAGCAATAACGGAAGACATAGACCAGAGCATTATCAGTGCCTTCAATGCCGCGGGGATAAAAACTGAAATTGTAGACATGAATACAATGGAAGAACAGATAGAAATGCTGGACCGGATAAAGGCAACCATTTTCATTTCCTCTACAAGAACCATAAAAATGAAAAACATATCCCCAAAAGACCGTCAGATCATGTTCAATTGGCTCAAGGCAAAAGAATACAGATATTTCATTGAATACGACAACATGCCGGAATCCCACAACTACGAGACAACTGAAAATTATTCCGTAAAGGACAAAGTTGTATACATCAATAGCTTTGCAAACCTCATATCAAAATCCATAAACACTTCCTTCATGTTCCTTCCAAAAAAGATTGTGGAAAGCTACAGGGAAAAATACAGGGATTTCGGAAGTCCGCTTTCAATGATCGATCAGTGTGGCCTCATTGACTTCCTTATCAAGGGTAAGCTTTACAATTACCTTACAAATCTTGAAATGCTTTGATGATGCAATTCAATAAATTCCACCATACAAGAATTTACTGAATTTTCCACAATTTGTGGATAACTTGTGGAAAAAGTGGATTTTAAAGTGAATTTGTCCACAGAATTTTGTGGATAAGTTGTCTAAAATGTGGAAAAGTAAGTGAATTTGTTGTGAATTTCCACATTCAGGTCAGTTTTTCCACTTTCATACTATACATTTAAAACAAAGAAGGCTGCAGAATTATTTCCGCAGCCTTCTGTAATTTTTAGCCTTAAGCTGAATTTATTTGATCTTTACAAGCTCGATATCGAATGCAATGTATGCACCGCCAGGAATTACTCCAGGATAACCCTGGTCACCGTAGGCAAGGTCACTTGGCACAACAATTGTCCTTAATTCTCCAACCTTCATGTCCTGAACCATGATGTCAAAGCCAGGAATCATCTGTCCGCCAGCTGTCATGAAATCCAATGGTTCATGTCCACCCTTAAGGAGTTTTGCAGAACCATCGAAAACAGTACCATCAACAAGGTATCCCTTGTATTCAGTTGTAACCATCTTTCTGGCACCACACTTATCTCCCTTGCCTTCCTTTTTAGTCTTCCAATAGATTCCATTTTCATCTGTTGCAAAACCTGGGAAAGCCTTTTCAACAGCGGCAATCTTTGCAGCATTTGCCTTCTTCTTTGCTTCAGCAGCAGCTTTCTTTGCAACTTCTACCATCTTGTCAAAATCTGCCTGTGTTGCAGTGAATTTTTCAGCATCTGCACCCTTGCGGTATATCTTGATGGAATTCATCTTGTCGCCCTGTGCAACTGCGTTTACAACTGCCTGGCTTTCTTCGTCTACTACGATACCAAAGATTGTGTGCTTTCCGTTGAGCCATGGAGTAGGGACATGTGTAATGAAGAACTGAGATCCGTTTGTGTTTGGACCTGCATTTGCCATTGCAAGGTAACCTGGCTTGTCAAACTGATACTTGTCGCACCATTCGTCACCGAATTTATATCCTGGACCACCTGCACCTGTTCCCTGTGGGTCACCACCCTGAATCATGAAATCTGCAATTACGCGGTGGAATTTGAGGCCATCATAGAATGGCTTTCGCTTAGATGCATCAAGAGTTCCTTCTGCAAGACCAACGAAGTTTGTTACTGTCATTGGTGTATCCTTGTAAAGAAGTTCAATTGCAATGTCTCCCTTGTCTGTAGAAATTACAGCAAAAAGACCTTCCTTTCCTTCGATTGATTTTTCGCCGCTCATGTTTTTAACAGCCTCCTTTTTTGTAGTAGTTTTATTTTCTGTTTTCTTTGGTTTGCATCCTCCAAACGAAAGGAATACAAGACCTGTCAACAAAACAGCTATTATTTTTTTCATTTATTTCCTCCCACCTGTTTCATGAAGCATCCATAGATTGCATCAAGCCTCGACAGCAAGGATTTCTTTATCTTGTCCTCAAGAAAACCAAGACTGAAGAAATCTGCTTTCTCGGCCATATAAACCAGGTATTCATCACCACAGTCAATAAAGACAGCTCCAATAACAAGATTGCCTCTTGAAACTGCCCTTACAGGTCCATAGCTTACAGAACTAACGTTAGTAAATTCTGCAGCAACCTCATCTGCCGTCTGTGTATAAGAAATCCTGTAGTTTGTCTTGCCAAGGGAATGATCATCAAGGAGACAATATTGAACCTGACCATCTGCATTTCCTTCGGTCATGTCAGGAACCTTTGTCCTGTCCGATGCATCCTTTATGCAATAGGCATTCTTGTACAGAATTTCAGTTCTTTTTTTCCTGTTTGAATAGTATTCCGTTCCTTCAAGCCTGCTTACAGCCCTGAGTATTACGGAAACATCATCAATGGAAGTCCCGTTTTTTGGAAGAAGGTAGAGGTTTTCACCTGACATGGATGTAAGGTTGAGTTCCTTCCATCCTCCAAAAACCTTTTTAGAAACTTCAGTATCAGGTAAAAGTTCAAGAGTGTTTGATTCATCGTTGAACCTGTTTACCTGAATTTTGCCTTCCTTTTTAAGAATTTCGTAGTTTTCTTCACCTACAATATCCCTTGCAGTATAGGAAAAGGCACTGCCACCGATACCCATGGCAACGGCGGCCATAAAAATAAACAGCTTTTTCATAAGCACCTCTCGGGCTTTGATTTATCAGCGTACTCCCTTGTAGATTACGCGTACCTGTTTATATAAACCATCTCCTTCCGATTTGGTTTCAACATCTGCAATATCATTTAAAGTTGTATGGATAAGACGGCGTTCAAAAGGATTCATAGGTTCAAGAAGCATTGATGTCTTCTTCTGGCGAACCTTGTCTGCTGTTACATAGGCAAGGCGAACAAGAGATTCTTCGCGGCGGATCCTGTAGTTTTCTGTATCGAGGATAACGCGTACGTCTTCCCTTCCAAGGTGACCTGCATAGATGTTTACGATGAGCTGGAGTGCATCAAGATTCTTTCCCTTGCGTCCAATGAGGATTGAAGAAGAGCTGCTTGTAAGCTTGATTCCAATCTTTCTGTCTTCGCGGAACATGATCTCAACTGCAACTTCATAACCCATTTTTTCTACGACAGTCTTCGTAAAGTCTACGAGTTTCTGTTCAAATTCATCCTGTGGCATTGGATTTGAAACTACCGACCTTGAAACTGAATCGGAAATCTTTCCGTCAAATTCAGATGAAACCTGATTCTGAGAATCAACTGTGTGAACGCGGATCTTAACATATCCGTTCTTAAAAAGGCTTTTCTTCTGTGATTCAAGAATTTCTACATCGAACTGATCCTTTTCAAGACCGAGTTCTGAAGCTGCCTTTTCAATGGCTTCCTTTTCTGTCTTTCCTTCATATTCGTAAGTCATATATATCTCCTTATCTTGTTTTTTTCTTTCCGCCCTTGAACTTGAGTTCATTGGCATTTACAGGCTTCTTTGCAGCCATTTCCTTTCTCTTCTTCTTCATTACGCTGTTGATAACAAGCTGCTGTCCAATCTGAAGGATATTGCTTGTTGTCCAGTAAAGGAGAAGTCCACTTGGAACATTGTAGAAGAGGAAGAAGAACATGATAGGCATACCATATGTCATCATCTTCATTTGGCTCTGGCTGGAAGCTGCTCCTGGGTTACCGAACTGTGTAATCTTTCCGTTCAAAAGCTGAGAAATTGTGTAGATGAAAGGAAGAAGCCTCAAGTTGTTCATTGTGAATCCAGAAATGAAAGGAATTGCCTTGTTCCATGTCCAGATTGAATCACCTGTAGAAAGGTCATCTATCCATCCTGCAACGAAGCTTGCACCGCGGAATTCAAAGTAGTTGTTGAATACGTTGTACATTGCAAAGAGGATGAACATCTGAACGATCATTGGAAGACAACCTGACATAGGGTTATATCCCACTTCCTTGTAAAGCTTCTGCATTTCAGCACCAAGCTTTGCCTGGTCATTCTTATACTTTTCCTGAACTTCCTTCATTCTTGGCTGAAGTTCCTGCATCTTGAGTGAACCTACTGCCTGATTCTTGTTGAGAGGGAAGAGGATTATCTTGAGAATCAATGTAAGTATGATGATTGAAACACCCCAGTTACCTACAGGTCCATGAATCTTATCAAGAGACCACTTGAGGATTCTTTCGATAGGGGAGAAAAGACCGCTTGACTGCAATGCCATGTTGAGCCTTGTGTTTGTAAGGTTCCATGCATTCTTTGTCTGGTCATTGTATTTGATGAGCTCTGCTTCCTGGCGAGGTCCAACATAAATGTAGTATGTATCGTTTACATTTTTTTCAGTAATTGCCTTTCTTGAAAGCATTACCTGAGTTGTATCCCCCTTGTCGGAAATTGACTTTACGGAAGAATTCATTGTAAGAGGTGCAACAGGCTTTATGAGCATTGTAAAATACTTTCCGCCTGTACCTGCCCACTGAAGATCACCTATTTCATATACCTTGTCGGAAATTCCCTTTCTTATTTTCTTTGATCCGTTCAATGCAAGGAACTGTCTTACTTCATAGCGGTTTTTCTTGTCATATTTTGGACCGATCTGAGGTGATGTCCTGATAGTGTAGGCTGAACCTCCAAGATCAAGCTTATTTCCTTCTTCCTTTGAAAGCACTGAAATTTCAAGCTTGAAAGCATAGTCGTCATCGGCAAAAGTATATTTCTTTCCGAATGTAAACCTGTGTGGATTTCCGTCTGAATCCTTGATTTCATAATCGCGGTAGAAAAGGATTGTCTTTGAATCCTTCATTGAAACATTGAAAATGTCATCAAGTACTGCACCGTCAAAACCGCCGAATGCTGTAGTAAAGGCTTTGTTGTATGCTGAAACGTTCATTGCCATTTCAACACCGTCACCTGTTTCCTTGTCCTTGTGTTCAAGGAGTTTGTAGCTCAATACATCTCCACCCTTGTTTGTAAAGACAACCTTAGCTTTATTTGTTGATATTACATATTCCTTTTCGAAAACATTTTCGTCTGTGGAAGAAGTTTCTTCGGCAAAAGAAGCAGAAATCATTTCGTTTTCTGCCTGTGCCTTTTCTTTTTCCATTTCTTTCTTAGCCTGCATTTCTGCAGCCTGGGCTTCTGCCTGTGCCTGCTTTTTAGGCGCAATGTACTTGTTCTGAATGAAGAATGATCCTATAAGAACCAGACTTGAAAGAACAACGGCAATAATACTGTTTTTATCCATGATAAATCCTCTTTCTGCCGTCAGGGAACAGGATCATATCCCCCTTCATGAAAAGGATTGCATCGCAGTATTCTCCTGGCAGCAAGGTAAAATCCCTTAAAGGGACCATGTTTTTTGATTGCTTCAATGGCATACTGAGAACAGCTGGGCGTATAGCGACAGCAGTCCGGCAAAAAAGGAGAAATACAAACTTGATAAAACCGTATCAAAAGACACATGAATTTAACGAGAAAATTCATGAATCCTTTAATAAACCAGCTTTTATGCATAATGTCTTAAATTGTTCACACCGCGAGAGGAACGAGTCATTTCCGGGATATACTAAAAAAAGCATGTCGTAGCCGGTGTTCAGGTGTGCTTTAAAAAAACGATATGTTTCACGGCTATAGCGCTTAGACCTGTTTCTTTCAACAGCATTGCCATAGCCACGGGGAAGGGGAAAACCTATGCGGTTGATATTTTTATCATTCTTCATAAAGAAGAGTTTTGCTCCCTTTACGCTGAATTTCTTCCCCGCCTTAAAAAGTTTCTGGATGTCGGCAGGTTTCTTTATGTGTTCTTCACGCTTAAAAAAACCTGTTTTTAACAAGTCCGTATCCATCCTATTTCACTTAAAATCAGTAAGGCTTCTTCTCGTCTGATACAGAAAGCTTATGGCGTCCCTTAGCTCTTCTTCTAGCGAGAACCATTCTTCCACCTCTTGTTGCCATTCTTGCGCGGAAACCAAACTTTCTATTGCGCTTAACTTTACTTGGCTGGTATGTACGTAACATATGACGACTCCTCTATTATATTAAAATAATTTCAATTTTAGTAAGCGATATTATCATTATTTTTAAGACTTGGTCAACAATAAAACCTATACAAAATGATAAGTTTTTTATTTTTCAAAGTCCTTTTCTATATTTTCAAATATAGAATTGAGTTCTGGAGGAAGTTCCCTTCTGCTTCTATTTGAAAGTAATTCCGATTCTGCAGGTAATGGACCTTTTTCTTCCTCTTTAATCTGCCTTTCAAATATATTTCTTCCGTCTTCCTCTTTCTTTTCAACAGATTCTTCGGCAAATCCCCTTGATCCTGTCAGCTTGAAAGCAATGTTTCTTATACCGTATTTGTTTCCGTTCATCTGAAATCCCTTCAGAATGAAATTTTTGTAAAACTGAAGGAGGTTTATGTATCCAGGATGATCTGCTTCTACAAGAAGAACTCCATTCCTTAAATCTACAATTCTTGAATGATCCGAAATATTGTTCCCAAGATTGTCATTTCTTTTTTCGTCAATATTTGGAGAAGACTTTATTTTTGAAACAATTTTTTTCCATTCGCTGGAAATATCAACTGCCTTTACTGAATCTTCCACATTCAAATTAGAAAAGAGAATTTCCATCAGGTTTCCGGCCGACATTATTTTTTCGTTCATATTAATCTGTTCCAGTTTCCGTCTTTAATTTCATACACGAAGGTATTTTCCCTTCTGTAATTTTCATAGGGTTCTCCAGGAAGAAAAGTACAGAAAAGCTGATCATATTCCGGAAGAAGGGCTGTAACTTTCTGCCTTTTTTCCGGATCCAGTTCAAGAAGAACATCATCCATAAGGAGCACCGGTTTGTTTCCCGTAATCTGATTGTAGAAAACAGCCTGAGCAGTCCTTAACACTAGAGAAACAAGCCTTCTCTGTCCTGTGGATGCCTTCGGAATAAAAGCCGATCCATTTCTTTCAAACACTATTCTGTCGCGATGAGGTCCACTCATGGTTGTATTCCTCATAGCTTCCATTTCCCTGTTTTTCTGAAGGTACTCCCTTACAATATAGTCACAATTAAGTCCTTCTTCAGGTTCTTTCCATGAAGGAAAATACCTTACATGTACTCCATCAATTCCAGTAACTTCTTCGTAAATCCTGTCAAAAATCTGATTGAATTTGAAAATTGCCGACTTTCTCTTTTTCTGAATTTCAATTCCGTTCTGTGCAAGCTGAATGTCATAGGAATCAATGAGATTTAAATTTCTTTCTGCAAGGCAAATATTTCGGCTTTTAAGGATTTTTCTATACCTTCTCATTACGTCAATATACATTACATCATACATGCTCAAGGACTGGTCTATGAAAAATCTTCTCCTTTCCGGAGCTCCAACTGCAAAATCCAGATCGTCATGGCTATAAAGTACACAGGGGATGGTATTTATGAGTTCCTTTCTGTCGTGAATTATTTTACCGTCTTTTTCAATGGATTTTTTCTTGTCCTTAATTTTAAGAAGGGTAGTGTGGGTAGTTCTGTTTTCTTCAGTGAACATGGAATGAAGGCTCATTTCACTTTCACCGTTCTTTATTATTTCGCTTTCCTGATTTGTCCTGAAAGAAGAACCGTATGCACAGTAATAAAGGGCTTCAAGAAAATTGCTTTTTCCCTGTCCGTTTTTACCCACAAAAAAAACCTCCCTTGAAGACAAATCAATTGTCTCATTGGAGAGGTTTCTGAAATTATAGGGAGTAAGTGATTTGAAAGGCAATCTTTTTTATACAGCCTATTCTTTCTGCATTGGCATGATGATGTGGAAATAATCTGAAGCAGGTTCAGGTCTCATTGTTACAGCCTTCATCTCTTCAGTAAATTCAAACGCAATCACATCTGATTCAATTCCACGAAGAGGTTCTTCAACATAACGGTAATTCATTGCAATTGAATATTCCTGACCTGCATACATGCAAGGAATTTCTGCATCAGCACTACCAAAATCAGCCTGAGCAGAAGAAATCTTAAGGATGCCATCGGAAATGTTGAAGTAAATTCTTCCTGCCTTTTTATCCACCATCTGTGAAACACTCTTGAGGGCATTTATGAGATCAGATTTTTCAACCTGGAAACTGTGCTCCTGATGTTCAGGAATTACCGGCTGATAGTTAGGAAAGTTACCGTCAAGAAGAACTGCACCAAACTTATAGTTTCCGAATTTAAAGAAAATCATTCTGTCAACAACAGCAACAAAAATATTTCCTTCTTCAGGAGCATGCTTGAGCACAATATTGAGGATCTTTGGATGAACTATAGCAGAAGGAAATTCAGAAATTCCTGCAAGAACTTTTTTTGAAGCAAAACTCAATCTTCTTCCGTCTGTTGAAACAAGATTAAGGTTATCATCTTTCTTTTCAAAGAAAACACCGTTCATAAAGTAGCGTGTTTCATCTTCACTTACAGCAAAATAAGTCTGTGCTATCATTTCCTTAATTTCTTTGGAAGAAACTTCAAAATAAGGAACATTGTCAGCACTGAAGAAATCAGGGAATTTTTCCTGAGACATTGTTCTCATTTCGAATTTATTTTTCTTGTCCAGGGTACTAATCTTTACATTTACAGACTGTTCTTCACCGCTTTCCTGGTTGAATTCAATTTCACCGGAAGGAAGGGCATTGAGAATACCAAGAAATTTGTCACAGTAAATTGTAGTAGATCCTTCTTCAATTACCTGAACAGGAATCTGAGTTTCATAGTTTATCTTTACATCAGTAGCCTTTATTACAAGTCTGTTGTCCTGTGCATTGATAAGTATGTTTGAAAGAATTGAGCTTGCATTCTTTGTTGAAATGATTTCCTGGGCAATAGAAACTTCTTTAAGCATAGAATCTCTGTCAAAGGTAAATTTCATAATATTCTCCTTGCAAAATCAGCAATATAAAAGTTTATGCATAATTTTGCATAAATATGCATTTTTAGTTTTATGAATTCACTTTCCTATGAATTTATAAATTTATAAATTTTAATAGTAGTAGTAATAGAGGGATGTGAATTCATTAAGAAATCCCTTATTTTTATATATTATAAGCATTTATATTGTGGATAAGTAGGGACTCTAAATTCACTTTTTATCCACTTTTCCACAAAAAAAGTACTTATACACAACTTATCCACATTATAGTATCATAATTGGTAAGAGTTTTCCACATTAATTTATATCTTCTTGTACTCCATTATCTTGTTTTTTATTATTTCCAGAGTATCGTTCATGCTTTCATCAGTCTGAAGAAGGCTTTCTATCTTCTTGTTGCTGTTCATTATTGTGGTATGATCTCTGCCACCTAATTCTCCGGCTATTTCAGTAAAGGTTCTGTCTGTCATCTTTCTTGCAAGATAAACGGCTATGTGGCGTGGCATTGCAAATTTAGGGTTTCTGGCTGTACCCTTAATGTCTGCTATGGTTATGTTATAATAGTTACAGACAACTTTGATTATGGTATCAATGGTGACAGATTCATCTGTACCTGTTTTTATACTGTCACTAAGCTGTTTCTTTGCAATTTCCATGGTAAGTGGTTTTCCAAGGAGTTCTGCATAACCAAGAAGCTTGTTAAGGCATCCTTCAAGTTCACGAACGTTAGATTTTACGGATTTTGCAATGAAATCCAGTATTTCTTCGTCTATTGATATTCCTTTTTCCTGAGATTTTTTTTCAAGGATTGCTTTTCTTGTCTCGTAATTTGGTGACTGAAGGTCTACGGCGTTTCCCTGGGAGAATCGGGATATAAGTCTTTCTTCCACGTCTTTTAGTTCAGAAATGTGCTTGTCGCAGGTAAATACCATCTGACCGTTTTTCTGGGAAAGGGCTTCAAAAGTGTAGAAAAGCTCATTTTGAAGTCCTTCCTTTTTTGAAAGAAACTGAATGTCGTCTATGAGAAGCACGTCAAGGTTTCTGTATTTTCTGGTGAATTTTTCCATGGTCCGGTCACGGAGGGATTTTGTAAATTCATTGAGAAGATTATCAAGGTTTGTATAGCAGATCTGGAGATTTTCCTTTCCTTCAGGGGGATTGTTATAGAGAAAATTTCCTATGGATTGCATCAAATGGGTTTTACCAAGTCCTGTTCCACCGTAAATGAGGAGGGGATTGTATTTTTTTCCTGGTTCCTTTGAAACTGCAACTGAAGCGCTGTAGGCATATTCATTGTTTTCGCCTACGACAAATCTTTCAAAGGTATATTCTTCCTTAAGCTGAGGATGTTTTTTTATTTCCGGATTTTTAGTCTGTTTTGAAAAATTATCAGATGATGAATTATGAGCAGGAATTTCATCATTTTCTGAAGTATTATTAAGGTTATTTTCAGTTTCAGAAGGTTTGTTCAGGCTTTCTTTTAAATTTTCATTGTCATATATAGGTTTTATGGTAACTTCCATTGAAGTGAGAACCTTTATCCTGTCTTTTATGTTCTGTATGTAGCCCTTTGAATTCAAAAGGTTGAACATGAATTCCGAAGGAAATGACACTGTAAGTTCGGAATTTGAATCTTCAATGTAGTTGATTCTTCCGTACCAGATGTCAAATTCATTGGAATTGTTGTTTGAGGTGTATTCCTGATGAATGTTGTTTAGGACTTCGTCCCAGAAATCCTTGAAATTCTGACTGCTCATAGGGCGATTATATCTGAATTTTTTTATGAATTCAAATTTGAAATTTGATGCTTTTTATTTCTATATATAAGTATCTGATTTATTGAATTTTTTCATAATTTTTGCTATATTTTATACTCTTATATCTGTAAATTTAACCATTGAAAACGAGGAAATAAATGGCAGAAACTAACGAATATGGTGCCGAAAGCATCCAGGTTTTGCACGGTCTTGAAGCAGTTCGCAAGCGCCCTGGAATGTACATTGGATCAACCAGCCAGGGTGGTCTTCATCACCTTGTTTATGAAGTTGTAGACAACAGTATAGACGAAGCCATGGCAGGCTACTGTGACAATATCATTGTTGCCCTTGAAAAAGATGACATTTGTCGTGTTGAAGATAATGGTCGCGGTATTCCTGTTGCCATCAACACAAAGGAAAAAAAGAGTGCCCTTGAACTGGTTTTGAGTCAGCTTCATGCCGGCGGTAAATTTGACAAATCTACTTACAAAGTTTCCGGTGGTTTGCATGGTGTTGGTGTTTCCTGCGTTAATGCTCTTTCAGTTTGGCTTACAGCTGATGTTTATCGCGATGGTGGACATTATTTTCAGAGATATGAAACTGGTATTCCTAAGACAAAAGTAGAGAGAATTGAAGATTCTGACAGACATGGAACCATTATCCGCTGGAAGGCAGATGCTACCATTTTCAAGGAAACAACAAATCACGATTTTGACATTCTTATGAATCGTCTTCGTGAACTTGCTTTCCTTAATCCTGGAATCAAGATTACATTCCGTGACGAACGCCTTGAAAATCCAAAGGAAGTAGTTCTTCAGTTTGAAGGCGGTATTAACGAATATACAAGGTATCTTAATGAAGGTAAGAAGGTTATACCTGAGGAACCTATTTTCATTGATGGAAAACAGAATGATGTGGAAGTGGAAGTTTCCATGCAATATAACGACGGTTATGATGAAAGCATCTATTCCTATGTAAACGACATCAATACTCACGAAGGTGGTACTCACCTTGAAGGTTTCAAGAATGCCCTTACTTTTGTACTCAACAAAGCCCTTGATTCAAACGAAAAGCTTTTCAAGAAGCTTAATCCAAAGGTTGATAAGAACAAGAAACCAAGCGATGCAGACAAAAAAAAGGAAATAAAGATAGAAAAGCTTACGGGTGATGATGTCCGCACTGGTGTTGCCGCAGTCATTTCCGTAAAGGTTCCTGAACCTCAGTTTGAAGGACAGACAAAGCAGAAACTCGGTAACAGTGAAGTTCGTTCAATAGTTTATTCCCTTGTTGCAGAAAAACTAACACTCTGGTTTGAACAGAATCCTCAGCTTTGCAACATGATTCTTGAAAAGGCCGTTAATGAAGCCCTCGGTAGAATCAAGGCACGCAAGGCAGTTGAAACAAACCGAAAGAGCGGAATGGATTCCTTTGGTCTTCCTGGAAAACTTGCCGACTGTTCTTCAAACAAACCTGAAGAATGCGAAGTATACATAGTCGAAGGAGACTCTGCCGGTGGTTCAGCAAAGCAGGGTAGAAATCCAAAGACCCAGGCAATTCTTCCTCTCTGGGGTAAGATGCTCAATGTAGAAAAAGTAGATCCTTCAAAGGTAATGAACAATGAAAAACTTCAGCCTGTAATAGCTTCCCTTGGAACTGGAATCGGAAAGAATTTCAACATTGAAAAACTCCGCTACCACAAGATTATTATAATGGCCGATGCCGATGTGGACGGTGCACATATTTCAACATTGCTCATGACTTTCTTCTTCCGCTTTATGCCAGAACTTATTGAAAGGGGTTATGTATACATTGCCATGCCTCCTCTTTACCGCGTTGAATACAAAAAACAGAAGTACAAGAAATTTGTTTTCAGCGATGAAGAAAGAGACCGTGCATTGGAAGAACTTGGAGAAAACCGTGATAAGGCTGAAGTACAGCGTTACAAAGGTCTTGGTGAAATGGAATGGCAGGAACTTAAGGAGACAACAATGGCTCCTGAAAACCGCAAGATGAAGCAGGTTAAGATTACTGATGCCCAGATGGCAGACCAGATTTTCTCTGTTCTCATGGGTGATGATGTAGATCCACGCCGCAAGTTCATTGAAGAAAATGCAGAATACGCAACATTGGATGTATAAAAATGATTGAGAAGATTAAATACGAAGAAAAGCAGACACCTGAAGGTGGATATGTTTTAACTGCACCGATTGAACATGAAATGCAGCGTTCCTTCATCGACTATTCCATGTCGGTAATTGTAGAACGTGCTTTGCCTGATGTACGCGATGGACTTAAGCCTGTTCACCGCCGCATTCTTTATGCTATGGCAGAAGAAGGTTTGACTTCAGGCGGAAAGACAAAAAAATGCGCAACAGTAGTCGGTGACGTACTCGGTCGTTACCATCCACATGGTGACGCTTCCGTTTACGATGCAATGGTTCGCCTTGGTCAGGCTTTCTCTTTGAGGTACATGCCTGTTACAAAGCAGGGTAACTTCGGAGGAATCGACGGTTCCCCTGCAGCCGCATACCGTTACACTGAGGCAAAGATGTCTAAGGTTGCCGAAGTAATGGTAGAAGACATCAAGAAAGACACAGTTGATTTCAGTCCTAACTTTGACGATACAAGACAGGAACCTAAGGTTCTTCCTGCAGCATTTCCATTCCTTTTGTGTAACGGCTCAACTGGTATTGCCGTTGGTATGGCAACAAACATGCCTCCACACAACCTTAGGGAAGTAGGCGGTGCAATCTGCGCTTACATCGATAATCCTGAATGCACCATCGAAGACTTGATGCACCACATGAAGGGTCCTGATTTTCCTACAGGTGGAATCATCTTTGGAAAGAAGGGAATTGCCGATGCATACAAGACAGGACGTGGAAAGATTCTTCTTCGTGCCCGTTTTACAATCGAAGTTGATACAAAGGGAAAGGAAAAAATTGTTTTCACAGAAATTCCTTACCAGACCCGTACAACTGACCTTGTTACAAAAATCGGTGAACTTGCCCGTGACGGTATCATTGAAGGTATCGATCGTGTAAATGACGGTAGCCACGGTGATGATGTTCGTATCGAAATAGACATTAAAAAGACTGCCATTGCAAAGGTTGTTATCAATCAGATTTTTGCAAAGACAGCATTGCAGTCAAGCTACGGTATCATCAACCTTGCACTTGTTCCATCTGGAAACGGTCTTGCTCCACAGGTGCTTAATCTTAAGCAACTAATCAAGCACTTTGTTGATCACCGCGATCAGGTTATTACCCGCCGCTGTAAGTTTGAGCTTGCAGTTGCAAAGAAAAAGGAACATATTCTTGAAGCAAAGATTACTGCCGTTGACTGCGTAGATGAAGTCATTCAGATCATCCGTTCAAGTAAGGATGAACCTGAAGCAAAGAAGAGATTGGAAGCAAGATTCGGTTTTGATGAAGAACAGAGCCAGGCAATTGTAGACCTCCGCCTTGGTGTTCTTACATCTTTGCGCATCGACGAACTCAAGCTTGAATTAGAACAGGTTCGTGCAGAAATTGCCCGCCTTGAAGATCTTCTTGCCCATCATGAAAAAATCCTTAACCTCATCAAGGAAGAAACAAATGCCATCGTTGAAAAGTTCGGCGATGACAGAAAGACAGATATTGTTGCTGGAGAAGTTGAAACAATAAATGTTGAAGACATGATCAAAGAAGAGGATATGGTTGTCCTTATTTCCAAAGTTGGATACATCAAGAGAGTTCCAGTTTCTCAATACAAGAGCCAGGGTAGGGGAGGCAAGGGAACAATCTCTGCCAAACTTGTTGAAGAAGACTACATCAACCAGATGTTCGTTGCTTCTACTCACGACTACCTTATGTTCATCACAACGGCAGGTAAAGCTTACTGGGTTAAGGTTCATGAAATTCCGGAAGGAAGCAAGATTGGACGAGGTAGTCATATCAAGAGCCTCCTTAAGGTAAGCGCCAACGAAGACATTACTACAACAGTAGCCCTCAAAGATTTCAGGGAAGATGAATTCCTCTTTATGGCTACAGCAAACGGTGTTGTTAAGAAGACTCCTACAAGTGAATTCAAAAATGCAAAGGACCGCGGAACAACTGCCGTTCGTCTGGATGATGGAGACACACTTGTCAGCTCAATCCTTACATCTGGAAGCGATGAAATTCTCCTCGTTAGCCGTCGTGGACAGGCTCTCCGCATTGAAGAAAATGATGTTCGACCAATGGGTAAGACAAGCCGTGGTGTTGCAGGAATTAAACTTGGTTCTAGTGATGAACTTGCATCGGCAATCAGGATTGAAAAGGAAGAAGATGCCCGCATTCTCGTCATTACTGAAAAGGGTATTGGTAAGCGCGTAGATCCTGCTGAATTCAGTTCTCATGGTCGTGGAACCGGCGGACAGAAAATATTCGGTAATGTTGATGACAAGGGAGAGATCATAGGATCCCTTTGTGTTCGTGAAAGTGACAGCGTAATGTGCATCACAAGCCAGGGAACTTCAGTTCGTGTTGAAGCCAAGGACATTACAATCCAGGGAAGAAGCGCCAGCGGAATCAAGGTGGTAACAATTACTGATCCTGACTACGTTGTCGGCGTTGATAGAATCGCCAACGAAGAAGATGAAAAATAATATTTTTTGAATGGTCATGTCTTTTTAAGATTTTAGTCGTGTCACCTTCGGGCTTGACTCGGAGGTCCATTAAGTTTAATGAACCGTCTGTAGAAATGCAGGCGGTTTTTTTATATCCTAAGTGTCATGTGGATGCTTTTAGTTTTGGTATATGGAATCATAAAGGGCTTAAGGGAAATCTGTAAGAAAAAGGCTCTTGAAAAAAATTCTGTTACCGAAGTTCTTCTTGTATATACTTTTCTTTCCCTGATCATTTGCTCTCCCCAGTTTCCAAATGCAAGGGGACTTACTTTCAACCAGTATCTTTGGGTTGCACTTAAAGCCTTCGTCATTTTCGTTGCGTGGATTGCAGGATTCAAGGCGATAAAAAAACTTCCGATAAGCCTTTGCGGTGTCCTTGATCTTTCAAGGGTTTTGTTTGCCACTGTCCTTGGTGTAATTGTTCTTGGCGAAAAAATTACTTTATACAAGGGAATAGGCCTTGTGTTTGTCAGCGGTGGCCTTCTTTTTTTAAAGTTCAATCCTTTTGCATTAAAAGGAAAAGTTTCTGATGCGGAATCAAATGTGCCCGCTGTTCCGCAGGATGAAAAAAAATCCTCAAATTCCTTTTTCATTTTTCTTGCTTTCCTTTCATGCATTTTGAACGCCGTCTCTGGATTGCTTGATAAAATCCTCATGAAGGAAATGAACTCAAGCCAGCTTTTGTTCTGGTATACTTTTTTCATGGTTGTCTACTATGCAATCTATGCTCTCGTAAGAAGGGTAAAGATAAACAGAAGCGTATGGAAAAACATCTGGGTATGTTTTCTTGCCGTTGGAATAATCGTCATGGATAAATCCCTTTTCATCGCCAACGCATATCCTGAAAGTCAGATAACCGTCATGACGTTGATAAAGCAGTCAAGCGTCATCATTGCCATCATAGGCGGAAAATTCGTATTCAGGGAAAAGAACATCCTTCATAAAACTATTTGTGCGGCAATCATCGTCACGGGAATTCTCATAGGTATAATGGGGTAGGGTAGTGCAATGGAACATATGGAACAGATAAAAAGTCTCGTAGGTGAAACCATAACGGAAAGCAACCTTAAAAATGTGGACTGCTATGTCTATGACAAATTTGCGCTTTTCATACAGGCAGCAGGTTTCTGTGAATTTGCCATCAAGAAAAACCACACCCATCCATCCTACATGATCATAATTGAATTCGGAACAGATGATTTTCTTATTCCGCCTAGAATTGAACTTAAGAAAAACTACTATCTTGCATCCATACTTTCACCGGACATTCCCCACGAAGACAAGGGAGCAGAATTTCCAAACTATTACACCATCATGATAGACAAAGATTATTTTGAAAGCCAGTTCTCAATGTACCAGAAGGAAATTCCGCGATATGTTGGAGAACAGTTTCTGATCTGTCACGACGTACTCAAGATGCTTCATCTTTTTGCATTTGAATCTTCAAAGAACATGAAGAATTCCGAGGTCACCCTTGAATGCCAGACAAAGCTTTTGACCCACTGGATAATCCGCAGCCTACTTGGAGAGAACTATGACATGCGCTCCGTTTCCACAAATGAAAGAATCGGAAGGGTGCAGACGTACATCGAGCTTCATTGTGGAGAGGATCTTACTGTTGCCCATCTTGCACAGAACGCCAACATGTCCGTCTCAAATTTCAACAGGCTTTTTACAAAGGAAGTCGGAACTTCTCCAAAGAACTATCTTACCTCTGTTCGATTGAACAAATCACTGAAGCTTCTCAGGAGAAATGATTTTTCAGTTTCCGAAATCGCCGTACAATGCGGTTTTTCATCCCTTTCCCATTTTTCCGCCGCTTTCAAAAAAGTCTATGAAATGAGTCCAAGCGACTACAGGGAACACTACCTAAAATAGCAAATTCTTGAGCGATTTTTAAAAGCCTTGATTCTGAATATGAGTATCATGTATCCAGTTAAATCATTTATTTAGGAGGCTCTTTTTATGACAAAGGAAGAATTGTTTAAGATGATGAATGAAAATCCTGTGATGCATCTTGCCACAGTGGATGAGAACGGATTCCCTCGTGTCCGCGGAATCCTCATGTTCAAGGCATGCGAAGACGGAATCATTTTCCACACGGGAACTTTCAAGGAACTTTACAAGCAGCTTATGGCAAATCCAAATGCTGAGCTTTGTTTCCAGTGCAAGGGAACTCAGGTCCGCGTTGAAGGAAAATTTGAACTCGATGAAAGCGATGAGATTTTTGAGGAAATCTACAACCACCCGTCACGCGCATTTATCAGGCAGTGGGGAAAATCAAAGGAAGAAGTAAAGGACTTCCTCAAGATATTCAGGCTTAAGAACGGCAGGGCCCACACCTGGTCCATGGCAGACAACTTCAAGCCTAAAGAATACATTGATCTTTAATCAATTTTGGAAAGTTCTATTAAAGAATAAAGTAAATTAAAGATGAATTATATGAAAACCGAGAAGGAAGGAAGAGGCCAGCAAAAACATTCAAAGCCCTGAAAGATAGTTTCCTTGCAGGGCTTTGCATGTAGCGACGATATCTAGCGGTTTTGCTGGACTCGTACTGACTGGTAGGTTTTCATATTTTTCTATGTTATGTTTTTACTTTATGACTACATAAATGCTTTCAATAATTTTATCCGCAGTTGTAAGGTTTTCCCTGCTTCCTGAAAATTCAAGCTTTATTTCTTTTTCAGTTCCATCCGGAATTATTTCACCTGCGTAAAGAACTGCTGGCTGTCCGTCTACACCGGAATTCTGTTTTGTATAGAATTCATTGTAATCAAAACTCTGGTTTGCCTGACATTTGAATACATATGTCTTTCCTTTTTCAAAGGTCAGATCCTTTTCAATTACCATGCCTTTTTTTGGTGTGGCGCTTGTTGTGGCATCAAGATCAGCTTTTGAAATTTTTTCTGCAGGATCCTGTCCTTTTGCCTTGTACCAGTCAGGCAAAGATTCCGGTCTTCCGTCTTTTGGCGAACCGATCCATTTGTTTCCCGAAGTCTTCTTTGTTACAAACAATGTGTCAACGTATGTCCCGTCTGATTCCTCAATCCATACTGCAATCTGTGGTGCGCGGTTTGAATATGCCTCACCCGGATTTACTGCAACCGAAATTTTTTCCGCCCATATAAAGGCGGCGGCGGCACTCAATAAAAACGATGCAAAAAATTTCTTCATTTTATTCCTCTCAAAATTCTAGAATTTATGTGTATAGCTGAAACCCACTCTCTGGAAATACCATTCGTGTCCGCTATAGTTCATAAGCGGTTCGTATTTGCTTTCTCCATCATCATGGTATTTTGAAAATTCCTCATAGCTTCTTCTTGTACGGAATTCAACAAGACCAAAGAGGGAATCCTTTTCCGTGAACTGAACGCTGAATACTCCCGCAAGGGAATAGGTCTTGTAGTCTATCTTATATTTTCTGTACTGAACATCAATGTTTTTGAATAGATATCCATCCACATTGAACTTTATTCCCACAAGATTCAGCTTGTAAGGCATCTGATATCCAAGAATGTAATTCTGTGAAATTCCAGCACCTGCTTTTTTCCCCGGTGTTGTTTCCCACTGGAAGAGCTCATCATCATCGTCTGCTCCGGCAAGGGCAGAATAATTGAATTCGCATGAAGCTACTGCGACTACATGATGCCAGTCTCCAGGCCACACCGCCGCAAGGTCAAACATGACTGTAGGACATGCCCAGAATTTGTAGAAGTAAGTTCCGAATGCATCCTGCTGTTTGTATTCAGCTTCTTCTTTGTCGTAACAGGACATGCTTTTGATTCCAAGGATTTCCCATCCAGTTCCGATTTCAGCACCTGCGGAAAGATTGAGGAATGCAACTGGCGTGTAGGAAACACTGAATTTTGGTGTCAATGACACAGGGGTCAATGCAAGTGCACCCTCAAAGGAAATTTTGTTTCCTTCAGTAAGAAAATTGTTTCCCGGTGTAGGAATCGTGTAGACAGCCTTTAAGGTTTCCCTTGCTTCAACTCCTGAATATGGACCTGTTACCGGTGCAAAGTGTGTTCCGCCTGATACCACATCCGATTTTGGATAGTAGCCGAAATCCGTCACCGAATAAAAATCAAATGTGTTTTCAGCAGCCACGCTGAATGTGATTACCGTACAAAGTATGGAGAAAAGCAATTTTGTTTTTTTCATTTTATGCTCCTTTGAAATTCAATTTTTTTTAATTTTCTGTTCAGTCTATTGCACCTGGCAAATTCTCTTTCTGTAAGCTCCCGGGATTTTTTTGTTCCAGCTTTCTGTATTACTCCGATGCATTTAAATCCTGCATATTTAGTTATCTCCCTGATTTCCCTTACAACTCCTGAACTTTGTTTTGCCAGAAGATTGAAAGGGTAGGGGGTTGTGCATGCAGTTGCTATGATGCATTTTTTTCCTTTGTTAAGCGGAACTGGAATTCCGCTTTTGCTTTCCGACATCATGGCATAGACAATTCTGTCAAAAAGCATTTTTAATTTTCCGCTCATGTTTGCCCAGTAGCATGGTGAACCGATGACCACAACATCTGCTGCCTTTATTTTTTCTGCAATGACGTGTGCATCATCCTTTTCAAGAATGCAGTTTCCTTTTGATCTGCAGGACATGCATCCGTGGCACCAGTCGAAATTCAACTGGTGTACATCCACGAAATCACAGTCGGTTCCGTCTGTAATTTCTCTTAAAATTTTTTCAATGGTGCCGTTTTTTCTTGGGCTTCCGTTAAGCACCAGAACTTTCATAATTTTTCTCCAATAAGAGTTGATACCATCATTTCAATAAACCTGTCTGTGAAAGCAACACCTTCGTTCCAGAAATCAGGATCCGCTCTTTTTGTAATGATGGATTCAATGCATCCCCACATTCCGGAAATTATTATTCCCGTATCAAGGTGAATGTCGTTGCCTTTGTAAATTCCCTTGTCCTTACATTCTGCAAGGAGATTTTCTCCCATCCTGTTGCAGACATAAAAATTCATGATGTCCTCATCTCCGATATTTTCTTCCAGCTTTGAAAAAATAAGCACTGCAACCTTTGGTTTTTCAAAGCACCAGTCTCTGTAAACTTTCAGAGATGTTCTGATTTTTTCAACAGGATCTTCCACATCTTTTAGGGAAGACTTCATTCTCTCCGTAAGTTCTGCCAGGCAGGAAAGGGAAATCTTCATGAAAAGTTCATTCTTGTCCCTGTAGTAGTTGTAGATTGATGTTGCACTTACGCTACATTTTTTTGCAACGTCGCGCATTCCGATTTCTGCAGGCTCTTTTTCCATGAGCAGTTCGATGGCTGCAAGGAGAATCTGGTTTTCAAGTTCTTTGTTTGGTAATCTCATAACAAGGTTAACTTAACATTGTTAATTTATAATGTCAATACACTCTTTAGATAATAAAAAAATCAGCTCCCACTGGGAACTGTGTCAAATCCACTCCAGTGCGCCCTTCGGTTGCAAGTCGTGTTTTGACACAAACCCCAGTTCCGCTGATTTTTGTTGTTCTTAATGTTTATTGACATTATAAAATTTTGGATGGGGAAAATGCGCCCTACGGTTGCAAGTTGAAATTTGTGTGGTGGGGTAGGGGAGTTTTTAGCGGTGGTTTAATTTCCTGCAATGTTGTATTGTTTTCCCATGATTAAAGGTTTTGTTTTTGATATGGACGGTGTTCTTCTGGACACGGAATCGGTTTGCGATCGAACATGGGAACTTGCTGCAAAGGATTTTGGTTTGGATCCTAAAGATGCCATGAGGATCATTTCTCTTTGCCGTGGTACGAACAAGAAAACCAGCCGCGAAATAATTCTTCGTGAAGTTGGTGCTGGTTTTGATGTGGATTCTTACATGGCAGCCACATCAAGTTATTTTAAGAAGATTGAGGCTGAGGAAGGTATTGCGACAAAACCGCATGCAATGGAATGCCTTTCTTATCTCAAGGAAAAAGGTTATAGGCTGGCCCTTGCTTCCTCTACAAGGCAGGTTGTTGTGGAGAAGCAGTTAAAGGATGCTGGTCTTTATGATTATTTTGAATATCTCATCTGCGGAGACATGGTGACAAACAGCAAACCTGATCCTGAAATTTATGCCACCGCTGTAAATCATCTTGGACTTGAACCTTCAGAATGTGCAGCCGTTGAGGATAGTCTCAATGGTCTAAGAAGTGCAAAGGGGGCAGGTCTTGTTACCATAATGGTTCCTGATAGGGTAGGGCCAAATGAGGATACAGGAAAAGTTACAGATTTTGTTTTTGATTCCTTAAAAGGAATAATTGAAAATTTCTAGATGACGAATTCCTATTGGTAAAGCTGGCAGTATTTTTCTGCTGGCTTTTTTATTTTGGCTATGTCTGAGAAACTCTTGCTACATGTTATGTGGTGGTTGAATCGGAGTTGCAACATTATTTTCCGTACATAGCCTTTTATTTTGATACTGTCTTGAATTCATGAATTCCATATATAAATTTTCTAAATTTATGAATAGTGAATTTGTTTCATGTGAAACATTTGAATTCTACACCACTTATCCACAGTATGAATTCTGTGATTTTATGTATCTAACTCTATATATTATATAGGCTTGCACGTGGTGGAAAGTTCTTTTTATCACGTTTTTCACCTAGTTTTCCACATTTTTGCGATAAATCTCTGTATAAAAGGTGGATTTTGCCTTTGGTTCTTACGCTTCACCCATACTACTTGCTGTGATTTCGTGTCGAAGAAGTTGTATTGAGTCTCGGGAAAAACTACATACCTTGCTTCTCTGTGGCGAGGTTGTTTGTTGAATCTTATTTATGATGCTCTGATTTATAATTATTGTTGAAATTGTTTCACATGAAACATCTTCTTTTCTTTGTCTCTGTGGTGTTAAGAATGTTTCATGTGAAACAATTTAAAAGTTTTCGTCATGGTTTTGAATAATGTTTGAGTGAGCATAAGGCTAAGTCTTTGACTGTTGAAAGCTAATATAGATAGGATTCGACTCCCTGAGTTTTGTCATTATCGGGCTCTGATAATCAATTTTTTGAAGGTTATGTCTGTAGAAAGTGTTGCTGTATTATATGTGGTGGTTGAGTCTCTCGAAACTACGTTGCCAAGTCCAATTGGCGCCGCAACACTATTTCCGTATATCGCCTTTTTAAATAAGGGTTTACGCAAATGGATTCCCGTGTCTAGCACGAGAATGACACCTTTTTCAGTGGACTCAATTTTCATAGGTAAGTTTTGTTTCACGTGAAACGAATCTTACGATTACTGTATGGAATAAGCAGCAATTATCGGGTGTGGGTTGCTTGTTGCTGTAAATATTCCGAAATATATGGCTTTCTTGTTTCTTGAGATTTATAAAATATTATACATGGCGGAAGTGTAAGTGAACGATATAAATCTCGGCTTATTTGAATTTGTTTCACGTGAAACAAAAAAAGGTCTGACAGGTAAGCATCTTACATCATTCTGAAACGGATTCAGAGGATCTTGTCTTACTTGTCAGACCTTTTCTGTTGATTTGGCTATAAGTGTTAGATTTTATATCTAAGTACCTTAGAACCTCTTTCTGGAGACCATTTTTCTTTTCTCTGCTGTGGTAGGGTTGAAATTTCTGATGGCGTAAAGCCAAGGTTTTCAAACCAGTCCGATGTCTGTGTTGTAAGAAGGAACAGTCCAGTGGCTTTCTTTTCTTTTGCCTGTTTCACGAGAAACTTTATCATCTTTGGACCGATGCCGATGTTTGAGCAGGTTTTGTCCACGGCTACAGCTGCGATTTCCATTTGGCCGTCTGGGTATGGTACCAAAGCAGCACAGGCACGGATTGCACCGTCAAGTTCATATACAATGTAGTTCTGATACTGGTTGTCCAGCTGTTCCTTTGTTCTTTGAAGGAGTATTCCCTGGTTTACAAAAGGTTGCATGAGGGTGATGACTTCAGAAATGTCGTCTCTTGTCATGGCCCTGATCTTTCCGTAGTTGTTGGTGTAGATCATGGTGCCAGATCCCAGGTCGCTGAAGATTTCACATGGAACAGTTCCGTCGATGGATCCGTTGATTATGTGTACACGGTCAACTCCTTCGTTGCAGGCTGTCTTGGCAAGTTTCAGCAAAGTGAAGATTGTTTCACGTGAAACATCCTTATTTTCTTCAGAAACTACCAAAGGTTCGGTAGAATTTCCCTGAATTTTCTCGGAATTTAACAATGCTTTGTTTGTTTCAATAAATTGGTCAACTTCTTCAATATTCATTGCAGGAACAGTTCCTTCTGATGAAGTTCCGATGTTTTCTGGGATTGTAAAGCTGGCGGTAGAAATTTCTGCATCTGACACCATGTAGAAAAGCTTGTCTGCCTTAAGGTGGATGGCAATCTGCTGACTCAACTGTACTGATGAAATGTTGTATGGTTTACCCGCTGCACTCCAACCGATGCAAGGGAAGATAGGGATGAAGCCGTTGTCAAGAATCGTCTTTACGGCATCAATCTGAAGCTTGTCGATCTCTCCGCTGGTACCATAGTCAAATCCGTCTATGACACCTTTGCTTCTTGCGCGAACCCAGTTTCCTATTACCGATGTGACTTTTTCTCCTGCAAAGGAAGTCATGATCTGGTTAGAAACATCAAAGGCCGCCATCTTGATTAATGGCATTGCTTCTGGTGGAGTGATGCGGCAGTTGTCATGGAATGTCCATTCAATGTTCGCCTCTGTTAAAATCTCGTTGATTCTCTTTGCGGCTCCAGGAACAAGAATGACCTTGAGTCCTGCTTCGTGGATCAGGCATAGGTCGCGGATGTGGCTTGAAAAATTCGGGCTGTCCAGAAGCCTGTCGTCAAGATAAACGACAACAACGGCATTCTTGAATTTTTTTATGTAGCGGATTACATCGCGGATTCTGTCCGCCTTTTCGTGGATCAAAACTTCATTCATAAGAAAAAAGTATCACTATGCAAGGTAAAATTCAATGAAAGTTTCATTATGACAAAAATCAAGAAAATGTCATAATGAACATGCTGGCAATTTTCTTAAAATAAACTGAAAATAGAATTTTACAAAGTCTATAAAGAAAATTATAATGGGTTCAAAAAAGAGGGGAAAAAATGAAAGCACTGGTAATAAATTGCAGTCCCGTCAGAAATGGGGCTACGGCAGAAATGGTAAAAATCGTAATCGAAGAACTGAATGAAAAATATGAAGTAAAATCCATCTGCATCGACGATTACAAAATTGAATTTTGCAAAGGATGCAGAACCTGCCACGAAACGGCGAAGTGCAATTTGAAGGATGATTTTCTGTCTGTGGTAAAGGAATTCGAAAATGCAGATGTAATCGTTTCCTGTGCTCCTTCCTATTGGGCAGATGTTCCAGGCCAGTTCAAGGTGTTCATCGACAGGTGGACTCCATGGTGCAACACCCATGAACCTCATGCAAAATTACTGGCAGGAAAAAAAGGTTATTCCATCGTTCAGAGAACAGGACCTGGAATGCACGAATGCGAAAGATTGATTCAGACCATCGAACATTTTTACGGCCATCTCGAAATCGAATGTGCTGGAAGAATTGGATTTACATCGGTAGAAAATAAGGAAGATCTTCTGAAGCACAAGGCTGAACTGATAGAATTCTGCAGCAACATTTAGAGGGAGAATTTTTTCTTTCCCTCTAGACACAAAAGTGAAAATTCTATATATTCTTAATCACGTCGGGCGCTTAGCTCAGCTGGTACGAGCGTCTGGTTTACACCCAGAATGTCGGGGGTTCGATCCCCTCAGCGCCCACTACAAAGCTTCATGTTCTGCATGGAGCTTTTTTTATTTTTAAAATGAAAACAAAATCGTAAAGGAGGACACCATGAAAAACAGTTCAGCCTGTCCAAAATCCCTTGGAATTTTTTTTGCGGTAATTACCATCTTTATCTGGGGCATAACTTTTGTTTCAACAAAATACCTTTTGAAAAATTTTTCTGCCTTTGAAATTCTTTTTGTAAGATTCATCCTTGCATACCTTGGACTTTGGATCATCAAGCCTGTTTCATTAAAGCTGGAGAACAAAAAAGACAATGTCTGGTTTTTCCTTGCGGGACTTTCGGGAATCATCATCTATCAGTTTACGGAGAACGCAGCCATTTCATTTACAACTGCATCAAACGTAAGCATCATAGTTTCCATCTGTCCAATGTTCACCGCCATCATTGCCCAGATTTTTTTTAAGGAAAAACACATCACCATATTTTTTGTAGTGGGATTCATCATTGCAATTTCAGGAATCGTTCTTGTCAGCCTGAACGGAGCTTCGGGCCTTCATTTCAATCCAAAGGGCGATCTGCTTGCCTTGGCATCTGCGGTCTGCTGGGGCTTCTATTCCATGGCCGTTTCAAAAATCAACAGCATGAACCTTGACAGGATTCTCTGTACTAGACGGATGTTTTTTTACGCAGTGATCACCATGATTCCTTTTGCAGTTTTCGGGATTTTTGAAAATGATCCATCGAGTTCCTTCTACCTGAACATGGATGCACAGAAAAATGCGGAAAGATTTTCAAGTCTGGTTTCCTGGGCAAATTTCTGCTTCCTTGGTCTTGGTGCTTCCGCTTTCTGCTTTGTAGTGTGGAACGTTGCCTGCAAGACTCTTGGCACCGTCAAAGTTACCGTCGGCATTTACATGATTCCAGTTGTAACGATTATTTTTGCTTTCTTCATTCTTGGAGAAAAACTGACAGTTCTTGGAGCTGTGGGCTGCGTGCTTACAATCGCAGGTCTTGCAATTTCCAACAGGGGGAATAAATGAAATCGCCATTGACTACACTTTGCTACATTGAAAAAGACGGCTGCTACCTCATGCTTCACCGCGTAAAAAAACAGAACGACATAAACAAAGACAAGTGGATCGGAGTTGGAGGTCATTTCGAATTCGGCGAAAGCCCAGAAGATTGCCTTCTGCGTGAAGTAAAGGAAGAAACGGGCCTTGTTTTGAATTCATATAAATTCCGCGGAATCGTAACCTTTGTAAGCCGTGAGGACAGAAAGGATGACGTGTGCGAATACATGTGCCTTTACACAAGCGATGATTTTTCCGGAGAGCTCATTGACTGCGATGAAGGAAAGCTTGAATGGGTAAAAAAATCGGAATTCAAAAACCTGAATTTCTGGGAAGGGGATTACGTGTTCCTTGACCTGATAGAAAAAAATGCACCGTTCTTTTCTCTTAAGCTTGTGTACAAAAATGGCCGTCTGATTGAAACAGTAATTTCGTAAATGAATTCATCTTAAAATAAAAACCCCATGGCTAAAGACAATTTCAACCATGGGGTTTTTGATGAATGGAAAATCAAAATCAGAATCTAAGCAAATCTTCCTTTGAAGCAATGGCAGCCTTTGCGGCGGAAGTTACGATGTCTGCCATTGTAACGGTTCCATTTTCTACCTTTGCAGTGCAGTCAGAATCTTTCTTCCATGCGCAGAGAATTCCGCGTGAAGAGTTTACTGTTCCGCCTGCTTCCTTCATGAGAGTTCCGCAGATCTTAGCATCTCCACCCTGGGCACCGTAGCCTGGGATAAGGAAGTAGATGTCCTTGTATGCATCCCTCAATGCCTTGGCATCGCTTTCTTCAGTACAGCCGACAACAGCACCGACAGGAGAACAAGTCTGGTCTGGATAGGTAGCCTTCATTTCCTGGCTTATTCTTTCAAGTTCATTTCCAACCTGATCAAGAACTCTTCCGCCGTCCTTAAGTTCCTTCTGTTCAATATCCACCATGCCAGGGTTGCTTGTCCTCAGAAGAACAAAGATTCCTTTGCCTGCTTTTGTGCAGTATTCTGTAAAAGGTTTGAGCGTGTCGAATCCCATGTAAGGATTGATAGTGATGATGTCTGTTTCAAAGTCACCGGTAAAGTGCGCCCTTGCGTATGCACCTGCAGTTGCCGCAATGTCTCCGCGCTTGATGTCTGAAATGCAGATGAGTCCCGATTCCTTTACCAGCTTAAGGGTTTCGGCATAAACCTTGATTCCTTCAATTCCCATTGCCTCATAGTATGCAATCTGAACCTTAAAACAGCAGGCGCTTTTGTCCTCTGCAATTTTCTTGATGAGCTGCCTGTTGTATTCAAGTACAGCCTGGGCTGGGCTTTCAAATGTCTTGAGTATTGATTCTGGAATATATGATGGGTCAGTATCAAGTCCAACGCAAAGTGGTCCGTTCTTTACGGCCAGTTCCTGTAAAATCTGCATATTGTGTTTCATAGCTGCGATTATACTCCGATAATAAAAATATGAACAGAGTACAGAAAATCTTCTTGATATTGATATCGACAATAATATTGGCTTTAGTTGCCATGCCACTATATGGGCAGGAAACGCTCCTTCAATATAACGGCAGTGGGAGTTACATTTACATTGAACGCACAGATCTTCGACGCTACGACAACGGAAAGTATACTGGGCTTGTAAGCCGTGAAATCCGTTCCTTCATCAGTCCTATGGGAGTTCCTAAGGGAGGCAATCCTAAGGACAGTTATTATGACGGTAATTTCTATGTTGCGGAAGGAACCATGCGTGCAAGGGCATCCGTTGGAGAGGAAATCAACAATTCAATTCCTTCGACATTCAAGATAACTCCTGACGGACAGCTGGTAATGATCAAGGATAATGGCTATCCGACTTTCAGAAGTTTCCCTGCTTTTACAAGAAAAGCCATAAAATATGGTGACAGATGGCAGGCAAAGGCAGAGCGTGTGGTGGATCCTTTAAACAAAGGCGTAAAAACAAAGATGCCTATTTATGTTGAATACACCTACCTTCGAGATGACAGTTTTCATGGGGAAGAAGTCTATGTAATCGGTGCGCAGTGGGCAACGCGATATGGCCTGGCTGCAACCCTTGATTTTGGTGGTGACAGGGATTTGAAATTTGCCCAGGGTAGCCATAAGGCAAACATACTTGTAAGCAAGGTGACAGGCAATGCTCTGGTTGTTAGGGATACAGTCGATGAAGAATTCCAATATATGGATGGGACCAAAGTTGCCTTTAAGGGTACAATTTCCATGTTTACGGAATACCCTCCTGCATACGACAAGGAAAAGCTTTTCCCAGCTCTTCAGCGCATAGCATCTGTATCCAAAGAAGAACTTAAGGAAATTATGGATAATCTAGTAACAGATTCTGCCTGGATGGATACAGGCAAGGTGGCAGATAAGGCTTCAGGAACAGAAGCAGGGGGCAGTTCTGGTGACAGGTTGGAGGACTCTGCGATTTCTGGCATTGGTATGGGAGCAGAAAAAGAAAATGCTTTGGCTAAAGTAAGTAATATGGGTGCAGAATCATCCACAGGAGAAACCAAGGTTACAGTTGAAAATACAGCTGCAGGAATCCGCCTTACGATGCAGAACCTAAAATTCAAGCCAGACAGTGCAGAACTTTTGGGAGGCGAAAGCCAGCGCCTTGATGACATTGCAGCTCTTCTTAAAATGGTGCCAGATCAGATGATTCTTATAGAGGGACACACCGCAAGTGTCGGTAATCCAAAGGGAGAGATGCAGCTGTCCTTGGAACGTGCAGATTCAATAAAAAGGGCCCTTGTAAAGCGAGGTGTGGGTGCAGATAAATTCATCGTAAAGGGGTCAGGAGGAACAAAGCCAGTGGCAGACAATTCGACGGCAGCTGGAAAGGCAAGAAACCGCCGCGTAGAGATTACGATTCTTGAATAGCCCTTCTTGTTCTGTATTTTGACTGCTTTTCCTTATAAAGCTCGTTGTCGGCAATGGCAAGGAGCTTTTCAAGGTCTGCTTCTTCGTTTCCGTTGAATTCAACGCACCCTATGCTGATGGAAAGTGTAAAGCTTTCCCCAGACTTTTCATTGTATTCAGCGCACTTGCTCTGTATAATCTTTTTCATCTCGGCAAATTTGGCTGCATTTAACTCCGGAGCAACAATGGCAAATTCATCGCCTCCAAGTCTTCCGATTATGTCCGAAGAGCGGAAAAGGCTTTTGAGAATTTCAGCCTCTGCCTTGATTGCCGTATCCCCTGCTGCATGGCCGTAGGTGTCGTTGATAACTTTAAGACCATCCATATCTCCAAAAAGTACGAGGCCTTTTTTCCCGTTCTTAATTGAATTTGCTATGGCTTCCTTGCCGTGGGAAATGAATCCGCGCCTGTTGAGCAATCCCGTCATCTCGTCAGTAACGGAAACAAGCCTTATGTTGCTGTTTTCAAGTTCTAGTGCTCGTTTTTTCCTGAGGGCTTCGTAGGAATCGCTTGCCCTGGCGATTGTAGAAGAAAGCATCTTTATTGCAATGCCGTAAACTGCAGGATCAAGCGGTCCGGGTTTAAAAAGCAAATAGCCGTAAAGAATGGAATTGCAGTAAATGGATGAAACGGTCATTTCGTTAAGTGTGGCTATATGTCCATCCGGAATGATATTTTGATTCGGGTTAAAAGAAAATTTTCCGTTTTTAATGTTGAAGTGAAGGTTTACTTCCTGATCAAAAGAACTCAAGACGTGTGCCTTTGACGGAATTGGAAAATATTCAAATTTGTCCGTTGCAACAGGCTTGTCAAAAAGAACAACAGCAGCCTTGGAAATTTTAAGGGAAGTGAAATCGGATTCAATTCTTTCCGAAAGATCATCAATTAAAATTCCGCTTTCAAGATTTGAATAAAGCTGGATGATTTTAATCATGCTGGACTTGTTGTAGTTCCACTGAGAAAGTTCAAAGAATCCATCCTTAAAATTCTTTGAAGTATGTTCTTTCCCCTTAAAGTCCTTGTATAGTTTTTTATCGGAACCCAATGGCAGGCATCCACACGATTGTCTGAAAAAGCAGGAAGAATGAATGGTGACGGTATCAGTATTAAACCTTCCTTTGTAAACCATTTTGTAGAGAATTTTTGCAGCGTAGTAAGACTGTTTTTCTACATTCTGATTTATGGTGGTCAAAGTAGGAGAATAGGAGGTGGCGTCATCCTCATCATCAAAACCGGTAATAACAACATCCTTTGGAATTTTTACATTGCAGGAAGTAAGATAGTCAATGGATGCAAAGGCAAGGGAATCAGTAATGCAGGCAATGGTATCAAAACGGAATTTGCCGTAGCGCTTTTTGTAATCCTGAAGTCCATCAATTGCACTGTTGTAGGAAAGGTTTTCGCATTTGATGATATTTTCGTTGGCAACTTCTATGTTGTATTTTTTTAAGGTGGAATTAAAAGTCTTGATGCGCTGAAGAATATCAAGGGAAGGTGTTTTTGGAACGAAGATGGCAGGATTCCTGCACTTGTGTTTTTTTATGATGTGTTCTGCCAGTTGGATCATGCTGTCATCGCTGGAGTTGATGATGCAGGGGTAGTCGCTGTAGTCGTGGCCAATACAGATAACGGGAATGTTCATGAAGGATTTAAGGTAAGAGTGAATCTGGTCTGTAGTGGAATTTGTTTCCTGTGAGCCACAAATGAAAATGACACCGTCAATGTTGTTCTTGTTGATGAGGGAAGCGATGGCTAGGCGCTGATATCCAAAATTATGCCCAAGGTAATTAAGTGGGCCACAAGGGAAAACAAGAAATTCGACGTCTTTGGTGCTGAAAAATTTTGTGGCACCTTCAATAAGCCTCTGTGAATAGACAGATTCAATGTAATCTATAAAAAGTGCAAATCTCTTCCTTTCCATAATTTTAAAATTATATACTGAATTGCAAAATTCTGCTACAAATATTCCATGACGAGAATTCTATTTATATGTCACGGAAACATTTGCCGTTCAACAATGGCAGAATTTGTAATGAAGAATCTGGTAAGGAAAGCCGGAAGGGAAGCTGAATTTTTCATAGATTCAAAAGCAACCAGTACGGAAGAAATCGGCAATCCGCCTCATCCAGGAACCGTAAGAAAAATGCAGCAGGTTGGAATTCCAATGAATCCCCATCGGGCAAGCCAGATGAAAAAAAGCGACTATGAAGCTTTTGATTTAATTCTTGGAATGGACAGTTGGAACATCCGCAACATTTTAAAAATAACAGGGGGCGACAGTGAAAGCAAAGTGCACATGCTCCTTGACTACACCGATCACCCCCGTGACATCGCAGACCCCTGGTACACGCATAATTTCGACGAAACTTACAGCGATGTACTTGAAGGTTGCGAAGCCTTGCTTTCAAGCATTTGATGCATTCAGTTATTTTGCGTTGCTTGTATCAAGGGGAGGAAGCATCTGGCGCCAGTTGTGAACGCTGATGTTCAGGGCTTCGATTGTTTCTGTATCAGTGTTGAACTTCTGTACAGTAATCCAATGACCTGCCTTAAGGTCATTAATCTCGATTTTTTCAATTGAGAATGGGAAAGGCATGTTATCCTTGTCCTTTTTGTCGCCCTTCTTTGCCTTAGCAGGAATTCTTTTTGGTTCAACACGGGCAATTTTTGTCAAAGGATTCACATGAATCTTTTTGCTCTTACCGTCAGCATCTGTAATAACGATGATATTGGCATCAACATTAACTGAGCTTACGGTACCCATGACCTGCTTTTCGCCAAAATTAAAAGGAACGTGATGTCCTCTGAAAGCAGGACCATCTTTCCTATCCTGTTTCTGTGCGAAAACACAAGTTGTACCGATTACGACCATTGCAGCTGCAAGAACTGCTTTTTTGATTTTGTTAAGTTTCATAAGTATTCCTCCTGAGCAATTATTTATTGCTTTGGTTTTTTTAGAATGTTTTTCATTCATTCTGAAAATAAATATAACTCAATCCTATACGCAAATCATTAAAAAGAGATTTTTACTAAATTAGAAATCTTTAATCTTTCTGAGGTTGTTCTAGACAATTTTCATATTTAATTTAGAATTAGTATGGTGAAGAAAATAGCATTTATATTTGTTCTGTCTGCGCTATTCTCATACATGTCGTATGCTGATGGCAGTAATCCTTCAAAAAGGGATTATGTTCCCTATCGTGGAATGAGAATTAAGACAGATCAGCAGGAATTCATGGTAAAAATACTCACGGCTCAGAAAAACTATAACGGTGAGAATTCCCTTATGGAAATTACTGTCAGGTTTTCTATGCCCATTGATCCACGAACAGTAAATTCAGAGACTGTTCTCTTAAACGGAAAAAAATGCGGGTCCAATGTCTTCTTTCATTTTGGAAGAAGAGGCGAAAGCGTTCGGGTAACTATAATCAATGCTGAGGATGAAGCCTATTCTCTGAAATTTGATGGAATTGAATCTTACAAAGGTGATAGCCTGCTGGAAAATGAATTTGAAAACATTCAGAGCGGAACTGAAATAGTAAAAGGACGGCATTAAGTTATGGAAAAAATACTTGTAGTAGAAGATGATGATGGCATTGCAGAATTTGAAATCCTGGAACTTGAACATGAAGGGTTTGAAATAAAGAGGGCGGTAAACGGAAGGGAAGCTTTGGAATTTTTTGAGTCCTTTGCTCCCGATGTAATTCTTCTTGATGTAATGCTTCCGGAACTCAGTGGACTCGAGGTTCTGAGAAGAATAAGAAAGACATCTTCTGTTCCGGTCATTATGGTAAGTGCCCGCGGAGAAACCTACGACAAGGTTAATGGTCTTGATGCCGGTGCCGACGACTACATAGCAAAACCTTTTGAGATTGAAGAACTCCTTGCACGCCTTAGGGCTGTTATACGTAGAAGTGACAAAGCAAATGCGGAAGGAAAGTCTTATACAATCGGCAACCTGGTTCTAAATACGGAAAGCATGGAAGTAACAAACAACGGCGTACTGGTAGAACTTTCAAAAACTGAATACCTGCTTTTAAAGTGCCTTATGTCTAATCTGGATGTGGTTTTAAGCCGCGATGCTATCATCGACAAGGTTTGGGGCGAAGGCCACAGCATTGATGTAAATGCAGTTGATGTCTATGTCCGCTATTTAAGAAGCAAGCTGGGGGAAGGAATCATTTCCACCGTCCGTGGTGCTGGCTATGTAATCAGGTCGGAGCAGAAAAATTGAAAAAATCCTTTCTCAGGTCTAAGGCTCTAAGACTTTCTCTGATTTTTTCTGGCCTCATTGCTACTCTGATTCTTGTGTTTGTACTCCTTTTTGCCTTTGTTATCAGGCAGAACGACAGAAAAAGGCAAAGTAATTTTCTTTCTCATACAGCAGAATCTGCAAGAAAAATCATAGAAAATGTAGGGCCAGATATGGTGACAGAATCTGACTTCATGGAAATTCCGTACTTTGTATCTGTCTGTATCTATGAAGATGATGGTGGCAGAACAGTCTATTCCAATGACCCTTTCATCCGAAATCTTCCCAAAGCAGAGGAAAAGGCCATCAATTATATAGAAAAGAACTACTTTATAGACGGCGACCTAAATGTTCTCTATAGAACTCTTTCCTTTGATTTCTCCGGGAAAAATTACGTTGTTCAGGTTTCCGTAAATATGGAACGTGATTTTGCAACCAGACTCCTGAAGGAACTGAATTTTGCCATAATGCTATTCAGTCTGCCGCTGATTTTAGTTTCTTTCCTTGCTTCGTATTTTATAATTAAGTCAACAATCAGTCCTGTAAAAAAAATGACAGAAACTGCAAAAAAAATGAGCTATGCAAGCGAAAATCATTTTGAGATAGCAGGTAGCGGTGATGAATTTGATCGCCTTGCAGAAACTTTCAATACTTTGTTTTCAAGATTGAAACAGGATTTTGAACGGGAAAAGCAGTTTACTTCGGATGTTTCCCATGAATTGAAGACTCCCATAGCAGTAATTGCGGGACATGCAAACCTGATACGCCGCTGGGGAAAGGATGATCCCGTTCAGCTGGAAAAATCTATAGGACGACTTACGGCAGAAGTTCATACAATGCAGGCCATAGTGGATAATCTCCTTCAGATTTCGCGACTTGAAAGGGGTGCCATAAAACTAGAAAAAAAATCTGTATCCATTATGGATCTTTCCTTGAGATTAAAAGAGGATACAGAAGCCTGGGCAGAAAATGCTACGGTAACAGTTACAGATATGGGGACAGATACCATATTCTGTGATGCAGAACTGCTTTATGAATCCATGACCATTATCGTGTCCAACAGCGTAAAATATGCAAAACCCAATAAAGTTAACATTATAATAGAAGAAAAGGTGACAGACAGGGGGGCAGAACTAAGAATAGTTGATGATGGCCCTGGCATAAAAAAAGAAGCCTTGCCTCATGTTCTTGAAAGATTCTATCGTGCAGATGAATCCCACAACAGGGATAAAGAAAAGGGAGGCTCAGGACTTGGTCTTGCCATCGTTAAGAGCATTATGGACATACACGGTGGACAGGTACAGATTTTCAGTGACGGAATAAAAGGGACAACTGTTACCCTGACATTTCCGAAAAAAGAAGGTGACAGATGAAGGAACAGTTTGCAAGAACTCAGATAATTTACGGTGCCAGTTCCATGGAGAAGTTATATGCTGCAAAGGTAGCAGTCTTTGGTGTTGGTGGTGTAGGCGGTTACGTGGCCGAAGCACTTGCCAGAAGTGGTATAGGCCATCTGTTGCTGGTTGATAATGACAAAGTATCTGTAACCAATATTAACAGACAGATTATAGCTCTCCACAGTACCATAGGAAAATCCAAAGTGAAGGTAATGAAAGAAAGGTGTCAGGATATAAATCCAGACATTATAATAGAAGAAAAAGAAAGTTTTTTCTTACCTGAAAATAGTGACAGTTTTGATTTCACAGGATACAGTTACATTGTGGATGCAGTGGATACAGTTTCTGCAAAAATTGAAATCATACGAAAAGCAAAGGAAGCAGGTATTCCGGTAATAAGCAGTATGGGTGCAGGGAATAAAACTGACCCCACAAAATTTACGGTGGCAGATATCAGCAAAACCTCTGTCTGTCCCCTTGCAAGGGTAATGCGACGTGAACTTAAATCTCGAGGAATAAAAAATGTGAAGGTGGTATATTCTACGGAAATTCCTGTGGTTACTGAAAAGGGTACAGAAATGAAAGGCGGAGGAATGGCTCCCGGCAGTACGGCCTTTGCCCCCTCGATTGCAGGCTTGCTTATTGCCGCCACTGTAGTAAATGATTTGGCAAGGCTTAAAAATGATTGAAAAGATGAAGTTTAAAATATCTTTTTTTCTGGCATTATTACTTTTTATGGGTACAGTTTTCCCAGAAACTTCTTTTTTTATTGAGCCATATACTGGTTTTGCTTATGGATCATTGAACAAATACATTTTTTCAAGCAAAGGAGAAAAAGAACTTAGTTGTCTTGAATGGGAGACAAAACCTCTATTCTATGCCGGTGCTAAACTTGGATTTGAAAATGAAATTCTGGAAATTTTTGCAGACTGTGATGTAGGCCTTCCAAAGATTGTCGGGAAAATGTATGACAGTGATTTCTACTATGACAGCAATTATCCTGATGGAAATAAATGCAATTACACAATACATGATAATGAAGCCCTCAAAAACATAAACACAGAAATAGGATTCAAATACAAGTCCAAAATTTCAGAGAAACTTTCAATAAAACCTTCGATTCAACTTCAATATACCTATGACAGTTTTGTTTCAAAAAATGGGTATGGTTGGTATGGTCGTGATGCCTACAGTACTACAGGACAAAATGAAAGCTACGCCAGTCCTTATGCAAGAAAAGTAAAGGTTCTGGGCGTTGAATATTACAGGCATACTTTTTATACCTGGCTTGGAACTGAATTAGTATTTGAACCTGAAATTTTGGGACAACAGAAAATGGATGTTTCCATTGGATTCATGATATCTCCATTCACATATACAAGTTCCATGGATCATCATTTGTCAAACGTAGGAAATGATTATCATCAGCAGGAAATAGAGTATTCATATTTAACAAGGATAAAATTGAATACAATGTTGAATTACAGGCTGAATTCAAAGGTAAGCCTCAATGCAGGAGCCAACCTTATATATGGAACACTTGAAAAAGGTGATACATATTCAGACAAGAACAATTCAAAGGGTATGGAAAAGATAAATCAGAAGACGGGAGCAGATATAATGCAACTGAGGACTCTTTTGGGATGCCGTTTTAATTTTTGATGGCCTCTAAAATTTTATCTGACAGTTTATAAAAAATTGTCAATTATTGTTGAAAATCAAATACATGTGTCATATAATTTGTATTAATCATGTATGTGATTAAAAAAACTACTCAGAGGGGTATTAGAATGAAAAAATTTACAAAGCTTGCTCTTGTAATGGCAGCAACAGTAGTTGCAGGAGCATTTATGGGTTGTGCTGATAAAGCTGGTGATGATGCTGACGGTCTTAGCCTTGGAAAGGAATTTGCTCTTGAAAATAAGACAACAACTAACTATAACCGCAACTATGTAACAACAAAGACAAAGCATACATCTGCAATTGCTGAAATCGTTATGCCAAAATCAACAGGTTCGGATATTAATGGTGATGGTGTTGTTGGAATGATTTTTGCTGTCAAAGAAAATGAGGACAAAACACAGAACTTTGGTCTTGTTGGACTCAGAAGAAACAAGGCAGGAGCTGTTGAGTATTATATTTCATACTATACAAATGTTTCATTAGCTTCGGAAAACCTCAACAAAGCAAATAACTTTTGTGACAAGAATGGAAAAAAGATTGGTGAAACGGGATGTCTTGCAACAGAAGCTGATATCTCAGGAGGCTTTGTAAATACAGGAATCAGCTCAGCTACAGGTGATGTAACAGTATATGTAGAACTTGCTGCAGGTGGTGATGACACTGACAAGGACGGAAAGGTTGAGTCTGATGAAGGTGATGGTTCTTACAAAATCAAGATTTATAACTCTGAAGCTTGGGATGCAACTGCAAAGAAACTTAAGACAGATGTATCGGCAAAGAAGTCAGGAACTATTGAAGCTGCAAAGACAGGTGATACAAAGGCTACACAGTATAAGCTCGGTATGTACCTCAATGCTTATGCAAATTCTACGCTCAAGGGAAAGGTTACTCTCGTAGATACAATCAACGAATGTGAAATCGAATTCGAAGACTAATCTTTAGTACTTGTTAAGATTAAGGCCGTCCATTTGGGCGGTCTTTTTTTTATATTTATTACAAATGACTATGTCCATAGAAAGTGTTGATGCGCCGATTGAGCAAGTCGGAACCAAGCGGCTTATACTAAATATGCGGTAGTTTTTAGCATTCTCCCATCCAGAAAAATCGTCAGATTTTTCGAATCCGCGTGACATTCCCGTGAACGCCGTAGGCGCGAACAAATCCGCTGGAATTTCATTTTATTTTTTCAAAAACAGCACATTTTTATATTTTTCGCGTTTATAAGATATATGAGTGGGAAAGGAGAAACATTGAAGTATAAACGCAAAGCAAAGGACTCTGTCTTTACAAATCTTTTTGGCAGAAAAAAGTATGCCCTGCAGCTTTTTAAGGTTCTTCATCCGGAAGAAAAGGATGCAACTGAAGATGACATAGAAATCATTACTATAGAAAACGTAATGACCGACGGTATCTACAATGATCTTGGGCTTATGTTTAGAAGCAGACTAATTCTATTGGTTGAAGCACAGTCAACTTGGAATGGAAATATGGCAGCCCGCAGTCTTCTATATCTTTCGGAAACATATAAAAGGTATTTGGAAAAAAATAAAATTTCCCTTTTTACATCGTCAACAGTTGAACTGCCTGTACCTGAAGTATATGTAATATTCACAGGTGAAAAATCAAACCACCCTGAACGGATAAAACTTAATGATCATTTCCCCGACGGTACGGTTTCACCACTACAATTAAATGTCAAAATGATTTATGATAGCAAAGAAGGAGATATAATCTACCAGTATATTAATTTCTGCAAAGTATTTGACGAAATGCGGAAAAAATATCCTGAAAGCATTGTGCTTGCAGTCAAAGATACCTTTAGGATTTGCCTGAACAAAAAACTGCTGTCAGAATTTCTGAAGGAACATGAAACGGAGTTGAACGACATTATGTATGATTTTTTGTATAACGAGGAATACTGGCGAAAGCTTATGCTGCGTGATGAGCGCAAGAAGGCCAGAGAGGAAGGTCTAGCAGAAGGTCTAGCAGAAGGAGCCAGATAAACTGTACCCCTAAACTGTACCCCATATGGTAGACACATTTAGAAGAAGGGAACCATAAAAGTAGA
>JAKSLX010000016.1 GCA_024400915.1 Treponema sp.
CTATACTTTGGTGCAAACACTATATGATATTTGCAATTCCATTTAGTATGAGCTAAACTTTGTTCATCCATTTGAACCTCCTGATTTTCGTAATGCTTCTTGGCTGTCGCACTATGAATATTAGAAGGTTCTTTTTTCTGTGTATAGCTAAAGCTTTCTGAACCTCCAGCCGAGCTGGAGGTTTTCTTTATACAAACAGAAAAGCCGCCCAGCAAACTGAGCGGCTTTTCTGTTTGTACACTTTATATTATCTCATCTGTGCGGTTTCGATGGCATCGGAACTTGAATTGATTTTTATTGCATATCCAAGCACTGCATTTGAAGTACCATTTCCATAAGCATGTCCCCATCTCTGCGGGTGCTGAATGTGTTTACTTAAACTTGGCTGCAGAAATACTGCCAGGAGTAAGATGTTAGTTTGAAGGATTACTTCTTCTGTGCTGTTTCAATTACTGTCAAATAAGAACCTGTAGAATCTTTTACAGCATAACCAAGAATAGGGTTTATTGTACCGTTTCCATAACAGTTTCCGTTACTTCCTGTTCCTGAATTATTTGAGGTATCAGAAGCATTTGCAGTGAAGACTGTATCTGCAGACGTTGTAACAACGCCCTTAGTTCCGTTGATATCTTTTTTCCACAAGCCAATATTGATTTTATCAGTTGTTGCAACCGCATCACTTAATTCACTTGGTGTTGGAACAATTGATACTTCCCAATTGCCTGTAAAGTAACCGTCTGAATCTGCACCGGCAAGTTTATAATTCATAGTTCCGTTTTCTGGAATAAGTAATTCAGCAACTGCAGGTCTTGAACAACTTCCCTGATAGTAACCGATATGAGGTACTACAACGTATGCTCCATTACTGTTCCGTTTCTGACCAACATCGATTGTTATCTGATCTCCTGAGTCACCATAACCGTCTATCAATACAGAATCTGAACTTTCTGTATATGCTGCATCGTATGATGACAAATATGCATATTTCAAAGTACCGTCAACGTTAGCAGCAATATGAATTGAACCGTCAGGACCAACTTTTACATTACAGAACTTACCACCGTCTGAGAAAATAACTTTGTTGCCTTTCCATCCACCACCAACACCATTATCTAAACCTGATGTTGGATTATCATTGAAAGCATACCTACAGTCTTTTCCGTCATACCAAACTGCAACTACGACATCACCATAGGAATTGTATTTTGGGACATCCTCAAATTGTGCATCAGATTTAAGCACAACATATTTTGGATTTTGTGCAACAACATCAGCCGATGGGGTTTCAGTAAATGCGTTTCTGTAATACTCATCGTGGTCTTGAGGCCATGCATTAAATGTCATTTCAGCAATTTTTTCTAATCTGGAATTCAATAAATACAGATCCTTTCCTTTGTATTTTTCTTTCATCTCATTGGCTACATCTTTACTTTCACCCTTATATTCCCAGTGGTTATCCCAAATAATCTGTCCTTCCAGTACTTCAATGCCGTCTTTTAAGCGCTGAATTGTTCCATTCTGAATTCCAATATGTGCATCCTTTTGTACATCAATAGCAACGTATTTTCCGGCCTTATATCCAGTATCATAGAAGTAATTTGTTCCGACCTTTTTTGTAAGACCTGTTGCTGTATTTTCTGCTGTAGCATAATTCTGCCAGTCTGCACCTGCAATAAGACTGAATTTACTTGTCCTAGATTCGAATACATGTTTAAATTTATCACCTGAAGTATCATTTATACCTGTATTATCAACAAAGTCATCGCTAGTCCCCTTGGTTGCTGCCAAATTATCAGTATACCTGAATCTTATCTGCCCCTGTACAGAATCATAATAAGCCAGATATACAGAAGTATTTGTTTCATGGTTCACTGCTACAATTGAAGGCGAAGCAAAACGGGTTTCTGTCATTGTATATGATGGTGGATAAACACCTTTTACATAACACAAATTATTACCTGGTAGACCAATAGCTTCAAGGCGAAGTTTTTTGTCAGGATTGTAGTTATCATCCATACTGTCAGTATCTACACCCCATTTGCTGGTTACAAAAGTAAAGCGTCCTGCCAGAGTATTAGTAGCTCCATTTGGATAAGTATCCAAACCAGTCATAGTACCATAAGAGTTACCTGCTTCGTCAAAGGCCATACTGATATTGCTGAAAGTAGCATAGTTTCTCTGAAACAATTTATAAGAATAATCTGTGCTACCACCAGCCATAGAAGCATATGCAGGTCCTGCAACAAAGGCGAATCCAACTTTTCCGGACTTGGGATTAATCTTCATAATAGGTTCACGGAGTTCACCAGATTCCGGCTTTGCTGCATCAATGTCAAACTGCCATACATCAATCACAACATCATCTGTTAAGAGTTTATTACCCTTGTCATTTGCCTTGCTGTTATATGCATAATCTCTCTTTTTTTCATACGATGTAGAATCTGTTATTTCTCCAACAGGTGCTGATCCCTTTGCTGCATTGTTGTTTATATTATTGATTGTATAAACATCACCAACCTTTAATCTGTAATCTCTGGATTTCGGTAAATTTGCGGCTGTTGCAGTAAGTTTTCCACTAGTCAAATCAACAGTAGCTTCTCCTATCCCCGAGGTTGCATCTGCTTCTGTTTTAACAAATTTTGCTCCGTTAAGGTTGAAACCATCAAATGTTATGTCTTCCCCTTCACCTACAATATAGTGTCCGGTTGCTGTTCGTGAATAAGCATTTCTTACACTCGTTTTCAATTTACCACTCAACCCCGTTGTCACCTTTGTTACATACGGAACAACGTCCATCTGGTAGTATCCGGTAGTTCCGCGGTAGTATGCATAAACATTGGTGTTAGTTCCATCAGCAGGCCCCTGAACGTAAATCTTGTCATGAGTTGTTGCATCTGCAGAAACTGTAGTTCCGGCAACGGCTGCTGCTACGGAATCATAAAGTTTTCCAAGTTCATACTGTGCTGCTGTTGCATAATAATACTTTCCATCAGACTGCTTGCTGCGTGATGTCTGTGTTGTTCCCGGCGTAGAAGCATTCTTTGCTGCAAGAATAGTTGCATCCTCTGCAGTAACAGTGAACTTGATATCCTTGCATGCAACACCAGATACCTTTTCTGAATCAATTTCAAGAGTCCACTGAGCAAGGTGACCTTCCTGACTTGGGGCACTCTTGTTTGTTACAGTAAGTGTCCAGCCTGTACCAGAAGCAGATGTCCATGCAACAGTTCCGTCTGTATTCTTATATTCAGAATAGCAGTTTGTAAGAGTAAACTTGTTTGTAGTTTCAGCAATAGTAATCTTTCCAAGACGGGTTTCATCATAAGCATAGCCTGTAATGACAACCTTACCGGAAATCTTTGGATCTACCGGCTTGCCGGCAGTTCCGTCTCCCCAGTCAGCAGTCTTGAGTGCATCCGAAAGATCATCTTCAAGTTCAATGTGACCAAGAAGATTTCCATTTGCATCCTTCTTTATGCTGTTATCAGATTTTGAATTCCAGTGGAATGGATGGATCACAGCCGACGGAGCATTTACGTCAATGAGGTCAACATCAAAGTCTTCTACATAAAGAACGGCAGACTGTGTAGAGCTACCCTTTACGCCTTCTTCTGTTTCATCCCAGAAGGTAAATGACATACCCTTACCTGTTCCGTTTATTGTTGCTGCTGTGTCCTTTGTAATGGCATTGAATTCAGCCTGTGTCTTTCCGGAAATTTCCAGGTTACTAAGAGTATAACCATAGAAGCTGTTTGCAGTGTCAGTCAACTCTGCTGTTGATGGTAATGTGTAATATGTTGTTGAAGCGTCATTTACCTTAGGATCAGCAGCTGTTCCTGCAGATGATGTAGCGGCAGTTGCACTACGATTGTATACCATGCCGATTGATCCGCCTGAACCAATATTACCGCCAACAATTTCCGGCACTACGGCAAGACCATTCTTGATGATGAATGACTTTCCGTTACCTGCGCCGCTTGAATTAACGCTCTTCTTTCCGTTGACGTAATCCTTTGTCCTGAGAGTCATGGCATCAGTATATTTGTCTGTCTGCACCTGTCCAAATTCATTTACAGACCAGTTGTATTCAACAAATTCATTTGCATCATATCTGCTGTTTCCGTCGATATCAGTACCAAGGAATACCTTTGCAATACGAGGAGCATTATTTGCAACGCTTGTATCGATTTCCTTACAGCTTACATTGCCCGCCTTATCAAATGCCATAACAACAAGAGTTACAGGACCGTCGGAAAGATTTGCAGAACGGATATCGGCATTCCACTTTACGCCGCTTGATGTAACATCAACTTTTTCCGGCATTCCGTCACCGTCGTCTGTTTCCGTAAATGTAAATCCGTAGTTATCGGCGGAAGGAGAACCACCTTCAGTTGTCGCATTGTCTACAACCTGAGCATAGATGAATACGGCACTTGTTGCTCCTCCGTTTGTATCTTCATCGAATTCCACATAGCCGTTAGTAGCATCAACTTTTTCAATGCGTCTCAAGAGGTTGCCAATGTAGATGAGCCCACCCTGTCGGATATGTGTATTACCGGAAATATCTGATGAGTAGAACCTGTTATTGTAAGTTACATCATTATCTCTCTGGGTTCCACTAATTGTTTTTCCCCAAAGAGAATATTCTGAAGACCCCTGCTTTACCTTTACTTCTGTAAGATCGCTAGTTGCAACCTTTGCGCCTACAGGTCTCTTTGAAGAGTCCAATGAGAATGGATCAAATATGCTCTGAACGCTATCATTCTTGATTGTATATGCAGCACCTGTCTTCTTTCTGATAAGGTAGAAGACCGTGCGTTCAAATCCTGAACCAGTTTCAGTAACAGGACTTGCAATGTTAAAGCTCTTGTTGCTGTCCTTTATCTTGTATTCAGACATTACCCTTGTATCGCCTGCAGGTACAAAAGAATTCTTTCCACTTGTTGTTGAAGTTATCGTTCCGAATTCAGGTGCAGTATTGTCAAGGTAAAGCTGATAAGTATTTGTAACCGTATGAGGGTTTCCTTCATCCGTATCAGTTGCACTTACCTTATATTGAAGGAGATTTCCTTCTGTGCCACTTACAGGAATCCATACCTTATAGCAGTTCTTTGAATTATACTGATATGCATACTTGTAGAAAGTCTTTCCATCCGCAACAACAATACCGTTATCACCGGAAACAATACCGCTTTCATCAATAACTTCAAGATAGATGTACCAGTTACCCTTAAGATACATGCCAGGAACATAATCCTTTTCTACGGTTGGTGTTGCTCCGCTAAGTGTTTCCCCGTTTGGAGATGCAACATCATACTGGCGGAGCTTTACATTCATGACTGGAGCACTGTCGTCAATGTGGATGTAATAGGTTTCTGACCAACCACCAGCTTTACCTGCATTGTTTACGGAACATGCGCGGATGGCAATGTTGTTTGTAGTTCCGTTTTCTGTAGGATTAAGCTCGTTCCTCTGGTTAATTGCAATTACCCATGAAGAAGTTGTGCTCTGGGCAGGGATTCCCCACCATGCAGTGCGGTTTTCTTTAGTTGTAAAGCCTGTGTTATTTGTCTCTGTTCCTGTTGGCCATGCAGAAATGTTAACTTTTTCAGCATCGTTTGTATTGATTGAATCTGCATCTACTACTGTGTATCCTAGAGAATCAGAACAAACAGTCTTTGCACCAGCCCAATCTTCCGCATGGATATAATCTTCATTTTCAGTGAGGACCGCAGCCTGTGCAGTTGTAAGAACAGCATCGGAAACTACGGATTCCGTTTCATAATCATCACCTAATGTTAGAGAAGAAATCTTGCTTGCCTTAATGTAATCGCCGGACTTGATCTCCAGTTCACCTATCTTAAGGGTTTTCTTTGCCTTATAGAGGGTGAGTGCCTTCTTTGCCTTGATTACTTCCGTAGCAATCTGAACATAAACGCCGTCAGAAACAGCCTTGCAGTCAATGTTTGGAATTGTAACTGTTCCGGTTACACGGATGGTGCTTCCCAATGTTACATAGCCGAGCGCATCACCGTCAGAGTCCTTCTGGTACTGGGCATTTGTAGGATATGTAAATTCTGTCCTTGGTTTGTCGCCATCAGGATTGTACTTGATGCTGTGCCTTGCAATAGAATAGTTGCCGAGAGCATCAACTGCCTTAATGTAGACAGGAATTGTCCATACATTGTTTGCATCCGGAGTTCCGTAGATTGGGTTATTAGAATCATCAACAGCAGTAAAATCACTGAACAGAGGACAGTCATAGGTTGTGTTTCCGCCATTAAATGTAAATACCCACTTGTCCATGACAGCTGATTTTGCCTGCCATACATCAAGAGCAGCAAGCTCTCCGTCAGTCTTTGATGCATTTTCAATTGTTGGAACATAATATGTAAGGCTTGCAAGACCAGAACGGCCAGTATCTGCATCACTTGCGTCACCTGAAACATCGAACTTTCCTGTCTTTTCATCTGTTGAAAGAGGAGTAATATTCTTGATTTCAGGAGCACTGTTATCTACATTGAATGTGTAGCTACCGTTACCCTTAAGGCCAGACTTGTCGTAAACATTAACAGTTACAGAAACCTCACCTGTACGCCATTTGTCTGCTTCAGTATCGCTGTTAAGATCGATGAGTCCCGTTGTCCATGTAGATCTTCTATTGTCAGAAGAATCAACAGCGATATTTCCATTTTCTGTAAGTCCACTTCTTGCATCACTTGGAACATTTCCCATCCAGTATTTTACGCTGTTAGGAGTTCCAGATTTTGAATCCTTTGCTTCAAGAGTAAATCCGTCAATCTGGTTTGCATCTGAACCAAGAATTTCAAACTTGATGTATCTTCTGCTTACACCACCTTCAATAAGTGTAGAACCGATTGGATCTTTTGAAACGGCTGCAGCATCATCTGCATCGCTGCTGTAAGAAATAATCTTTACGCTTGAAACTTCAGGGCTGTTGCAGTCGCTGCCGTAAGAAAGGGCTGCGATTGAATTTTCAGCAGTCTCAGACTTGTACTGGAAGTACGGCTTGTAGAGGTCTCCGCTTTCATTGCCGGTGTAGAATACCCCACCCCTGTTATCCATTACATAGAAGTAAACAGACTTCTGTCCATCTGATGGATCTGCCGGAGTATAGGTCCAGTCAGTTCCAGTAAGGGTTGTCTTTTCGTAAGATTTAACATTGGTCTTTGGATCAGTGTAAGCGTCTGCATTACTTGTCCATGTAATCGTAGAACCGCTTGTTGCTTCAGTGAAAGTTGCTGTTGAACCATCTGCAAAAGTTGCTTTATATGCTGAAGTACCAGACTTTTCTACAGACGTGATCTGCTTTTTGCTTCCAAGAATAAGCTGAACTGTATTTGATGATGTTGCATCATCATCGGAAACTGTACCGCTTATCTGAGCGTTTGTTCCGTACTTGAGGATGTATGTATATGGACCTGCACCGTTGCGGGTAAGGTTTGTAGCCTGAACCGTAGGACGATCCTTATTCATGTCTACGGTAAATTCCGTTGCATTCCATGAATAGGTTGCAGACGCTCCTTCTCCAGTTTTCTTATATGCACTTGAGTTTCCGGCCTTATCTTTTACAACAGGAAGGATGTAGACAGTTCCTATACCATTAGCACCGCTAGCAGTTGCGCCAGAGTATTCATTGAAGTTGAATTTATCAAACTTCCAGCTGTAAATCTGGGCGATGTCCGTAACTGTTGAAGTTGTAAATCTTGTCCAGCCATAGTCTTTAAGATCTTTTGTAGTATCATCGTAAATGTCTTTTGCATTTGTTTCTGGCAGGCTACCTGTTGCATAGTAAAGATCCATTCCAGCAAGGCTGAAGTTTTCCGTTACAGAGCCTTCGATTGATTCTGCAGAACCGTTTACTCCAGTGCTGCTTGTACGGATTGTAACCTTAGGAGCTTCATCATCAACCTGGAACATGAGGACACTAGGATTCTGGAATTTATTTCCTGCAATGTCCACACATTCTGCAGTGAGGGTTCCAGTTACTGCCTTGTCAGCAGCAATTTCAGTTTTCCATCCCCTTATTGATGTCTTGTCCCCAAGTTCTGTTTCGTCATATTCATAGTATGCTGCACCCTTTGCTTCATCCCATTTGGTAAGATCTCCAGTAGACTTTGTAAAGGTTGTAGTACATTCAACTTCCGTTCCATTTATCTTGTAGACAATTGCCTTCAATTTTCCAGCATCAAGAAGACCGATACCACTCTGACTGATATCACTTATTTTACCGTAGAGAGTAACCTTCTGCTTGCCGTTTACTGTAACTGTACCTGTAGCAGAAGAACTTGTTTTACCATTATCTACAGAAATAAAGTTTGCAGTATACTGTGGGGCAGTTTCATCCATCATGAGTGTGATTGTTTTTTCTTCAGAAATGTTACCGCAAGAGTCTGTTGTCTTAATCTTGAGTATATTGTTTGAACCGGCCAAAACTCCGCTTATTGTTCCCTTGAATTTATAATATCCAGGGATAACATTTCCAGAACCATCCTTAATGGAAGAATTTGCTGTGGCAACGATTGTTCCTGTTCCTGAAACACTGTCGCTATGAGGTTCAAGAGTATATGAGATTTCCTTGATTCCGGCACCTGCATCATAGAAATCACCTTCAATTGATATGTCGGAATTTCTATACCATTTTCCAGAAGTATAAGCAACATTCTGAATCAGAAGTTTGTCGTCTACAAAAGAAGGTTTTACATCATCAACAATATAATTAACGCTTGCAGTTGCAGTCTGACCAAAGATATCTGTTACTTTGTACTCAACTGTCTTAGATGTAGTAAGAGGCTGCAATGTATCACTGAATTTTGCATTGCCAGTATCAGCATCCTTTGTAAGCGTATTCTTTTTTACTTCAACAGTATCATCCCTTACGTCAGAACCGCTTGTCCTGATAACGCTTCTTATCAGATCGTGTTTAGAAGCAGTACCAGACACTGCAAGAGTTGCAGCTCCATTTGAATAGCTTTTTGTATAGCCGTCGTTTGCAAGGGCCGCTAGAGAAATTACAGGAGAACCGCTTGAAACACCAACATAATATTTTGAACTTTCATATCTATTAAACGGAGTTGTGTCCGCATTTGCAAAGTTTGTATCCTCTGCAACAAAATAGATTTCATACTTGCCTTCAACTGTTGGCAAATTCTGAGAGAGATTTGCTGTTGTAGAAGTTCCGTCAGAGATGATGGATACAGAAGTGTATTCTCCATCGAAAGTTGCACTTCCATTTATTTCTGCCGGTGTAGAACCAACATTTTCATAAGACAGAGCCTTTCTGTAATACATGGTTACAGTCTTGATGCCGTCATCGTCTTCAATGGAACCCATAAGCTTGTTGTTACTTGAAACACCAAAGAGGTTTCCGTTTGCCAGAGAATTAATTCCCTTTGCCCCGTTTGCAAGAGCAACAAAGTTTGTTGGATTTACAACAGGACGGTCTGTTTCCTGGTCTACAATATATTTCTTTACAGCATAGGTCACATTGCCGGCCTTATCCGTTGCAGTAAGAACAAGAAGAAGATTTTTCTTTGTACTGTTATTTGAAATCTTTGTAGTATCAATTACAAAGGTTGTACCGAATCTCTTTTCTTCAGTATTTCCATAAATTCCGCTAAGTCCATCTGCCGTACATTTAGTTCCGTTTGTGACAGTTCCGCTGCTAAAGGAAATATCCTGATTTGCAGCAGCTTCATAACAAGTGTATTCAACCTTATCAAGATCGTAGTTGTCGCTTGCGTTGAAGACTACAGAAATATTTCCGTTTACATACGGAATATCTGCATTATCCTTGTTTTCGACTCTTGGAGTTACGCTTGAAATATTTACTGTTGGAGCCTTGTTATCAACTACATAGCTGAATTTTTCTGATGAAGACTGACCGTATTTGTCCACGAGGGAATAAGTTACGGTAACAGAATCTTTATCCTTATCTGAGGTTACTTCAATAGGATCATTAATAAGATAAATTCCATCGGTTTCAACACCATTAACAAGAGCATGTGCAGGAATTTCAATTGCATTTGGAGCGTTACCTGCTTTAGACAATTTTACAATTGCCTTTGTTGTTGAAGTATTCTTGATTTCACCTTTTACATTAACTGTAGCCCCCTTCTTGTAAGACTTATCGTCTGCAGTAAATGTAATTGTCGGAGCTCCGGAAGAAATCGCAATTTTATATTCTGAGGAAGTTGAATTATAGATGTTGCTGTCAGAAGCCCAGATAGAATCCTTTGCCTCGATAACGATTGTATATTCGCCTTCCGCAAGGGCACTGAAAGCACCATAGGCTCCAAGATATACATAGCCGTTGGCATAGCGGTTGGTTTTACTTGAATCGCCTTTTACATAGGCAGTAATGTTGCTTACGGTGCCGTCATCGTCTTCTACGGCAAACTTCATGGTGTTGTTGCTGTCCGTACCAAAGAGATTTTTACCAAGCTGAATGCCTGCAAAATCCGAAACATTTTCAAAGTTTGAAGGCTTTATCTGAGGCTTGTCTGATTCCTGATTTACAATATATGTATTTGTTGTATATCCAACATTTCCAGCCTTGTCTGCTGCACTAAGAACTAGGAAGAGTTTTCTCTTTGTTGTATCGTCTGAAATCTTTGTAGTGTCAATTTCAAATGTTGTTCCGAATCTCTTTTCGTCTGCATAGCCATACTCATAAGAAAGTCCGGTTTCATCAGAAGGTGTAAGTTCATTTCCACTGCTATCAGTAACCTTGCCATTGTCAAAAGAAAGGTTTGCTGCAGGTGCTGCTACATAACACAAGTATCTCACCTTATCAAGGTCATAATTATCGCTTGCGTTAAAGGTAACGTTTATCTTTCCATTAACAAAGTATGGGTCGCTACCATTTTCTACCTTTGGAGTAACGCTTGAAACATTTATCGTTGGCTTTTTATTATCAATAATATAGCTGAATTTTTCTGTTGACTGCTGACCGTATTTGTCTATGAGGGAATAAGTCAAAGTCTTTGTTTCTTTTTCCTTGTCAGAATCTACAGTAACATTAAAGTCGAAAGATTTTGTTCCATCCGTATCACCTGAACGTGCAGGAACTGTATAATTACCTACAATGCTATTGTCCTGTTTCAAAGTTACTGTTGCCTCAGAAGCAGAATGATTTATGATTTTTCCGGTTACAGTAAAACTATCACCCTTCTTGTAAGACTTGGTTGCATCATCAAAAGTAATTGCCGGAGCCCCGGAAGAAATCGCAATCTTATATTCCGTGGAAATCGAATTGAAGGTATCAATGGAAGATGCCCAGATAGAATCCTTTGCTTCGATAACGATTGTATATTCGCCTTCTGCAAGGGCTCTAAGAGCACCATTTGCAGCAAGATATACATAGCCGTTGGCGTAGCGGTTGGTTTTATTTTCATCGCCTTTTACATAGGCTACAATGTTGCTTACGGTTCCGTCGTCGTCTTCCACAGCAAACTTCATTGTATTGTTGCTGTCAGTACCAAAGAGATTTTTTCCAAGCTGAATGTCTGTATAATTTGAAACATTTTCAAAATTTGAAGGCTTTATCTGAGGCTTGTCGGATTTCTGATCTACGATATATTTGCTTGTTGCATAGGATTCGCTTCCTGCCTTATCTGTTGCCTTAAGGACAAGGAGCATTTTTGCTGGTGTTGTATCGTCTGAAATCTTTGTAGTGTCAAGCTCAAATGTAGTACCGAATCTTGTTTCTTCTGAATATGTTCCAGAAAGACCTAGAACAGGGTCAAGCGTAGGTCCATTAGTATTACTCTTAACTACTCCATTATCAAAATTAAAATCATCAGCATAACCGGTTGAGTAACAGAAATATTCTACTTTTGAAAGGTCATAGTTGTCACTTGCATTAAAGGCAACCTTAATCTTTCCGTTTACGGATTTAACATTGCTGCCATTATCTACGGTTGGAGTAACGCTTGAAATGACAACTGTAGGAGCCTTGTTGTCTACTACATAGCTGAATTTTTCTGATGACTGCTGACCGTAACCATCTACAAGGGTATAAGTTTCTGTCTTTGTTTCCTTGTCGCTATCTGAGCTTACTGTAATTGTATCAGTAAAGTCTTTTGTACCTGCCTTACCATTATCCAAACGATGAGGCACAGTAATATTTTCAGTACCTCCATTTGGCTTACTAAGAGTTACAACAACATCAGAAGAAGAAAGGTTTGAAATAGTTCCGTAAACAGTAACCTGAGAACCGTTCTTATATGAATTATTGTCTGCTTTAAATCCAATTGTCGGTGCACCGGCAGAAACTACAACCTTGTAGTCCTTTGCTACAAAGCTGTTTGGAGAATTCTCATCGCTGATTTGCCAGCCGCTATCCCTTGCAATAATCTTTACGGTGTGGGTGCCTTCTGGAAGTGCAGTAAGGCTGTCATGAGCACCAAGATAAACATAGCCGTTTGCATAGCGGTTTACAGTTGTGACGTTATCCACATAGGCAAATATATTTTCCTGAGCAATGGTTCCGTCATCATCTTCCACGGAGAACTTCATCTGGTTGTTGCTCAGTATTCCAAAGAGGTTTTTTCCCGCCTTAACATCAGTAAAGTCTGCAACATCCTCAAAGTTAGAAGGCTTGATCTTTGGCTTGTCGGAAACCTGGTCTACAATGATTTCCTCATTTTCCGGCCTGCCCATTGTTTCATGGTTATAGACTGTAGATGTTGTAAATCCAACATTTCCAACCTTGTCTTCCGCAATTACCTTGACAATCAGTTTCTTTGCGTCAGATGGAACTCGATTATTTATAATATGCAGGGCAGTATCAAATACATCGTTAAAGCTGAATACCTTATTCTTACTTACTTTTACAACTCTATTTCCTTCAGAAATACTGTCCTTGTAATATTCAATGGTTACCTTATCAAGGTTTGTCTCTTCAACATTACCCTTAACTGTAATTTTGCCGTTTACATACGACTTGCCTTCATTATCACCGGTACCGTAATCGGAAATTACAGGAGTGAGCGAAGTAATTGTAACAACAGGCTTAACCGTATCAACATGGATCGTGCTGTTTACTGATGAAGATGAGTTTGTTATTTCGTGAACAATGAAATCAGCTGAATAAAGATAAGCCTTTCCTTCCTCACACTTAACGGCCTCATAGCCATCGCAGTCAGCAGGAGAGAAACTCCAATCCAAAGAACCATCACTATTCCTTGGATAGTTTTTATCAATTACAATGGTCTTTTCAATTGAACCAACTAGAGCATTTGTATTTTCATCTGTTACATTAACCGTAACCTTGATGTAGTCAATCTGGCTGTCCCCGTTCTTTGCAGTACCGCTGAAAGTAAGACCATTGTTACTTTCATTCTTTTTTGCAGAAGTCTTTACAAGAGAAAGATTTGCAGGAGACAATACCTTGATTTCAGGAAGCTTGCCCGTACCAGTTGCCTTGAAACCGTAATATTTAGCCTGTGCAAATTCAAGACCGTCCTGATCGTAACCTGCAAGGGCAATGATGTAGTAGTGGTTAACCTTAAGGAAGTCACCTGCCTCTTCGCTCATTGCAAAAGGAACTGTAATGAGTGTTCCGGAAGAGGCACCGCTTGTAGAGTTGTCCTTTACGCACCAGACATTGTTCTTTCCGTTTGGATCAAGGTATGCCTTTACTTCCGCCTTGAACTGGTCATAGGTGTAAGAAGGATCATTGTCCAAAAGCTGATGCTTGATCGAAACAATGTAATTAAGGCTGTCAATGAATTCCTTTGCGGCATCCTTGCTGAAAGGTGGAGGCAATGCTCCGTCCTCAACATCACTTGTCATGTCCTTTACCCAGACAGTAATTGTCTTAGGGAAGATTGCAGTATCGTTAAGGCCAGCAGAAACAGTTGCAGTTACATTAGAAGTATTTGCAAGCTGGTTGTCACCAAACAAACCTTCGCTCTTGTAAATTTCAAGACCGCTCAAAGTATATGTTGGATTTGCGGCAGGGTTAAGAGTAAATGAAAGACGATTATCAATTCCACCAAAATCAGCAGTATCAACAGCCTTTGCCTTAAGGTCATTCATGGAAAGCTTATCGTGAACCTGATTACCGTTGGAAATGTTCATCAGGTTGGAAGCCGAAAGACCAAGACCTTTGGAAGAACTCAAATAAGAAGTATAGACTTCATCGTAGAGATAAACCTGGCTTGTAATATTTCCTTCGCCTGCACCATTGTCACCGGGAGTCTTGTAAACTCTGGCAGCATCAGTAAGCCTGACGGTACACTTATAGTGCTTTGTTTCAATTTTGTTTTCAACATTTCCGTAGAGAGTAACATAGCGCTGGTAAGCCATAGGGTCAGAAGAATTTGCAGGACCTTCAGCATTGGCAGCCCTTGTGGTATTTGCAAATTCAACTGATGTACCGCCGGCAGTTGGAATGGAAGTTTCATAAATGTTTTCCGCCTGCTGAGCACTTGAAGAATTCGTAATGAGATTTCCGGCGCCGTCATAAACATCCAGAGCCATTTTAGAAATTTCGTGGAGGTCTGCGATTGTACCGGTTACAGTAAAAGTTGAACCATATGCAGCAGGTTCGCTTGTATGAGCTTCAACAGCAGAAGCAGTAACGCCAGGTTTAGAGATGATAAAGAAAGGAGCCGTATTATCAACATCTACAGAACGAGATGAAACGCCGGAAGATTTTCCGCTGTTATCGTTAGCCCAAGCCGTAATTTCGTAAGTACCATCAGCATACTGCCATCCGTTTGTACCGGCATAAGCTGAATCATCCCTGTCGTTAAGGGTAATCTGCCAGCTCTTTCCACTGATGACTGCATTTCCCTTGTATACCTCGTTGCCGACAGTAGTATTTACAACGCGGACATTGACGCTCGTAACAAGAACATCGTCATTACATTCACCCGCAAGAACAAAGCTGTCCCTAATGACAGCACCAGAAGGCGGATAAGTGATTGTAAGGGTTGGCGCAGAAACATCGACTGCCTCACCAAGACCAATGTCACAGGAAAGCACTGATACCAAAGGAATGAATATTGCAGCTGCAACACATACTTTAGTCCAAAGTGATCTGAAAATACCTTTCTTCATAACGGCTCCTAAAAAGCATATACTGATAAAAAATCCCACTTCTATATCGGCATTTTTCCAATAGATTTAAAGAGAATTCTCCATTTTCTATTTGAGATATTAGAATAAATAGAGATAATGGATATTTTCAGTATAAACCGGAATTTTCAACGGAGCAAGAACGATAATTTCTTTCTATAATAATTTTTTTTTGTTTTGGCTATGTACGTAAATAGTATTGCTGCGCCGATTGGACATGGCAACGTAGTTTCCTTGATGCCGCCTGTCAAAATCAAGCAATATCCACAAAATATATGGTAGTTTCGAGAGCCTCAACCACCACATATCATATAGCAACACTTCCTACGGGAAATCACTAGCGGTTTTTCATGTATTCAAGGTATTCGCGGTGGACATCGGCTGGGTTGCCTTCCATGCGGATTTTTCCGGCGTCTATCCAGATGGAGCGGTCACAGATTTTTTCAATCTGGCCGAGGGAATGGGAAACAATGACGATTGTTGTACCGGAATTCTTGATTTCAATGAGCTTGTTAAAGCACTTTTCCTGGAATGCAACATCACCAACGGCAAGGATTTCGTCAATGAAAAGAACTTCCGCCTCTACATGAATGGCAACGGCAAAGGCAAGGCGCATGTACATACCCGAAGAATAGGTGCGCACAGGACTGTCTATAAAGTTGCCAAGTTCAGAAAATTCAATGATGGCATCAACCTTGGCATCGATTTCCTTTCTTGTAAGGCCAAAAATAGAAGCATTGATGTAGATGTTCTCGCGGCCGGTCATGTCCGGGTGGAATCCGGCACCAAGTTCAATAAGAGCAGAAACCTTGCCGTTAACAGTAACAGTTCCGGAAGTCGGATACATGATGCGGGTCAAAAGCTTGAGTGTGGTACTCTTGCCGCAGCCGTTGTGACCAATGAGTCCCACGGCTTCCCCTTTCTTGATTGTAAAGCTAATGTCGTCAAGGACAGTCCTGTTCTCGTACTTATTGCGGTTCCAGAAAAGCATCTTGTCCTTTAATTTCTTTCCCTTGTCGTGGTAAAGCTTAAAGTTCTTCTTAAGGTTCTTAACTTCAATAGAAATATCTGCAGCCATGATTACATTTCCTCCGCAAAGCCCTTCTGGAGCTTAGAAAAAAGCAGTTCACCAACAACGAGGATTACAACTCCGTAAACGACAGCCAAGCCCAAAGTAGAGATGTCCGGAATTTCCTTGTAATAAAGGATGCTGCGGTAACATTCAATGATGGAACACATAGGGTTAAGCTGAAGGATGGTCTTGTATTCTTCCGGAACACGCTCAAAAGAAAAGAAGATTGGCGTTGTAAACTGCATGAGCATGGCGATGATTCCAAGGATGTGTGCCAAATCCTGCAGGTAAACCGTAAGTGAACAGAACAGAAGCGTAACACCAAGAGAAAGAAGGAATTCAACCATGAAAACAAGCGGAAGATAAAGCAAAGGAACAATGCTTAAGCCAATGCCGCTGATGATCAGGATGATGAAAACAACGATGAAGCAGTATAGCATGTTCACAAAAGAACTGATGGTAAAGCTCAACGGCAGAACTTCGCGCGGAAAGTAGATTTTGGTAACAAGGTTCTGGTTGAACAGAATGCAGCTGCAGCCGGAAGCAAGGCAGTTACTGAAGAAAAGCCATGGAACAAGGGCAATAAAGAGATAAACCGAATAGTTTGGAATATCATTACGAAGCATGATACCAAAAAGGAAGTAGTATACCCCCCACTGCAAAAGAGGATTCAAAAAAGTCCACAAAAAGCCAAGGACAGATCCCTTATAGCGGCCACGAAGCTCGCGGTGAACAAGCCCTGCAATCATCTGGCGGTAATTGTACAGTTCGTTGAATTTAGAAAACATAAACATCCCTCACATTATAGATGAATTCGAGGATAAAATAAAGTCGGGCCGTTTTTTGCTATAATCCCAGCCACCTGAAAATTCCTCATGGTTCCTGACTTTAAGCCTTAAGCTTTTCCAGTTCCTCTTGCGACAAACCGGTGCTTTCTGAGATGACTGAAAGGTCAATGTTCTTTTTTAGTAGTATCTTTGCCGTCTCCACAGCCTTGTCGTGGGCACCCTGAGTTATACCTTTAGCCAGTCCAAGGGCAATTCCTTCGAGCCTTGCTTCCTCACGCTCTTCATCGATTTTCATTTTCAATGTCATAAAGTGCTCCTTGAGCCTTGGATTTTCATGGGCATCGTTGATCCTGGCCTCTATCTCGTTAGTAAAGGCTGTGGAAGGTTCCCTGGTGCTGATGTATTTCAGGAATCCCTGGACTTCCGTGTCATTGCAGCTTTTCCATGCCTTTGCGTTGTAGAAAAACTTGTAGCACCTGTCATTGTAGTCAAAATCCCTTTTCTCTTCAATGAAATTCCGGACGGTGTAGACGGGCAATCCAAGTCCAAAGGGATCCCCCGTGCAGATGAAGATCACGTAGCTTTCGGGCAGCAGCATGTAGTCTTCCTTTTTCTTGAGGCAGTCAAGGTCCATGTTCGCCTGGTAGTAGCGGGAGCGCAGGGGCAGGTTCTCGTAATTCTTTACCTGCAGCTCAATATCAAAGACCCTGTCGCTACTCTTTACATATACGTCAAAGCGCACACCCCGACCATCACTTCGATGCCTGAACTGCTTCTGGGTTTTGTGGTACACAATCTTCTGGACTTTGATCTTAAGCAGCGTTTCTATGAGCTTTCTACAAAGCCCTTCGTCCTTCATCAGCTCTGAAAAAAGAAAGTCCGATGTAAAGTCAAGCTCCAGGAATTCCTGTTCCAGCTGTGATCTTGTTTTTCTGCGGTGTTTTCCAAACATTTCTTACCTCAGTTAAATTGGATTGCGGAGAACAAATTCTCCTAACCTATATATAACCGCTGGAATTATAAAAAGCGGAAAAAATCTGAAAAAAAGTGCTATGTACGGAAACAGTTGTTCATTTGCAGGGGTCTGTCCCCGGTGATTCCGGAATGGCAAATGGGAAAGCAACACTTTCTGCTGACACACGCAGTAAATAAAAAAAAGGCCGCCTGCGATTTGCAAGCGGCCTGATGTTAGGCTAGGTTCATTTAGAACTTAACTTTGGATTATTCGTATCTGTATGCGTTAGAAATTGTTACATCACCCGATGTTTTTGTGAGTGAATCTCCATTGCTGTTAAGAGCAAATACGAACTTATCTGCATCTGTTCCTGTAAGATTAAGAACGAAGTTCTTTGATGTTCCGGCAGCGATTGTTGTATTTGCTCCCCAAGTTACATCACCGCAATCAACACCGTCGATTGTGGCACTTGTTACACGGCCACCAGATCCTTCTGCACCATCTTTTTTAATAAGAACCTGAACCCAGCATTCTTCATTTGCATTGTTTGTAACTGTAAATGTAACTTTCTTTGTTGCACCAAATGTAATGTCTGTACCACAGCAGTCATTTAAGGCCTGAGCTGCTTGTGATTTCATTGTAAAGCCAGTTGCACTTTTATCTGATACATCATACTTGCCCCATCCGTCCATTGAAGAAAGACCTAATGCAATTGGATCTTCTCCATTTGGATTTCCTTCTGGTTCAGTAGCATTTGCAAACAAATTGGCAACTGCTTTTCCCCAGTCTACACATGGAGTAGAATAGTTAGCTTCAGCAGAATCATCTACGAAAATTGTGTTGATCAAATTTTTGTTAGCAATAGGACTGCACTTTGCGCTTACAACTTCAACCTTAACCTGGTCTCCTTCTTCAAGCTTTACATTCGGGAGAGCGTCTATTTTAAGTTCGTATCCCTTTGAGTACTGGTTTCCATTTATAGTAGCTGAAGGCACTGCATAGTTATATTCAACGGCTTCAGAAGCTGCTGTTGCTGTGTTCTTGAGAACTGTCAATTTGATTGAAAGGTCTGTCAATGTTGTCTTGTTAGGAGTTGCGTATAAATGCTTTTTGTTATTTGGGTCTGTTTCGTCGTATGAGTAACCTTCTGCTGTATCATCCTGTACATCATACTTGAGAACGAGCTTTGCAGCACCTGCAGCTGTTGCCGAAGTTGTAATCTGGAAATTTGCATCTTCGAGTACAGGTTTCTGTGGTTCAGTTACAGGATCTTCAGATGTAATTGTAAGCTTGTTTGCAGCATTGTATGCAGGGTCACCCATCAACTTAACGAAGATAGTGATTTCGCTAGCATTTTTTGTAACTGGTTTTTTATCCAAGTTGAATTCCCACTTGAGGTCTACCTTTCCGTTGGCATCTTCTACAAAATCAACTTCCTGCTTGCTGAGCATTGTCCAGTAGTTTGCAGCAGCACTTGTATCAACAATCTGGAGTGTAAGCTTAGGATTTGTGCTTTCTTCTGCATTTACATAATCAAAATTTTTTGTAACGCTTCCGGTAAGTGTAAAGGTACACTTAAGTCCAGCAGATAATTTTGATGGATCAAGTTGACCTGTGAGCTTTACGAACACACCGTCATAGAATGATTCTCCGGAACCTTCGCTGCTTGTTGCATCATTCCATTTGTAACCTGTCTTCAAGTCAAGTGTTGGAAGGGCCATAGTGATTGGATCATTGTTTCCACCACTGTTATTATTACTATTATTATCATCATCACTGCCTGTTGAGCTTGAGCATCCAGTGAATGTGAGTGATGCAGCCATGAGCAATGTCATTGATGCGAGCATTGCTTTTTTGAAAACCTTGTTTAGTTTCATAATATCCTCCACGAAACGTTTTGTTTTTATCTTTGTCTAAAGGTTAAGGGGAATGAATAAAACGAACTATTATTTTAATTTTTTAAATACAAAAAATTTGTGAAAACGAAAAAATAAATTTTCTGATATAAAAAATAATTTTGAATAGTGTTAGAAATTTGATTTTATGTGTTGCCGTAGGAATTCATTATGCTGAGGGGACAGACCTCTTAGGTTCATCGGTGTCTGCTAGGGCTGATGGTTCAGCAAAAAAATCTTTTATATATGAAAAAAAACTTATAGTGGTGATTATTCTTCGAATTTAGACTATAATGACTACTATGAGAAAATATTCATTTAAAACTTTTGCAGGCGTGCTCTTTTGGGCAGCACTTTTGTCTTTTGCATGTGATGCTTCAGCCAAACCTAAGGCAAAGTCTGAATATGGCGTACCTTTCCTCAAGGGGACTGGAATCGTCAAGATGGACAGTTTTGCTGCTGAACAGGTTGTGGCCATGAAGACGGGTTGGAATCTCGGTAATACTTTTGATGCTACAAGCAACATCGACCGCTTTAGCAATCAGAATGCAGGCGTAAATTCCGTTACAAGCTGGGGGATGCCTGAGCCAAAGAAAGAACTTTTTGATGCCGTAGCTAAGGCTGGTTTTAAGTGCGTTCGTATTCCTGTAAGCTGGTCTAACCATCTTTGCGACAAGGAATATACCATTGATCCTGTATGGATGGCAAAAGTAAAGGAATTTGTTGACTATGCAATTGAAGATGGACTTGTTGCCATCATCAATATTCATCATGACAATTCCTTCACTGAATCTGGATTCAAGTATGGACGCGGTTTTTATCCGACTGACAAGTGTTATGCTGAATCTGAAAAATTCGTTGTGCGCGTTTGGGAACAGATTTCTGCAGAGTTCAAGGACTATTCGGAAAAGGATCTTGTTTTTGAAACCCTCAATGAACCTCGCTTGAGATATTATCCTCATGAATGGAACTATACCGACAGCTGTGAAAAGTGCAGGGAAGCAATGAACTGCATCAATAACCTTAACCAGAAAGCTGTCGATACAATCAGGGCTGGAGGTGCTGCAAACGAAAAGAGACTTATTATGGTTCCTTCAATTGCCGCTGCACCTTGGGCTGCACTCGCAAAGGAATTCAGGCTTCCTGATGATCCTGCAAAGCGACTTGCAGTTTCTACACATGCCTATGCACCTTACAGCTTTGCCATGCAGAAGAACAAGGCCGGAGGTAGTGCAAAGTTTACTGCTGCTCATAAGTCGGAACTTGACCAGATGTTCAAGGCTTTGAACGACAAGTTTGTTTCAAAGGGCGTTCCTGTTGTCATGGGTGAATACGGCGCTACAAATAAAGACAATATTGCTGACCGTGAAGAATGGACAAGATATTATGTTGGCGGTGCAAAAAAGTACAACATTTGCTGTGTTCTTTGGGACAATAATTCACCAAAGAATCCTGATGAATCGGAACGCTTTGGATTCCTGAACCGCAACAGCTGCGAGTGGTACTTTCCGACATTGATTGAAGAAACTATGAAGGTGTTTGAATAGTTTGACGAAATTTGATTAAAAATTATGAGCCCTAGGTGATTTGCCTGGGGCTTTTTTGTTATGCATGTATTTTTATTGAACAGAGGGGACAGACCCCTGACGAAAGCTTTGCTTTCATAGAGGTTTGTGCCTTCCGTAACTTTCGTCACACGAATTGCGGGGCAATTCGTGATAGAGGGGACAGACCCCTATTAAAGAATGTCTACATGCTCCCCTGCAAGGGCCTTATTCATGCTTCTTACGGCACAGAACTTTCCGCACATCGAGCAGGTGTCATCGTGTTCCGGGGCACGGCTGTCGCGGATAGCCTTTGCCGTTTCAGGATCCAGAGCACATTCCCACTGGGCATCCCAGTCAAGCCTGCGCCTTGCATCGGCCATCTTGTTGTCTATATCCATTGCTCCACGTACGCCCTTTGCAATGTCGGCTGCGTGTGCTGCAATCTTGCTTGCAATGATTCCCTGCTTTACGTCGTCAACATTTGGAAGGGCAAGGTGCTCAGCTGGTGTTACATAGCAAAGGAATGCGGCTCCGTTCTGGGCTGCGATTGCTCCGCCGATGGCAGATGTGATGTGGTCGTAGCCTGGTGCGATGTCTGTTACCAAAGGTCCAAGAACATAGAAAGGGGCACCCATGCAGATTGTCTGCTGAATTTTCATGTTTGCTGCAATCTGGTCCATTGGCATGTGGCCAGGTCCTTCAACCATTACCTGAACATCCTTTGCCCATGCGCGCTTTGTAAGTTCTCCAAGGCGAACAAGCTCCTCTATCTGGCATACGTCTGAAGCATCTGCAAGACATCCTGGGCGACAGGCATCACCCAAAGAAATTGTTACATCGTGTTCACGGCAGATTTCAAGAATCTCATCGTAGTATTCGTAGAACGGGTTTTCATTTCCTGTCATGGTCATCCATGCGAAAACAAGGGAACCGCCGCGGCTTACGATGTTCATCTTGCGCTTGTGTTTCTTTATCTGGTCGATGGTGTGGCGTGTGATTCCGCAGTGAAGGGTAACGAAGTCAACGCCGTCTTCTGCGTGAAGACGAACAACGTCAATGAAATCCTTTGCCGTCAATGTTGCAAGGTCACGCTTGTAGTGGATTACGCTGTCGTATACTGGAACTGTTCCGATCATTGCCTTGCATTCAGAAGTAAGTTTTCTGCGGAAAGGAATGGTGTCTCCGTGGCTTGAAAGATCCATGATGGCTTCAGCACCCATCTCTACGGCTGCGTTTACCTTTGCCATTTCAACATCGTAGTCCTTGCAGTCGCGGCTGATTCCAAGGTTCACGTTGATTTTTGTTCTGAGCATAGAACCAACTCCTTCTGGATCAAGACACTTGTGGTGCTTGTTTGCACAGATTGCAACTTTTCCTGTAGCAACCAAAGGCATGAGTTCTTCTACGCTCATCTTTTCCTTTGCTGCAACGATTTTCATCTGCTCTGTAACAATGCCGCGTTTTGCAGCGTCCATCTGTGTTGTGTACTGTTCCATTCTATTCTCCTGGTTTATTTTGCTTTGTTTGAAAATATATAATTGTGCATCATTGGTCCTGAGCCATGTCCAAGATCAAGACCTGCCTTAAGGCATTCTGTAATGTAGTTTTTTGCAAGCTGAACTGCACATTCGAGTGGATTTTCTTTTGCAAGGTAAGTTGCAATGGCGCTTGATAAAGTGCATCCAGTCCCGTGGGTATTTTCATTCTCGATTCTTTCCGATGTGAACCAAAGGAATTCGTTGCTCCCGTAAAGGACATCGTTTGCATCGTTTATGCTGTGTCCGCCTTTTACAAGAACATTGATTCCGTAGCGGGTGGAAATTTCTTTTGCGGCAAGAACCATTTCATCTTCCGAAGTGATTTTGTTTCCGCACAGGATTTCTGCTTCTGGAATGTTTGGCGTGATTAAAGTTGCAATAGGAAAAAGTTCAGCAGTCAAAGTTTCAACTGCCTTGTCGGCTATCAATTTGCTTCCACTTGTTGCAACCATGACAGGATCGATGACAATGTTTTTTGCCCTGTAAAATTTCAGCTTTTCTGCAATTACCTTTATGAGTTCAGGATTGGAAACCATGCCGATTTTTACTGCATCAGGAACAATGTCTGTGAAAACTGCATCAATCTGGTCTGCAAGAAATTCAGGTGTACTTTCTTGAATGGATTTAACTCCCAAAGTGTTCTGTGCAGTCATGGCAGTGATGGCACTCATGGCGTATGCTCCGTTGCACGTGATGGTCTTTATGTCTGCCTGAATTCCAGCACCGCCAATGGAATCACTTCCTGCGATGGTTAGAACTGTTTCCATTTTTCATCCTCCAGTGTGTAGTCTGAAAGTTTTTTTATATCCTCATAATTCAACTGAATGTCTTTTATGAGGACGGTTTTCATTCCAATTTCTTTTGCTGTCTTTATTGCATGTATTCCGTCTTCGAATACAAGGACTTCCTCCGCTGTTGCATTTAGAAATGAAAGGCACTGGTTGAAAAGTTCGGGACTGTTTTTGTCGCCTGTGAAAATTGAGTTGAAATATTTTTCAATGCCAAGTCGGGCAAAGGCGGCTTCAATCAATTCCTTTATTCCGCTAGAAGCAACAATCATGGGAATGTTTTTTGAGCTTAGAAATTCAATTGCATCTAGAATCCCATCTTTCAGAGGTGCCGAAAACCTGTAGAAATCCTCCGCCATTTTTTGAATTTCATATTCAATGGTTTCAGCTGATAGTTCAAGGCTATATTCTTCCTTCATGTAGCCTGCAGCCTGAGGAACAGTAAAGGAAAGCATCCTGATGTTGATTTCGTTTGATGCAATGACACCTTTTGTTTTGAGGTAGTCCTGGGCAAGGGTAGCCCACATGGGCATGGTATCAAGGATTGTTCCATCAACATCAAAGATAGCGGCTTTCATCAGTCTATGATTTCCTTTGTTTCTGCAAGAAGATCTTTGCATGCACCTTTAATATCCTTTTGCGCAAAGATGGCGCTGATTACGCTGATTCCTGCAAATCCAAGTCCTTTAAGCTCCTTGATGTTTTCTTTTTTTACGCCACCAATGGCAACGACAGGAATTTTTACTGCTTCACAGATTTCCTTGCAAAGTTGGTGCGAGAGAACCCAGCAGTCATCCTTTGAGCCTGTTGGAAAAACTGCGCCAACACCCAAATAGTCTGCTCCCATTTTTTCTGCAAGTATTGCTTCTTCCACAGTCTGTGTTGAAACGCCGAGAATTTTATCAGGTCCAATAAGGGCACGAACGTCCTGGGCTGCCATATCGTTCTGTCCAACGTGAACTCCGTCTGCATCAACTTTTTTTGCAAGTTCTACATTGTCGTTGATGATGAAAGGAACATTGTATTTTTTACAGAGGGCCTTGAGTTCCACAGCCTCCCTGTAAAAATTTTCTTCATCCAGATCCTTTTCGCGAAGCTGGAGCATGGTTGTGCCACCCTTGAGTGCAAGTTCAACATCGTCGGCAAGATTGCGGCCGTTAAGCCAGTATCTGTCTGTGATTCCGTATAAAAGCAAATCTTCTTTTTTCATCTTTCGGTTATTCCTATTTATCAAGCTGTTCATTTAGGCGCTGGATTTTTCCGTCCATGGTGTTTGTGTAGCCTGGGCGAATGTCAGCTTTGAGGATTACTTCTGTGCGGATTCCTTTTTCGGCAAGAACCATGGTTGCATCCTTTACGCACTTCATTACTTCATCCCATTCACCTTCGATTTCAGTGAACATGGAACAGGTCTTGTATTTGAGTCCAGATGCTGCAATCACTTTGCAAGCCTCTGCAACATAAGCTGAAAGTTCGTCTCCAACACCGAATGGTGCTATTGCTACTGCTATCAATGTATTCATATTTAGACTCCAGATGTTAGATTGTTTCGAGGTTTGTGTTTTTTATTCCCTCTGAAGAAATCTGATAGAGCTGATCAAGGAATAGTGGCTGGAAAGTTCCAGGACCCTTTGCTTTCTTTTCAGCTTTCATTGCGGCTTCGTTGTAAAGAACTGTTGCTGTAAGGGCTGCAATGAATGGACTTGCAACATTTCCGTAAACTGCGCATACACCGCCAAGGGAACAGCCTGCACCTGTAATCATTGGAAGAAATTCCGAACCGCCGTGACAGAGAACAGTTGTTGTTCCGTCTGTAACCAGGTCAACTTTTCCGCTGACAGTAACTGCGCCACCTGTAAATTTTGCAAGGGCAACAGCAGCATCCTTTGCGGAAAGAACTTCATCGGTGCTGTCTACACCGCGAACTCCACTTTCTTTTTTTTCTGTAAGTTCCCAAAGAGAGGCAAGTGCAATTACTTCGCTTGCGTTTGCACGGATGATCTTAGGCTTTGTTTCCTTGAACTGTTTAAGGATGCTTTCGCGCTGTTCACCGATGCCGATTCCAACAGGATCAAGAACCCAGTTGTTCCCAGATTCAATGCATGCTTTTGCTGTGCGAGGCAATGTTTCAGGATAGCATGTAAACTGTGTACCCATGTTGATGTACATGGACTTGCTTACCTTTGCCATCATTTCGCCTTCATCGGCAAGGTAAACCATGGCGGCAGATCCACCGCAGGCAAGCTGTGCGTTTGCAACGAAATTGATTGTTACTGTGTTTGTGATTGACGGTGCAAGAGGATTGCTTTTGCGCACCGCCTCCAGAGCAGAATTTATTTCTGCAAGAAGAGATGTTTTTTTCATAATGTTCTCCCTACGCCGGTATTATCCGGACAGGTTCAAAGGGTCAAGGTTGACAACCTACTCTCAGCCGGCTTTGCGCCAGCTCCCCCATTTGTTGACGCTATTCTATTTTATATTGCCGATTTTGTCATCCATACTTTTGACTTCCATCTTAGAATCATGAGCACGGATCTGAAACATTCGTCGCATGCCATGGCAACAATGATGCCAAAGAATCCCATTTCCAATGTTCTGCTGAAAAGCCACGCAAGACCGAATGAAATACACCAGTTGGAAAATATACCGGCCTTTACCGGAAAGTGAATGTCTCCTGAAGCCATGAGGGATGGAATTGCAATTACATTTACGGCTCTTCCTGTTTCAAGGAAAAAGGCCAGGGGCATGATTGAAAGGAGAATGTATTTTATTTCGTAGTCGCTTGTGAAAATGCCGACCATCTGCCTGCGAAGAATAAATATTACCAGTGCAAGGCTCAGGCTGAATGCGGTTCCTGCCGCAATGTATCCAAAAAGTTTTTTGTATGCGGTTTCGTGGAGTTTCGCACCGCAGTAGTGCCCTGTTTTAATTTGTGCCGCATTTCCAATGGAAATTGCAATCATGTAGATGAACCTTAAGATGGTGCCAAAGTAAGTGAAGGCGGCAATTGATGCGGTTCCGTGAGAGGAAATCAAAACCATTACTGCCATCTGTGATAGGTTCCAGGAAACGCTTTCTCCTGCAGTAGGAACTCCGATTTTTAAAATCTGCTTCCATTCTGCAACATTGATTTTAAAAGGCGCATTGACTTTGTATTTTGTATCCTTGAGGCTGAAAACTTTTATAGAAAGGACTATTGCTCCAACTGCCTGTGCGGAAACTGTGGCAACGGCAACACCTTTTACTCCGAATACAGGAAGTCCGAACCATCCGTAAAGTGCTATGGCATTCCCGATGATGTTTACAGAATTTGCACATGCGTTAACGATCATTGGTGTTCTTGTGTGGCCGTAACTTCTCAAGATTGTAGACTGAATCATTGAAGTTCCGCAGAAAACGGAAAATATGGCATAGATGAAAATGTATTCGCTTGCATACTGGCGTACATCGTCTTCAAGAGTGTAGTGCTTTAGAATCTGTGGAACCGCAAAGGCAAATGTCATTCCAATAACAAAGGCAAAGAAAATAATCATCTGAAGGCATGTTCGTGAAAGTGATTTTGCTCGGTCGAATTGTTTGCCGCCCAAAAGGTTTGTAAGGGAAATTGTTGCACCGCTTGGAATTACCTGCATGAAGGTAATGAGGAACCAGGTGTACTGTGTCATTAGTCCTACTGCAGCAACCGCGCTGTCTGAATATCCTGAAAGCATGAAAATGTCCACGCTTGAAAAGGCAAGGAAAAGAAGGTTTTCAATTATGATGGGGTATGCAATTTTAATGAGGGGTGTGTTTGTTACATCAATCTGTTTTGCTTCTGACATAAATATTCTCTTGTGATTCCGTTCTACCAATAGAAATATTTTAAGTCAATAAATATCCAGTTTAAAAATCATAAATTACCGTTATGGGAATTTTGTTTTAGTTGAAGGTGACTTTTGGACAAATGCCCTGGTTATAAAATCGAATTAATGAACTGAACAACTTCTTCTGCGCCGTTTACAAGAACTCCACCCATTCCCATTTTTACCGGAAGGGAAAGATCGATGTCGTAACGGTCACCTATGGAAATGCATTCTTCTGCTTTTGCTCCGGTGCGTTCCAAAGCAAGGTCCAGTATTTCTTTAGCGGGCTTTGATTTTCTGCAGGTATCAAGGCCGATGATTTCTGGAATGATTTTATCAATTCCAAGTACTGCCAAAGTTTTTCTTGCGGCTTCCACCGGATTGTTTGTTACTGCAATGAGGATAAATTTTTCTGCGGCTTTTTCAAGTACTGATTTTAATTCTTTATTAGGCTTCAGAAAATTTTCAGGCTTCAATAGTTCAATTCTCCACCTGATGCTTGTGTCGATGTCAACGCCAAAATTCAGGAACACATTTCCAAGGCTGATTTTTTTTCCGCCGTTTTCAGCGGCATACTTTTTCCTGAAGTCGGCGATTTTTTTTCTTGCTTCTTCATGCGTCATTCCGTTTATGTCGGCCCAATGACGAACCTGAACGTCAATCTGTTCCTGTACGAATTCTGCGCTTGTGTACAAAGTTCCGTCTATGTCAAAAATGAGGGTCTTTGGATTTGCTGGAATGTTATAGAGTTCCATTTGCTATTCTTCCACGCTTGGGACAAAAAGTTTGCCTGCGGTGAAAAGTTTCTTTGAGGCTTCCTGTATTGAACTGAAAACTCCCATGCCTGCCAAAGCCATGGCTGCGTCACCGAGAAGTTCGCTGTCAGAACATGAAGGCACCTGAATTTTTATACCCGTGATGTCAGCCTTCATCTGGTTGCGTTTGTCGTTGCTTGCCTGTCCACCTGTGATGGTCATTTTGTCAGGGAAAGGAAGTCCCTTTTCAAAAGCGGCTTTCCTTAAAGTTTCGATGGCGCTCTTTACATCAAGGGCAGTTTGGATCAAAAGATATTTTCCCTGATCCAATGCGGCGCTTGTTCCATCGCTGTCAATCATCCTGTCCAGCAGGTCGTTGTAATCTACTGATTCTCCAAGCTCGCGGTCAATCTTCTGCTTGAAAGCTGCAAACTTAGAACCGCTGTCAGGAAGAAGAACACTTGCATTCCAGAGTCCTGGGATGATTGATGGAAGGGTGCGGATTCCTTCTCCGTAAAGAGGCTCCTTTGTGCAGAAGTTTATTCCTTCGCTTGATCCAGCCCTGTCGCAGATTGTGTTTTCTTCAACTGTTGCCGTTCCTACAAGGGCTGCAACAAAATCTGGTGCCCCAAGGAAAACTGGAAGTCCGTCTTCAATTCCGTGTTCCTCACCGCCGATGAAGGAAACTGCCTTGTGGGTAAGTCCGCCGATTTTTTCGGAAGACATTTTGAAAGGTGGAAGTTTTGCAATGTCGTCGGAAGTCAATCCTGCTGCAGCAAGATCTTCGTCAGTCCAATATGCTTTTCTGTATCTTTCATCTGGAAGAATCGTGCATGCCTTGTCAGTCAAAAGCCAGATAAGGTATTCTGGTGCCCCGAAAATGTACTGGGTCTTTTCCCATACTCCAGAATATTTGTTTTTAAAAGAAATGATTCTTGGAATGAAAAGTGAAGGACTTTTTATTTGGACTGCTTCTTCGTTCCACAGGAAAGTTTCTCCTGAGGTTGCAACAAGGGTTGGTCCGTTTCCGCTGATGCAGATTCCGTCAACCTTGGATTCAGGAGCCTGTTCAAAAAGTTCAGTGGTTGCATTCTGAAGGGCAGGAAACCATTCCTTTGAAGAATGTTCAGTTTTAACGAGAAGAAATTTTCTGCGGCTTTTTGCAAGGACTTTTCCTTCGTCTGTAATGAGGGCCGCTTTAAGGGATGATGTTCCGATGTCTACACAAAGAATTGTCATATTACTAATTTATAATTCATAATTCATAATTCATAATTCACAATTAAGAATTATCAATTGTGAATGTCCCGACTTAATAATGATTATAACACAAATAATAAAAAAAACGGCATCCCTGGATTTCTCCAAAGATGGCCGCTTCTGATTATGAATTATGCATCCCTAATTCTTAATTATTATTGTTTTCAGCAGGTGTGCTTGCCTTGATAAGCTTGTCGATGATCGAGCGGTTGTCAAGGAGGTCACCCAAAGACTGGTTGTGGTGGAGTCTTGTGATGACATTTGCAAAAAGACCAGAAACATTTGTGCTGATGTACCATTCGCGGTTAAGAAGATCTTCGTGGTAAACAGCGTTTGTTCCGATGATTCTGTAGAACAATCCCTTCTTGTATGCTTCGTCGAACTGTTCGATGGCATTTCCTGTAAAGAATGGAAGGGAAATTGCAGCGATAACCTTTGTAGCACCGTTGTTGTGGAGGAATTCCATAGCCTTAAGCAATGTTCCACCAGTACCGAGCATGTCGTCTGCAAGGAAAGCAACCTTTCCTTGAACATCACCAAGGAGCTTTACGCTCTTGATGTTTGTATTCTTTGCATCCTGAGTAACAACAGAGTAGTCTCTCTCTTTGTAAATCATTGCGAGAGGCTTCTTGAGTCCTGTTGCATAGAACTTGTTGCGGTCGATGGCACCTGTATCTGGAGATACAACTACCAGGTCTTCCTTTGTAAGGTCAACTGCCTTTGCAAGTTCACGGATGATCTGATATGAAGCGTGAAGGTTTTCGCAGTGTGTGTGTGCGAATGCGTTTACGATTTCGCGTGAGTGGAGGTCGAGAGTGATGATTCTCTTTACTTCCATTGATTCATAGATATGTCCAAGGAGAGCTGCTGTAAGACCTTCGCGGCTCTTCTTCTTGTGCTGGCGGCTATATGGGTAAGCTGGAACAACGAGTGTAATCTGTCTTGCACCGGCCTGACGAACTGCGTCGATTGTAACGAGGAGTCCCATAACGTGGTCATTAACTGAAAGCTTGAGCTTTGCCTTTCCACCGTTCATGAGGATTTCTTCGTGATTTTCAACGTCCTGGAAAATATAAACATCCTTACCGCGAATGCATTCGTTAAGTTCGCACTTGAATTCTCCGTTTGCAAAATATGTGAAAGATGCGTTTACCTTGAATACAGGAGGACGATACTTTTCGATATTTCCACGGATACAAAGGTCGCTGGTATGAACATCGTTTTCAAGGTTCATCTGCTGAACTACTTTTTCTTTTTCAATACCATAGCGTTTTGCGATTACATCACTCTTGAGGGAAAAACGGTGTTTGTACATGTGACGAAGATGAGTGATTACTTCATTGGCGAAGGATTCTCCACCAGGACAGGCTACGACAGCGAGGTCGGTTGGTTCAGAATACGGCATTATTCTTACCCCTTAAAATATTAGATTATAAATATCCGGAGGACATCATGCAGAGCAATTTCTGCAGATTCCTTTTGGAATTTGTTTGAAAATAATACCGTTTTATGTAGTTTTTTTCAATCAGTTGAGGGTCAGTTTGAATTGAATTTCTGGGATGGAGTAACAAACCAGATGGCTTCCAGAGGTTCTGTTCCTGAATTTTCCAGGTGATGGGGAAGGTTTGCACTGAAGGTAATGCTGTCTCCTGCTGTGATTTGGTAGCTTTTGTTCCCGTGGTAAAGGATTCCCGTTCCCTTTGTAATGAGACCCATTTCCTTGCCGATGTGCCCGTAAAGTCCGCGGTGGGTATGAGATCCAACAGGAATTGTGACCGTATAGCTTTCAAAGGAATTTTCCCCGTTGCCGCTGTAGGAATCGGAAAGCTCCTTGTAGACCACGTCGTTTTCATTGAGGGTACGGCGTTCATCCTTGTGTGTGATGGAAACCGGCCTGTTGCGGGTATATTCTTCAAAGAGGTATTCCAGATTGATGTCCAGGGCGTTTGCAAGATCAAGCAATGTATCAATGGCTGGGGAAACTTTGTTGCGTTCAATCTGGGAAACAAGGCTTTCGCTTACACCCGCTGCCTGTGCAACCGATTTTAGGGTCATATGTTTTTTTTCGCGCACGTCCCTGAGTTTTTCACCAAAATGATATGTCTTTTTTTCTTCGATTACTTCGTCGCTCATTTCTAGAGGTATTCCTTTGCAAATGTGTCGTTCTTCTGTTTTTCCCGGTTCTGTTCCATGATGAACTTGAAGAAGTGGTCTTCCAGTGTGTTCTTTGGTCCAGGAAGATGGAGCCTCTGTCTTGCACGGGCGTTATCACGGCGGACTGTATAAAGCAGGTAGAAGTCGCGGTAGTCAAGGTTAATGTCTGTCTTGACGCGTTCACCAAGATATGCGCTTACTTCATCACGGCCAATGGACTTTACTCCCTGGTCACGGAGGATTCCCTTGAGTCTTAAAATCTGTTCGTATGAAACGCCAAAAAGGAATTCTTCCATTGCCTGGGTAACTTCAGGATCTGCAAGCCTTTCGCGGATGAAAGCATTCCACTGGTCGTCCATCTGCATTGTTACCATTAAAAGTTCGCTGGTTCCCATCATTGTACCGAAGGCTGGGGCAAGCTTGCGGCGTGCCGTCCATACAGACTGAAGAACCGGAGCAATGTCGTTGATGGTCTGGTCGCTTCTGTGTTCCCAAAGGATGATGAGGCTGTTTGCAATTTCACGGCGGATATCAAGGGCTATGTTCTTATCCTTGATGAGGTTAAGGTAAACATCTTCCGCCATGAGGGTAAACATCATGGAAATTGTTTCGTCGCTGTATTCCTTTACTTCTTTGTCAGTCATCTTTGCATAGTTTTTTGCAAGTTTTGACATGGAAAAGAAAGTATGGATTTTTGCAACAAGAAAGCCTTTGCCCAGGATTGCCTTTGAAGGCATGTGTAGTGTTGTATCACCATCTTCCTGATATGAAATCAAGGTCTCAACCAGTGCTTCCGGAGTTCTTGTTGATGTCGTAGTGTTTGCCCTTTCAAGGAGTGAAGGGAAGTGTGCAATTGCCTTTGCAAGATTCGTGACATCTGTAAGTCGGCTCTGGAGTCTGTCTACTCTGTCCGGGGCATTCTGTGCAAGGGCTGAACTTAAACGGTCAATGAGTTTCTGCTGGTGATTGGTAAAGACAATGATACCAGTCTGAATTATGTCGTCTTCTTTTTTTGCTGCTTCGTCAAAGAATTCATCTATGCTTACAGAATCAAAGGATGAGTTTCTGATTGCTTCCAGTTCCTCTTCCCTGTTAAGTTTTTCCATAGCAATTCCCACCGTTTTTTCTATTATTTGTTAAGTTCTTCCAGTTTACTTCATTATAATCCAACAAATGCAATTTGAGAAGTAAGAATTTAAGAGGCAGTAAACTTTTTTCAATGATACTTAAGTATTCCGTAAATCAGCATTTTCTTCAATGGTTGTGGAAAATAGCCGATAAATAGAATATGGAAAAAAGGCTTTTTTTATTTTTGGGTTTATTTTTGTGTAGTGTATCTGCGTTTTCTCAGCAGACAAGGGGAATCGTGGAAACTCCGGAGATGCAGGTTCTTGCAGAGGATGTTGTCCTTGTTCAGCACCTGAATGATAAAGGAGAAAAAAACGGCTTTGACCTTTATGTCCGCAGAAAAAGCGAAATAAAAAGCGTCATGCTTGTTGAAACTACAAAGGATCCGGGCGGAAAGGAAGCAAACTATGCATACCGTGCAGGCGAATGGAATGCCGTTAATGGTGATGAAATCCGCTACCTTAACGGTCAGGAACTTCATTCAGAATATTCAAGGTTCAGCCTTATTTCCTCTACAGTTGTCCGTCATGAAAAACTCGGTGAATGTTTCCATATCTACATTCCGGAAGTACTTTACTATGGCTACCCATGGTCCCGCAATGGAACAGTAAACATCGGCAAGGGAACTTTCATCAACATTAGAACCTTTGAAAAACCATACGGGGACTATACGGGCCGCTTCATGGATAATGCCTTCATGTTTGATTTTGGAAAAATTCCACCAAAGAAACCTGAGCCAAAAGTAGAACCTATTCCAGAACCTGAGCCTATAGTTGAACCTGAAATAATCCTTACCGACGATTACAATTCCGTAGCTGCTGAAAAATTTGCTGAGATTGCCAAGGACGGAATGCTCTACTATTCAAGACCGGAAAAACTTACGGAAGATCTCCTTTCTGCCGTTGACAGTATTTCGTCTCATGATAAGGCTGATGTTGTGTTTGCCATCGACACGACCGGAAGCATGAAGGATGACATGGACAAGCTGAGAAACGAATGGGTTCCAGCCCTTCTTGAACAGATAAAAACTTTTGAAGATATAAGGCTAGGATTGCTTTTTTACCGCGACTACAATGATTCCTACAATTACAAGGGACTTCCCGTAAAGTACTTTGACTTTACCCGCAATGTTTCCCAGTTTGTAAAGAGTCTTGATACTGTCAGAATCCGTGGAAACGAAGGTGGTGACATTCCGGAAGCTGTCTTTGAGGCTCTCTGGGCAGGACTTAACTTCTATGAATGGCGCGATGAGGCCGCAAGAAAAATCATTCTTATCGGGGATGCCGAACCTCATCCAAAGCCAAGGGGACCAAAGAAAATCAGTCAGGAAATGGTCATGGAAAAAGCAGGTGAAAAAGCGATTACTCTTGACTGCATTATAGTTCCAGATGAAAAATCAAAAAAATAAATCTTTCTTTTAAAATATGAAAGGGCTGTCATGAAAGAATGGTGTTCTTTGTGGCAGCCCTTTGTCATTATGGAATCGTCTGTCTATTCCGCAGATTTTTTTTCTTTTATGTTTGCCTGAAGCTTTTCAAGGTCCTTTGCATACATTTTCTTGTAGGCTCCGGGAAGCATTCCTGGTGCACTTGAATCATAGATTTCTTTGAGTTCAAGAAGGATTGGTTCTGCTTCCTCGTATTTTTTCTGTTTTATGAGTATGTGTGCAATCTCGTAGCGGCCTTCAACATAAATGGCAGGATTGTTGCCGTAACGCTGGAGAAGCACTTCATAGTATTTGATGGCTCTGTTTTTCTTTCCGCTGTCAAAGGCGTTCTGTGCCTGCTGGATGATTTCAAGTGAAGTTGCCTCTGGTGGAACTTCCACATTCTGCGACATGCATGAGATAAAGCTAAAAGAGATTACTGCAAGAATAATTGCACTGATTTTTTTCATGTTGATTTTTCCTTGTCCTAAAGTTTAGCATTCTATATAAATAAAATCAAATAGACTGAATTTTGTTACTGAAATTCGAGACAGTTTGAAGTTTCTGTGATTTTGTTCTAATATTAGGAAGCAAGATGGCAACAAAAAAATCATCCCCAAAAAAGAAACGGTCTCCAAAGAAACGCAAGCCAAAGGTCAAGCTCGACAACAGGAAGGTAATGGCCCTTGCTGCAGTAATGATTTTTATTTGTGCCGTAGTTCTTTCAGCAGCATTCCTATTTTCTTCTCAGAGCGATTCAAAAGTTGCCGTTGAAAAGCAGATACAGTCCGTGAAACCTGCGGAAAAAAAGAATTCCGTAACAGCGGTTTCTAAAAATGAAGTTAAGGCTGAACCTAAAAAGATTCCTGAGAAAATCGAGACCAAGCGTCAGCCTAAAAAGGAAGATCCGGCTCCTCAAAAAACAGTTGTAAAAACTGAACCCAAGCCTGCTCCAAAGGCGGAGCAGAAAACTAATCCAAAGGTTGAGACAAAAGTTCAGGTAAAGACAGAATCAAAACCTGTTGAGAGCAAAAGCAAATTCAGTATTCCTCAGAGTGTAAACAATGCTAGACTTTGCTTCATCATTGATGACGGCGGTCAGAAAACTACCAACATCAGAAAATACACGACGCTTCCGTTTCCTGTAGCCATTGCGGTTTTACCACAGCTTGCCTATACAAAGGAATGTGCAAGAATCGTTGTTGCGGACAAAAAGGAACTTATGCTTCATCAGCCCATGCAGGCCCAGAACCTGAAGATGAATCCAGGCCCAGGAGCCATTTTGCCGGACATGAGCCTCCGCGAAGTTTATGCTATGGTCAGCAAAAACCTTTCTGAACTTGGGCCTCAGGTAAAGGGATTCAACAATCACGAAGGTTCCCTCATTACCTGTGACCTTAACATGATGGGTGCTGTCCTTGATGCGGCCGCCGACAACAAGGTTTACTTTGTGGATTCAAGGACTTCTAAGGATACAATGGCGACCTTTGCAGCCCTTGAGCGCGACATGAAGATTCTTGAAAGGGAAGTGTTCATAGACGACATTATTGACCGTGCAGAAATGCTAAAGCAGATTATGCGCGGAATAGACATAGCAAATAAAAAGGGAAAGGTCATCATGATTGGTCATGTAGACAAGTCTGCAAAAATTCTTCCGGCCCTTCTTTCCGAAATGTATCCGGAATTAAAGGCAAAAGGGTACAGACTGGTTTTCCCTTCTCAGTTGCTTTAGTTGTAAGAGGAAATATGAAGGTATTGGGAATTGAATCAAGCTGTGACGAAACAGCTTGTGCTATTGTTGAAGACGGAAAAAAAATCCTGAGTAATGTTGTTGCTACTCAGATTCCGTTCCATGAAATCTACAAGGGGGTTGTTCCTGAAATTGCAAGCCGCAAGCATGCAGAATGGATTCTCCCTGTAGTCCGTCAGGCAGTTTCAGAAGCGGGACTTACCTTTGACGATATTGATGCTATTGCCGCAACCAACAGGCCGGGGCTTATGGGGTCTCTTCTTGTAGGACTTACATTCGGCAAGACTTTGGCATGGTCATTGAACAAGCCTTTCTATGCCGTAAACCACATGCTTGGGCACATGTACGCTGCCCATCTTGAAAACGACATCCCATACCCATATCTTGGTCTTCTGGTTTCTGGAGGGCACAGCATCATTGCTAAGGTAAACGGATTCGATGACCTTGAAATTCTTGGAACTACAATTGACGACAGCGTGGGCGAAGCCTTTGACAAGGTCTCAAAATTCTATGACCTCGGATACCCTGGAGGAGTAATCATCGATAAGCTTGCTCAGAAAGGAGATCCAAAAGCCTTTAGCTTCCCAACGCCAAAAATGGACAAGGGGGAACATCGCTACGACGTTTCTTTCAGCGGACTCAAGACAGCCGTAATCCATCAGGCTGATTCTTTCCTTAATCCTGGATACGAAAAGACTGTTGAAAATATTGCCGCTTCTTTCCAGGAAACTGCCTGCAGGACTTTGGTTTCAAGGCTCATGCGTGCCGTAGAAGATACAGGACTTACAACGGTTGTCGCAGGTGGTGGTGTCGCTGCAAACTCAAGGCTCCGTTCCATGCTTGCGGAACACAAGGAGCTCAACTGCATTTTCCCACCATTGAAGCTTTGCGGTGACAACGGTGCCATGATTGCAGGCGTTGCCTATCACTTCCTTGCCCGTGGCGAAACAAGCCCACTTAACACAACTGCATGTGCAAGAATTCCGCAGTTCAAGCGTGGACTTGCAAACCTTGAAGCCTTTGGCCGCAGATAATGGGCGAAAGCCTTGTTATTTAGTGACTTCAAGCGGTTTAACTTTCGCCCCACGAATTGCGCAAGGCAATTCGTGAAAGCTGACGAAGCTGCCTGGAGCGAATTCCTTGTTGTTTAGTGCCTGCAAAAAAAAGGCTGTCTGATTTTTTCAGACAGCCTTCTGCATTTTAAATCGGTTTAATTTAATTAGTTAGACTTAAGGTAACCTGCGATTGCTGCAACCCAACCAACAATTACAAGGTAGAAGCCGATGTAAGCATGCTTGAGGATGTTCTTTCCTACAAACTTGGCAACAGCATTGTCATTGAAACCAATTACGAGAACGATGAATCCAACGATAGAAACAGCGAGTGCGATGAGTTTTGTCTGCTTGGATCCGCCTTTTACGAAGCTGAGGATAACACCGGCAGCACCACCGATGAAAATGAGTAGAGCACCGATTGTGCTGAATCCAAATTTCTTGAGATTGATGAAGTCAAAACCGTTTGAAGATCCGAGTCCACCCTTGAACATTGGAAGAATGAATCCGATTACAACGAGTGCCATACCGATAAGATAAAGGTTGGCAAGTGCATTTTTAGATTTTCCCATGATAAACCTCCTTATGGGTTGTATATATAAAAGTATAAGCGAATTGCTGAAATTTTTCTACTTTTCGGAATATTTCTTAAGGATCAGGCAGCCGTTGTGTCCTCCGAATCCTAGGGATGCTGTTGCCGCATAACTGAGTTCTTTTTTTATGCCCTTGTTTGCAGTGTAATTAAGGTCACATCCGCCTTCAAAATCCTGATTTTCCAGATTGATTGTAGGAGGAATGAAATTATCCTCAAGTGCCTTAACGCAGAACATTGCTTCTATGGCACCTGCCGCTCCTATGAGGTGTCCCGTCATGCTTTTTGTTGACGAAACATTCATCCTGTAAGCGTATTCCCCAAATACTGTTTTTAGCATCTGGGTTTCTGCAAGGTCATTTACTGATGTGGAAGTTCCGTGTGCATTGTAATAGCCTATTTCTTCAGGATTGATTCCTGCATCGGCAATGGCATCTTTTACGGCAAGAGCTGCACCGCTTCCGTCTTTAAGAGGGGATGTAATGTGGTATGCATCGCAGCTTGAGCCAAAGCCTGCGATTTCCGCATAGATGTGTGCGCCTCTTTTTTTTGCGTGCTCAAGTTCTTCCACGACGAATACTGCGCTTCCTTCTCCGATTACAAAACCGTCTCTGTCTCGGTCAAAGGGCCTGCATGCCTTTTCGGGACACTCGTTGAAATTTCTTGAGAGGGCCTGAAGGGCATCATAGCTGGCAACGGAAAATCTTGTAAGTGCAGCGTCTGTTCCGCCAGTAATGCAGACATCGCATCTTCCGGCCCTTATTAAGTCTGCGCTTAAACCAATGGCATCGGTTCCGGAAGAACAGGCAGTTCCCATGGTCCAGGAAAGTCCATGAAGTCCAAAGAACATGCTTACGTTTGCGGCGGCCTCATTTGTGATCATCAGCGGCGTTGTCAAAGGTGGCATTCTGTCCGGACCTACTGTAGCAAGTTTTTCAAAGCCGTCAGCTCCAGCTTCAATTCCACCGATGCAGCATCCAAGGAGTATTCCGCATTTTTCGTCTTGGAGAGATTCTTTAGTGTATCCGCTGTCCTTTACGGCTTGACTTGCAGCGGCAACTGCATAGCGGGTAAAACGGGCCATTTTGCGGGTGGATTTTTTTTCAATTCCATAGTCTTCCGGATTAAAATTTTTTACTTCACCGGCAATGTGAACCCTAAGGTCTGATGTGTCAAAAAGTGAAATGGTAGAAATTCCGCTTCTGCCGTTTTTGATTGAATCCCAGGCAGTATCAACGGAATTTCCAACCGGAGAAATGCATCCCATTCCAGTAATGACTATGCGTCTTTTTTCCATCAAGTATGTTTCTCCAGGTGATGTTTATCTAAGTTTGAAGAAAATTCCCATCATTGCAACCGTAATGAGAAGCTGTATGATGAGGAACTTAAGTAGAACCTGTGTAGGCGACCATCCTAGGTTCTTTCTCATGTGGTCGTGGAGAGGGAAACGGATGTTTTCAAAGATACAGATGTGGAAAAATCTCTTGAGGGCAACTTTAAGGAGACCAACACCGCCATTGATGAAGATGATGGAAGAAGTTGCAAGGAAGAGTAGAGGATTTCCGCTGATCATTACGCAAACACCGATGTAAAAGCCTAAGGCACGGCTACCTGCATCCCCCATCAAAACTGAACTTGGGAAAGCGTTGTGCCAAAGATATCCCATGAGTACACCGGCGAGGCAGAAGGTGATGATGGCCCAGCTTGCACCGTCCTTAAGGTGTGGAACCAAAAGATATGAAGCAATGTCCTTGTGTCCAAGGATGATGTAGAAAATGAACCCCATTGTAAAAAGGGCTACAAGAACCAGGGTTGAACTCAATCCGTCAACTCCGTCAGTGCAGTTTGTTGTATTTACAGAAACCCACAGCATGATAACGGTGATGATTACATAAAGCCATGAAGGAATGACGATTGGTTTTGCAAAGAAAGGAAGCCAGAAAGAAAGATTCCCGTCCGGTGATGTTGAAGAAAGATAGCGCATCATGAGCAAGGCTGCGACTACGGTGATGATGAGGTCAAGCAAAGCCTTGATGTATTCTCCCCAACCTTTTTCACTGCGGTCATCAAGAAAGCCTGTAAGCATCATGAGCCAGGTAAGGACAAGTATTCCCGCCTGGAGATAGTCTACAGGTGCAAATAAAATAGAAAGAATTACGAATACGGTTACGAAAATAACGCCTGATCCCGTTGGCTTCCCTTTTGCAACTTCCTTTGTTAGTGTGAATTCGCGTCCTCTGTCGCAAGGAAGGAACTTGTATAGTTTTGGAAGATGGATTCTTGTAAGAATGAAACCAGTGTAAAGTGCAAGTCCGATAAGAACTGCATAAGACTGAAGGAGTCTGGCTGGTCCCCAGATTTCCTTGAGCATGCCGCCAAGATAGTAAATCACAGTGTATCCCCTGAATTGTGTTCTATATAAATGAACATTTTATTGAAAAAAAACACAACTTACAATAGAATAAAATTTATGGGTGGAAAAACAGAAAAAAAGGCTGTTCCGGCTGCAAAGAAGGCTGGGGCTGGCAAAACTACGTCTGCAGCAAAAAAGACTGCGGCAACAAAATCAACGGTAAAAGAAGTAAAGTCTTCTGCCAAGACTACAGCTAAGGCAACGGCAAAAACTACTGCTGCAACAAAGGTTGCTCCAAAAGCCGCTGCAAAAATTCCTGCAAAAGCAACAAAGGCTTCTCCTGCAAAGGCTGAACCGGAAAAGTTCAGTGCCTGGTCAAATGCAAAGACCGTAAAGAAATCAAAGAAGGAAGTGGAAGCAGAGAAGAAGACGGCTGCAAGAATGGCAAAGAATGCCGAAGAATCGGAAAAGAAGCTTGCCGCTGCAAAACAGATAGATCCTGCATCTCAGCGTGAAAAAAAAGAAGTTCAGGACTACGGTGATGACAAGATCAAGCACCTTGATGCCCTTGAACACATTCGTCTCCGTTCCGGAATGTACATCGGTCGTCTTGGAAATGGTTCCAATGAAAACGATGGTATCTATGTTCTGATGAAGGAAGTAATCGACAACTCAATAGACGAATTCATTGTAGGCTTCGGTAAGCAGATTGAAGTTTCCGTTGCCGACGGCCGTGTAAAAGTTCGTGACTATGGACGCGGTATTCCTCTTGGAAAAGTTGTTGAATGTGTAAGCCAAATCAACACGGGTGCAAAATATAACGATGATGTTTTCCAGTTTTCTGTAGGTATGAACGGTGTTGGTACAAAAGCTGTAAATGCTCTTTCTTCATATTTCCGCGTAGTTTCTGTTCGCGACGGAAAATGCACCGATGCAGTATTTGAAAAGGGCAAGCTTATAAGCCAGAAAACCGGTTCCCTCAAGAACCCTCAGAAAAATGGAACCTATTTTGAATTCGTTCCTGATGAAGAAATTTTCGGTAAGTACAGCTTCAATATGGAATTTGTTGAAGCAAGAATGTGGAACTACGCCTTCCTTAATCCTGGACTTACAATAAAGCTTAACGGGCAGGAATATAAATCCGACAATGGACTTCTGGATCTCCTCAGCAAGGAACTCGGTTCTTCAAAGGATAAGGAAAACCTTGAGCCTCCATTGTATGATGTTGGAAGCTATTCGGGTGAACACCTGAAATTTGCTTTCAGCCATGTTTCCGGCGTAAACGAAATTTATTTCTCTTTTGTAAACGGACAGTATACTTCTGACGGCGGTACCCACCTAAACGCTTTCAAGGAAGGTTTCATAAAGGGAATCCGTGAATTCTACGGAGAAAACTTTGACATCGATGACATCCGCTTTGGTCTTCGTGCAGCGGTTCTTGTAAAGATCAAGGATCCGATTTTCGAAAGCCAGACAAAGAACAAGCTTGGCAACACTGACATCAAGCAGTGGATTGTTGCTGAAACTCAGTCTGGTCTTGATGCATGGCTCCACAAGAATCCAAAGGCTGCAGAAAAAATTAAGGACAAGATCAAGGCTAACGAAAAATACCGCACAGACCTCAGCAAGGTTAAGAAGGAAGCTAAGGAACTTGACCGCAAGACAAGCGTGCGTATAGAAAAGCTTAAGGACTGCCACTATCATCTTCAGGATGGAGCAAAGGGTGAAAATTCAATGATCTTCATTACAGAAGGTCAGTCTGCATCGGGTACAATGACACACAGCCGCAATGCAGACTATCAGGCAATCTTCAGTCTTCGCGGTAAACCTGAAAACATGTACGGCAAAAGACAGAGTGAAATCTACAAGAATGCCGAACTTTACATGCTCATGAAAGCACTTGGAATCGAACAGAACGTGGAAGATCTGCGTTACTCAAAAATCGTCATCGCAACTGATGCCGATAACGACGGCTTCCATATCCGCAATCTTCTTTTGACATTCTTCCTTGGATACTTTGAAGAACTTGTTATGCAGCATCATGTGTACATTCTTGAAACACCGCTTTTCCGCTGCCGCAACAAGAAGGAAAAGGTTTACTGCTACAGCGAAGAAGAACGCGATGCAGCCCAGAAGAAGCTTGGTGCCGGCTGTGAAACCACACGATTCAAAGGTCTTGGAGAAATTTCCGGGGCAGAGTTCAAGGACTTCATTCAGCCTGAAACAATCCGCCTTACTCCTGTGGAAATCAGTCAGCTTAAGGTTATTCCAAAGCTTCTTGAATTCTACATGGGAAAGAATACACCTGAACGCAGAAGCTTCATTGAAAAGAATCTTCTGACCAACGACCAGATTGATGCATAGTTCAATGTATAATTGACAATGCATAATTCATAATTGTTAAGGAGAAAATTCATTTTTTGCAGTGTTCATTGATTGTGCATTGTGAATTGTGATTTATGAATTGATTTATGGCTTTTGTAAAAAATATATTTGATAAAAACTTCATCGAGTTTGCAAGTTATGTTATCCGTTCCCGTGCCATTCCGGATTTGGAAGACGGACTTAAACCGGTACAGAGACGCATCATGCACACTCTTTTTCAGATTGATGACGGACGCATGCACAAAGTTGCTTCAGTTGTTGGTGACTGCATGAAGTTCCATCCGCACGGTGACGCTTCCATCGGCGGTGCCCTGGTTGTTCTTGCAAACAAGGGAATCTTCATTCAGCGTCAGGGAAACTTTGGAAACCTTTATACAGGTGATGAAGCTTCTGCAACCCGTTACATCGAGTGTGGTGTTCATCCATTTGCAAAGGATTTTTTGTACAATCCTCACATTACTGAATATGTACCAAGCTATGACGGGCGCAATAAAGAACCAATCACTTTCCGTGCAAAGCTTCCTGTAGTTCTTCTGGGAGGAGCTGAAGGTATTGCCGTTGGTATGAGTACAAAGATTCTTCCTTACAACATTCGCGAAGTAATCGATGCAGAAATCAAATGCATCAGGGGAGAAAAATTCCAGATTTATCCAGACAGCTTTACTGGTGGCCTTATCGATGTTTCCAACTACAACGACGGAAACGGAAAAATCGTTACCCGTGCAAAATTCGATCTGAGTGATGAAAAGAAAATCGTAATTACAGAACTTCCGTTCGATACGACTTCAAAGGAACTTCTTGATTCAATCGATGCCGCATACAAGGCAGGTAAGATCAAGATCAATTCTGTTGAAGACTATACGACCGACCACTGTAATATTGAAATCAGGCTTCCTCGCGGTGTTTATTCAAAGGATGTTGAAAAAGCCCTTTACGCATACACTGCATGTGAAAAATCAATTTCATGCTCAATGCTCGTAATCAAGGACAACATTCCGGTTGTGATGACAGCATCTGAAATCATCAAGTTCTATGCCCAGCGCCTTACTTCGATCATCAAGGATGAACTTGAATATGAACGTGGCTCTCTTATGGAAGACCTCCACGCAAGAACTCTTGAACGCATCTTCATTGAAGAAAGAATTTATAAAAAAATTGAACAGATGACTACAGCAGAAGATGTTGACAAGGCAGTTAAGAAGGGCTTCGTTCCATTCAAGGCTGAACTCATCCGTGAAGTTACAGACGAAGATGTTGAAAAACTTTTGAAGATTCCAATCCGCCGTATCTCTCTCTTTGACATCAACAAGAACCGCGATCAGGTTACTGCAATCAATGCACGCCTCAAGGAAATCGCAAAGAGACTCAAGAACCTTAAAGCCTGTGCTGTCGAATATCTTGAAGGCATGGTTGAACAGCTGGAAAAATACACAAAGCTCGATGAAAAGAACGATACAAGATTCATTGATCCAAAGCTTTTGACACGCCAGACTACAGTTACGACTTTCAGTGCCGTTGACGTTAAGACAGTGGTTAAGCGCGACATTCCATTGCGCTATGATGACAAGGGATATCTTGGTACTAAGGTTTCAGGTGGCCGCGAAATCATCAAGGTTACTCCGTATGACAGAATCCTTATTGTTCGCAAGACCGGTATATGGGGCGTTTGTGATGTTTCAGACAAGCTCTTTGTTGACCAGGGCATGTTCTACTGCAACTACGCAGAAAAGGAAATCATCAACAAGGTGTTGTTTACTGTAATTTACCGTGATCCAAAATCGAACCAGTGTTACATCAAACGTTGCCGCATCGCAGGCTGGATTATGAACCGCGACTATAACTTTGCACCTGACGGTATGGAAGTTCTCCATGTTGATACAAGGGACAAGTTCAAGTTCACTCTCAACTATGTAAAGAAACCTCGCATCAAGGTTGCTTCTCAGGAATTCAAAGCTCAGGCTTATGAAGAAAAGGGGCTTAAGGCCGGTGGTGTCCGCATCGATACAAAGGAAGTAGAATCTATTACAGTTGAATCTGCAGATCCGCAGGGAAGTCTAGGCCTATGAGTAAATTTTTGCGACCGGAATACAACCGTATGTATGAAGTAATGAAGGTGCGCCTTGCAAAAAATTTAAGCAAGTGCGTATTCATCATTCTTCTTTTTCATCTTGCTCAATCTTTTTTGTTTAGCCTTACCATGTCTCCCATAATGGCTGGCGGAAAAAACGGTCTCAGTTTTCCGACTTTTGCATTGTCTGCTGTAAGTACGGTCTTTGTGTTTTTCTTTTCTTTCCAGTTTCTGTATGGAATACTTTCGTTTTTTACAAAAGTTATTCTTGCTCGCAAGGATGTCATGGGAGTGTTTACTTCCGGACTCAGAGACAGAACAAGACGAGCACATTTTCTTTCAGTTGTCTTTACCATCATTCTAATTGTTTCTGCTGTCATTGCGGCTGTCGTAATCTTCTTTTTCAAGCAGGACATCACTTCCATCGTTGCCGAACTTTTTGTGGATGGGGAAACTCCAAATGAAACTGCTCAGTTTGTAAATGCAGTTGGACTTGCCATTGTATTCTGTGCAGTGTTTTTCTTGTGTGGAATTTTAATTTCTATTCCATTTCTTTTTTCATGGAACATTCTTTATGATGACAAAAAGATTTCTGCCTCTGCTGCCATGAAGAAAAGTTTTTACCTGATGATGAGAAATTATTTTCATTTCATTGGCTTTGTAATCTATAGCTGTTTCAAGAATGTTGTTTTCATAATAATCTTTTTTGGAATCAACATGGCTCTTTCTGCAAGGAATTCAGTTATATCCAGTTTCTTCTCAATGGTCCTTGGTTTTTTTGCCTTTACGCAGGAATATACGATTGTTGCAAAAGCATATGCCAGCATTCCGATTTACTATTATTCTCTTCTGAGTGTTAACGGGATGATTGAGGCTGATAAAAAAGAAAATGAAAGTTCTGCTGAATAATCCGGTAAACGAAATAAACATAAAGGGTTCTCGTTTCATTGCTGAAGTTTTTACTGTGACTACACAGGCAGAAGCTCGCGAAAAACTTCATGAGCAGAAAATCAGATACAGCGATGCAACCCACGTTTGCCATTGCTTTATCAGCGGACTGAAAGCTGAAGCCTGCGGAATGAGTGATGACGGTGAACCTTCTGGTACTGCAGGACGTCCTATGCTTGATGTCCTAAAGGGCAGTGGAATTACAAACATTCTTGTTACCGTTACCCGTTATTTTGGCGGAACTCTTCTTGGAACCGGCGGTCTTGTAAAGGCTTATGGCGATAGCGTAAAGGAAGTTTTGGCACTTTGTGAAACGGAAGAATACATAGAGCGCAGTGATTTCTCCTTTGAGTGCGACTGGGGAATCTACGAAACCATAAAAAGAAAAATCGAAGTTTTTCACATCAGCGATTTGACGGAAGAATTTGCAACGGGTGTAAAGCTCAGCGGCAAAATCTATGCATCGGAATATGAAGAACTGAAGGAAATGATAAAAAATCTTAGCAAAGGAAAAATAACATGCATTTGATATTTATTCGTCACGGGGATCCAGATTATAAAATCGATTCAGTAACAGAGAAAGGCAAGAAGGAGCTTGAACTTCTGGCAGACAGGCTTGCAGGATTTAAGGCAACTGAATTCTATGTTTCTCCAATGGGGCGTGCACAGAAAACAGCAGAGGCTTGCCTTTCAAAAATCAATGTAGACATGACAAAGCCACCAGTACCTGTAACAACACTTCCATGGCTTCGTGAATTTTCCTACGACTGCATTGATCCTAAAACAAAGAAAAAGAGACTTTGCTGGGACAACATGCCCCACGATTACTACGAAGAAAAAAAATACCGTAGCGACAAAAACTGGTTCAAGACAAAACTGATGAAAAGCGGAGACATTGAAGGACATTACAGAGAAGTTTGTGACGGCATTGATGAAATCCTTGCTTCCTGGGATTACAATAGGCTCAGTGCTGACATTCCGATTTACAACTGTTTCCCAAACCTTACGCCGGAAGAAGCAAAGGTTGATACTCATCTGAATCAGTTTCAGAAAGACCTTGATCCAAAAAAAATTGTATTTGTATGTCACCTTGGTGTGATGTTCGCAATCATCAGTCACCTGACAGGAATGAGCCCGGTACAGCTGTGGCAGGGATTCTTTGTTGCTCCATCTTCAATAACAGTTCTTGGAGCGGAGGAAAGAGTTCCCGGAGAAGTTGTATGGCGCGTTCAGAGAATGGGTGATGTGAAACATCTTGAAGCAAATGGAGAACACGCATCTGCTTCCGGTTATTTTGGAAATTACCTTGAAATATAGGATAATTTCTTTTCCTGTTAATAAATATCCAGCTTGTAATTCAGCAAAGTTGTATTTTCCTGAATGTTAACAAGTGTAATGGTCAATGTACTCTGTCCTTTGGTCAGCTGAATTTTAGCAAGAAGCTGCTTGTCGTCTTCCGGATAAATGTCCTGTGTGGAATAGTGTGAATTTCCTGTAAGCCCAAGTTTTCCGCTGGTTTCCTTTATTGTGTCGTATATCACTGTCTCTGCTGTTTCACCGTTTACTGCAACTATTGTCTTGTAAGGTACTGCTTTTGACTGCCTTGTTTTGTAAACAAAATATGTGCCGGAAGCAATTCTTTTTTCTGTATTTATGTTGCGGAAATTTCCGTTCTTATCAAGAAGGTAAACAGTTCCTGCTTCCAGATGATTTTCCTTTGCAATGCGAGGCATAAGGATTTTTGGATTTACTGCAGCAAGATTCTTTTTGTCAAATACCTTGAACTCAAGTCCGTTGCTTTCTTCCTGCCATGCGGTGTTTCCGCTTGTTGCAATTTTTCCGTAAGCCTTGATTCTTTCTGCTTCACCAAGATTTTCTTCCAGACTGTCCTGATTCAGGTTTCCGTATACTGTAGAAAGCCCGTCACTGTGTGAAATTATTGCTGCTGAGCCAAGTGCTGATTCAAACCACCCAAAGGCATCAGACTGATCGTCGATTACTGCAATTACGATTCCGTCATCAGAAGACCTTACTTCTGCATCTTCTTTGTAGATTATTGAAGAACTTAATGTTTTGCCTCTTAACTGTCCGAATTCAGATATGATTGTTTCCGACGATGTCTCGGTAATAGGCCAGTCAAAGGCAGATATTGAAGAAAGTGCTAATGCCGCAAGTGATGCTGTAACAATATGTCTTTTCATTTTTATTTCCTTGAGATGGATATGCGTGAAATCTTGTTGTTGCGTCCTACAAAGAGGGATTTATTTCTTGTCTGTATGAAGGAACTGTCTCCCTTGAAGTTAAAGCTTGCCATCTGATGGGTATTTTTTTCAAGGACTGTAATTGTAAATTCCGATTTGTCACGGCTCAAAACAAATACCAGTTCGTCATCATCTGAAAATTCAATCTGAAGAATTTTTCCGCTTATAGGAATTTTCTTTGTAGCTGAAGTTGCAAGGTTTACGATTCCAAGTCCACCCTTGAAATTGTAATAGACGAAATCAGATTTTCTTGTGAATTTTACAAGGGTTTGCCTGTTGAGCTGGCTGCCAAGGTATTCGTGGAAAATGATTCTTGAGTGTCCGGCGTTTCTTTCAGCTACTACAAATCTCTGGTTGTTCTGTCCCGAAACGCAGGCAATGATGTTGCCGTCTTCAGAGATGTCTGCACCAAGAATTACTTCTATGTCGCTTCCACCTGGATTGAATTTCTGGGATATTTTTCCTTCCCTATCAAAACTGATGATTGAACCGTCTGCGTAGCCTGCAACAGTTCCTCCCTTGCTGGAAGAAAAAGCTGTGATAGGCGAATAATTTTCATATGCCCACTGGCGCTTGCCTTCATCATCAATCTTTGAAAAAGAAGTTCCGCCTGGAAGCATTACATAGATTCTGTCTTCGTCAATAAAAGGAAATCCTGTTTCTTCAATTGTTCCTGATTTTGTTCCGTCTGAAAGGAAAAAGTCTGCCCTGGTATTGTTCTGAAGGTAAGTGCAATACCATTTGTCTGAAATTGCAGCTTTAAAAGGAAAATTCATGCAGCTGTCAATCTTTCCTTCTTCGGTAAAATAGCCCACGCTGTTGTTCAGCCTGTAAGGAATGCGTTTGTCACCGGCATTTGCTTTTTGAATGTGATGGATGTCTTCGGTCCATTCCGGTGTAAAATGAATTTCTGTGCCATTCGGGCGCATTGCGAAAATTATGTATAGTATACAGAAGATTGTGACTGAAGGAATCAGGTAGTTTCTTTTTTTCTTATTAAAATTCATGGTGTTATTTTATAGAAAAATCCTACAAATTGCAATTTTATGCATCTTTTTGCTATAATATGTGAAAATTTTTTATCGCTACAAGCCAATAGCGAAAAGGAGTAAAAAAATGGCAGAAAAAACTGTTGATCATTCATGCACTTTGGACAAGATCATCTCATTGTGCAAGCGCCGCGGATTTGTATATCAGGCATCGGAAATTTATGGCGGTCAGGCAGGAGCTTGGGATTACGGTCCTTTAGGTGTAGAATTCAAGAGAAACATTCAGAACGAATGGTGGCATTACATGACTCAGCTTCATGATGATGTTGTTGGACTTGATTCCGCAATTTTCCAGCACCACACAACATGGAAGGCTTCAGGCCACGCAGATCACTTCTCTGATCCAATGATTGACTGTCTCGAATGTCAGGCTCGTCACCGCGCAGACAAAATGATCGAAGACTATGTTGCTGCAAATCCAGACAAGAATCCTGGAAAGCCGGTTGATACAATGACACATGAAGAAATGGAAAATTTCATCAAGACAAACATCAACTGTCCTGTCTGTGGAAGCAAGGAAAAGAAATATACAGCAGTCCGTGAATTCAACCTTATGTTCAAGACATACCAGGGACCAATTGCAGATGAATCACACCTCATCTATCTTCGTCCAGAAACATGTCAGGGTATCTTCACAGACTTCAAGAGCATCGTTCAGTCTAACCGCATGAAGATTCCTTTTGGTGTTGCACAGGTTGGTAAGTCATTCCGCAACGAAATCATCTTCAAGAATTTCATTTTCCGTACAGCTGAATTCGAACAGATGGAAATGGAATATTTCTGTAAGCCAGGTACAGAAGATGAAACTTTTGAACGCTGGAGAAAAGACCGCTGGGCATTCTACCTCAAGTACGGTATTCCAGAAAACCAGCTCAAGTGGCACCACCACGACAAGCTTGCCCACTATGCAAAGGATGCTTACGACATCACATACAACTTCCCAATCGGATTTGAAGAAATCGAAGGTATCCACTCAAGAACTGACTTTGACCTTTCACAGCATCAGGAATATTCAAAGAAGGATATGGCATACATCGACCAGGAAGATGGAAACAAGAAGTATATTCCTTATGTAGTTGAAACTTCTGCAGGTCTCAACCGCAACTTCCTTATGTTCCTCTGTGAAGCATACGAAGAACAGAATGTAGCAGAAGCTGGACAGCCAGAAGATTACAGAACAGTTCTCCACCTCCATCCAAAGCTAGCTCCAATCACAGTTGCAGTTCTCCCATTGATGAAGAAGGACGGACTTGCTGAAAAGGCAAAGGAAATCCAGAACATTCTTAAGGAAGACTTCGTAACTGACTACGATCAGAGCGGAACAGTTGGTAAGCGCTACCGCCGCCAGGATGAAGTTGGTACACCATTCTGTGTAACAGTTGACTACGATACTCTCGACAGCGCAAGTGCAAACTTCAACACTGTTACAGTTCGCAACCGTGACACAATGGCACAGGAACGCGTTAAGCTTGATGAACTTACTGGCTACATCTTCAACCAGATTAAGAACTACAATAAATAATTTATAATTTATAATTTATAATTCATAATTCATAATCGGATTTTTCTGGTTATGTATTATGAGTTTGTTATGGGGGATGTTTGTAATTATGAATTATTAATTCATAATTATGAATTGTATTTATGGAATTCATTTCGCTTGGAAAATCAAATCTTCTCGTAAGCAAAAACTCTTTTGGAGCAATGAGCCTTGACTGCAAGGAAATTGAAGCTTTCGGCGAGGAGGCTGATGAAAAGGCGTGTGCAATAGTTCATCATGCCTATTCAGGTGGAATGAATTTTTTTGACACTTCCCATTCAAAACTTGTCTGCGAGAAACGACTTGGTTCTGCACTTCACGGAATCAGGCACAACGTAATTCTTGCAACGAAAACTTCTGCCCAAAGCCCTGCTGAAATCAGGCGTGATTTGAATGATAGTCTTTTTGCTTTGGAAACAGATTACATTGACCTTTATCAGATTGAAGATCCCCTCGTTGTTCCTTTGAAAGATGGTAGCGATGGACTTTACAACGAATTGCTTACCCTCAAGGATAAGGGAATAATCCGTCATATTGGAATCGCTACGGAAAATTATGATCTTGCTCTTGAGGCTATTGAAAGCGGCCTGTATGAAACGGTGCAGTTTCCTTTCAGCATGATTTCTCCAGAGTCTGTGGTTGCACTTGTAAATCTCTGTGAAAAAAAAGATGTGGGATGTATTGCCATGCAGCCACTTAATGGTGGAATCGTCAACAACATTCCTCTTGCTTTTGGTTTCTTTCAGCAGTATGAAAATGTTGTTCCTGTCTGGGGAGCACATACAGATGAAGAACTTCAGCAGATCCTTTATTTTAATAATCATCCGCCGGTGATAGATGAAGAATTTAAAAAAGAGGTGGAGAATGTCCGCCTCTTCTTCAATTAAAGTTTTTTTTACTTGAAATCATTCATCAATTTTATTTGGTGATCTCACCTAATGCACCCATAAGATCGTTTGTCTCCTGTTCTGTCATTACACGAACAATTCTTAGGGCTTGATCGTCTGTCTGAATCATTTTTGCAGATCCATCTTTGTTGATTCCACCGATGATCTTTACGATAGGATTCTTAGGGCTTGAAGGAGATACATCAACTACTTGAGCAACCTTTCCGTTTGCAAGATAAACATAGGCGCCGATAGGGTAAAGTGAGACGCTGTAGAGCAAAGCCTTTACGACAGTATCATCATAAAGATGATTTGAGTTCTTAAGCATTTCAATCATGCCTTCGTATGTTGTTCTTGCTTCCTTAAAGTGGCGAGGGGCAGTAATTGCTTCGTAGGAACAGGCCACAGCAATTATTTTTGCATAAGTTGAAATTGATGCTCCTGTAAGCTTTCTTGGATATCCAGTACCGGTTTCGCGTTCATGATGATCAAGTACGCCAAGCTGAATTGTAAGGGGAAATCCTGCCTGCTTTACGATGTTGTATCCGACTACTGTATGTGTTGCCATCTGTGCTTTTTCTGCAGGTGTCAAAGGTTTGTCGTTCATGTAAAGCTGAGGTGGAAGACGAATCTGTCCAATCTCGTGAAGTATGCTAGCAACTCCAAGTTCTATGAGTTTTTCATAAGGCATGTTGAGCTGCATTCCGATTACGATTGCAAGAACTGCAGTTCTCATGCTATGGCTTATGAGGAAGTTCTTGTTGCGGGCTTCATAGCTTGGCGAAATTCTCAGGATGAATTTTTTTGTTTCCCTGACGAAATTACAAAGTTCAAGAACCTTGCCATTAAGTTCTGCCTGCTGAATTTCCTTGTGGGTTGCATAACGGGTGTAAACTTTATTGATGTAGTCCATAAACTTTTCGTAAGTTTTCTGGGCTGCTTCCATGTGCTTTGTATCTTCTTCTTCTGAAATTGGCCCGTCACCTCTTAAACCCACAGAGAATTTGAGTGCTTCGTCGGCTCCTTGCGGATCATGAGTCGAAAGGTATTCGGAAAGAGAAGTGGTTGCTTTTGTCGTTGTTTGGGAAAAACTTTTGTTTACTTCAGGCTCATGCTTTGGGACATTATCATCGAAGGCTGAAATATCAACAGATTCTGAGGTTTTGAATTTTTCCGGGATGTCTGCTGTAGAAGTACTTGATGAATCCTCTCCAAATTCTGAAAGGTCAACTGTTTCTGTTTCCCCCAGTTTTTTCATTGAAGGTACATGAGACTTTTCTTCTGGAGCCTTTACTTCTTCTTCAACAGAAATCTCTTTGAATCCCCATTTTTCAAGATTTACAAGCTGTCCTTTTGTAATTGGACATGGGGGAACAGTAACGATAAACATCTTGCTTAATGTTACTGGACTTCTGTATCGCGTATCAGGTTTTATGTCTGAAATTTTAACACTACTCATTATATTTTCCCTTATCAATTTTCGGCAGCTTTGTTCAAAATGATAACTAAAAGTTTTATAAGGGATTTTTCTGAGGCGAATTGGATTTAAAAAATGAAAAGGCCAAAGCCTAAAACTTCTTTGACCTTTCCTCATGGAGATTTTTTTAGCAAACTAAAGTTGCATACTATGATCAAATCTTCTATTACACAGGCGTCTGGATGTCTCTTCTTTCGAAAAAGAACCGTCCGTATAACTTTCTATCACAGCACGCTTTTATTATCGGACGGGATATTTAAAATCTTTAGAAGAATTTTTGAAAGAGCTTTACTGAAGAAAGAAGCTGGGTGTAAATTAGCTTGGAATATTGTATTGGATAGACGGTCTTTTCCCATTCCGTAGTCTGTGGAATATGGGCAGCAAATTTTTCCAGCTGCCTTTTTGTAGGGAATACAAGGGATGCAGCATCCTTTGCTTTTGAATTCATTATGAGACTGTCTATTTCACTGAGTTTTGCAAGGGATTGCTGCATTTTTGTCCTGTCCTTTATGGCTCTGTTTGCAGCTTCGATTCCTTTTTTTGCTATTGATTCAAGTTCGTTAAGGTTCTCAGCGAACTGTTTTTTTATAAGTTCGAATTCCTCTTTTGAAGCAGATGATTCTGTGGTGTTTTTTTCTGACTCTTCCATGAATATTTTTTTTCTACCATCGACTATCTCCATGGAAAGAAAATCTTCAAGGCGGAAAGGTTCTATTCCCTTGATGGCAAGGCTTTCGGTTGTAAGGGAATAAGTTTCCGTTCCCGTCTTTCTTGCGTTTGTACACTGATTTTCAAACCACCATGAAAAGAGCGACATCCTTTTGTCCGTTAGAATTGTTTTTCCATCATAATCCTTTGAAATTGAAGGGGAGGCACTGAATAAAGTTGCTACGCTTTGGCTTTCTGCATTGCCAGTTCTTGTGCTTGCACTATGGGCTTTTTCTTCAAACCGTGAACCTCTGATGTGTGTTTCTTTCCCCGGAAAACCAAGATCCATTCCTGCCATGAATATTTTTGTGGAACCGCATAGCCTTGCAAAATCCCATGCGCTTGTCGTTACGCTTCCGCCGGCTGCAAGCTTTCCCTTATCTCCTGTTTTTGCTTCAAAAAACTGTCCGATAGGGAACATTGAAGAATAGAGAACCGTTTCCTTGCATTTGAACCTGAGGACTGAAGGATATGCTGCAATTTCCGTTATGAGCACTGAAGTTGGGGAAGAAAGAAATTCCAGATGCATTGAAGCATAATACTGGGGGTCCGTAAGGATTATGAAATCAGGTTCAACCTTTTGCTTAAGGCATGCGTGAAGTGCCGTATCAACACAGACAATCACTGCCCGTTTTTTTATTTCCGAAAGGCTAGGAAGAATTCTCTGAAGACTTGGTCCTGCCGCAAGAATCACAAATGGAATATCTTTCCCGAGTCCTGAATATTTTTTTACGCCGTCAAAAAGATTCAGGTAGTCAAGGTTTCTGCAGCTATTGCTAAGCCAGAGTTTTGCAAACTTCTCAAGGGTATTTGTGTTTATTTCCTCTTTCTTGGCATTTTGAGAAAGGGTATTTTCAATGGCCTGAAAGTAATTTTCGTTGTGCGAAACTTGAGCCTTTGTCCTGAATATCTTTGTGTTGTCAGCCTTGCATTTAGAAATTACAGCAGCTGCTTCTTCTACCTCTGCTTCAAGAACAATGATTATTTTCTGATGTGTAAAAATGGGAGTCCAGTCCACGTCTGTGAGGGCTGAAAAAAATCTGGAAGAATCCTTTTCTATGAGGATAATGGTTGCGTCCGGATTTTTTTTTGCCAATGCAATGGGAGCATATCCAAGACCAAATCCAAGAAATATGGCGTATTCATGTTTGGCGGGTTCAAAGGTTTCTGCAATGGCCTCTGCTTCTCGTTCCGGGTTGTATTTTGAGTGAAGCATAAGGGAACCTGATTTTGCAGTAACGGATCCATTCTTTGCTGTTTCAAGGATTATGCCCTTGTCTGGTTCTGCTTTCAGGTTTGCTGCTAGGGCCGGGAATCTTTCCCTGAACAGATTAAGGTTGCTATTCCAAAAAGAGTTCAATGGTCATGTTCTCCGTTACAGGTGTTCCAGGTTCTGGATTCTGATCAACGACCCAGCCTTCCCCGTCAATGACAATCTTGATGTCAGTTCTGTCCAAAAGCGGAAGAAGGTCTCTTTTTGATCTTCCCTTAAAATCAGGAACGAGTTTTGAAACCTTGAGTGGCTTGATTTCATTAAGCGAGAATTTTCCGGAATGTTCAAGGCTTGCTGCATTGTCACGGTTGATTCCAAGGTGGTCAATGATTTCATCGGCAGCATCAGCAATGACAGGGGCTACGATTCTTCCTGCATAGGTTTCTCCTTTTGCTTTCTGGATGACGATATAGAGGATTACCTGAGGATTGTTTACAGGAAAGATTGCCATACAGTTGGAAAGGAAGTCTGTGTTGCTGTATCCACCGTGAACAGGATCTGCCATCTGGGCCGTACCGGTTTTTACACCAATGGAAATGTCGCGAAGGGATGCCTTTGTTCCTGTACCGCTCTGTGCGGTGGTCTCCATGCAGCTTAAAAGGTATTCTGCCGTAGAAGTTCTGAGGACCCTGTTTCCGTAGGTTGCTTCATGCTGGTATTTAACATTGCCGTCAATATCCGTAATGCGCTGAATGAAGGTTGGCTTTATTAGGACTCCACGGTTTGCAAGGACAGAAGCGGCCTGAACCATCTGAAGTGCACTTACGCTTATTTCCTGACCGATGGACATGGTTGGCTTACTGCGGGCAGACCAGTATTTGTCATTCTGGTTTTTGACAGAACCCCTTGTTTCAGAAGGAAGTTCTACTCCGGTTCGTTCTCCAAATCCAAAGAGTCTTACATAGGAAAGAAAATCTTCAGTACTTATTTTTTCACTCATCTGGGAGAGTGCATCGTTGCAGGAAAATTTAAGTGCTGTCCTAGCATTGAGCCATCCGTGATGTTCAAGACATGTGATTTTTATTGTTTCTCCAAGATTTGTCTTTCTCTTGTAAATACCGTCGCAAAGAAAACTGTCATCCGGTGTAATCGATTCAGAGTTAAGGAAAGCGGCTACGGAAAAAATCTTGAAAACGCTTCCTGGTTCATAGGCCGTGATGGAAGGTCTGTCAGTTTTTTCAGAAGTTGTAGCAAGCCCGTATTCGTTCAGGTTTGCAGAAGGAAGACTGATGTATGAAAGAATTTCTCCGTTTGTTGCATCTGATGCAATGAGCATGATGCTTTCTGCCTGTGTTGTAGCCAGAGCATTCTGTGCAATTTTCTGAAGCTTGTACTGAAGACCTGAATCAATCGTAAGGTAAACATTGTCACCGTGAATTGTTCCGGGAGAAGTAAGATCTGGTTCGGGAGAGAGAACTGTCTGCTGTGAATATTCTATTCCGCTTAATCCTACGCCGTCGTCTCCCATGTATCCGATGAGCTGGCTTGCAAGATTATTTTCCGGATAGATACGTCCTGGAATTTTATCAAAGCGAACGAAATTTGAATAACCGTTTTCACTTACAATTTTTATCAGTTCGTCATATTGATCCTGAGTGATTTTTTTCCTGATGTAGATGAAGCTTGATTTTCTGTTCTCCTCGATTTTTTCCTGTATTTCATCTGGTGAACAGTTGAGGACTGGTGAAATGTTGCTTGCAAATTCCTCAGGAGATTTTATGAGTTTTGGAGTAACTACAAAGTGATAGAAATTTGTCTGGACTGCAAGAGGTTTTCCGTTTCTATCTACTATTGACCCTCGTTCAACTACAGTTGCAGAAGGAATAAATTTTTTCTGAGGACCAAAAGCTAGGCTGGTGAATTTCCAGACAACCAAAACAGCCAGAAGACCAAGGCCTACGAGGTTAATAATCAATCCGCTTTTCTTGAAATGAGAATTCATCTGACCTTAATCCTGCCCAAAATATTCATGCGGGGAACAAAACCATATGTTCTGGAATCTATGGAATTTAAGTGGTTGTCTCCGATTACAAGAACGGTTCCCTCTGGCACAAAACTGGTTTCCTTAAGCAAGTTGTACTGCAATTCTGTCAGCGGGTATTCTTTGTCCCTGATTCTCAAAGTATACTCTGAATCCATTGAATATTCTAGTAGAGTGTTTTCTACCGCCACGCACCTTTTTACCACAAGCCTGCCTTTATAAAGAAAAACTACGACTTCATTTTCTGCGGGAGAATTCCAGGAAAGCAGCAGACTGCTTCCAAATGGTTTTGCAATGCCATAAGCCAGTTTGTTCACAAAAATCTTTTGCCCGTTGCAAAGGGTAGGCTCCATGGAACTTCCGCTTACTACCAGTATATCAAGGATGAAAATTTTTATGAAAATACCTATACAAATGCCGATTATAAGTGATTTTACGTATCCAGGTATTCTTTTTTTCCTCATATATAATACATCGTCAATTATGTCTAATATCGGATAATTTTTTTGTCGATAATCAATACATGGAAGTAATCGATTGTTTTGAAGCAAGCAGCAGACCAAGAAGAGTTAAGAGGGGGAGTGCCGGTGCAGTCACAGCCGGACAATCTGTATTTTCAATCAGTGCTCCTTCTATTTTCATCAGTGGATTTTCAATCCATTCGTCATGGGAAAAATTTTGTGGAAAAGTTTCACTCGCATGTCTTCGTATCAGGCAGGGATCAAAATTTCTCCTTGTAATTCCTGCAGTTGCAGCATTCTGTGCCGTTCCTTTCGGAATCTCAAAACTCATAAATTATCAGGAAAGTTTTTTCCATCAGATTGATATGAACACTTCCTTTTCAAGCGAAAAGGATCTTCTTGATGGTGCCATGTCAGAATTTGCTTTTGGACAGAGCAGTTACTATGACAGTGAAGGAAACATCTTTACGGATGACAGTGTAAAAGTTATGGCATCTTCAAGCGTCATGAAAGAAGCTGTTTCCTTTCAGAAATATACTGTAAAACAGGGCGATACCATCAGTGGCATTTGCCAGAAGTTCGGACTTTCAAACATTTCGACATTGATTGCCGTAAACAAAATCGATAATGTTCGTTCGGTTTATTCTGGACAAAAACTGAAGGTCCCTTCAATGGATGGCCTTGTTCATGTTGTTTCAAAAAACGAAAGCATCGCTTCCATTGCAAAGAAATACAATGCCTCGGTAACAGATATCATTGATACAAATGATCTTTCGTCTGAAGTCCTTATGGAGGGAGCTGAACTTTTTATTCCTGGTGCAAGACTTGATTCTAATACCCTTCAGAAGGCCATGGGAGAAATATTCACGAATCCACTTAAGGTAAAATACAGGATTACTTCAAGATTTGGCCACAGACTTGATCCTATTACTGGAGTTGCATCAACACATAAAGGTCTTGATATGGCTTGTCCAACAGGAACTCCAATCTATGCCTGCAGGAGCGGAAGGGTTTTGAAGGCATCTTTCTCAAGTCTGTATGGAAATTATGTTGTAATTGAACATGTTGACGGATATCAGACTCTTTATGCACACATGAGCAAGAGTATTGCAAAAAAAGGCGACAGGGTTTCTCAGGGAACAAAAATCGGTCTCGTTGGAAATACTGGCTATTCAACAGGTCCTCATCTTCATCTTACCGTATACAAGAATTACAAGCCTGTTGATCCACTTACTGTAATTAAATAGAGGAAAGTAGAAAATGAAAAACAAATATCTGCTTAACTATCTTCTGGGAACAATTATTCTTGTTTCTGCTACCAGCGTCTATGCCGGAGTAAGGCTTGATGACATTGATGTGGGTACTGATGACCGCCTTCTTTTTACTGCTGAACAGAAGATTCCCGGAGTTGCTGAATACAAGAGCCTTTACTGCACAAAACTTGGAGATGAAAAAATAAAGTCTGCTCCTGTTCTGCTTACCTGTTTCCCTGAAAGAATGGAGCTTCTTGATGAAGGAAAGATTCTTCAGGTCAGAAATATTGACGGCCTTTCAAGATTCAGCACTGAAGAAGGAAAGATTACAAGAATAAGCGACGGTAAGCGCGAAAAGATAATACGCACTTTCCCAGTGTCTGCAAGTCCAGACGGCAAATGGTATTGTACTGTTGAACCGGTAAGAAAGGCTTCAGGAAACCTTATTCTTGTAAATTCAAAAACTCTGCTTCAGAAGACTTTGATTGAAAATGTTGATCTTGACTATTCTTCAGTTAAAGTAAAATGGGCTCCGGATGGAAAAGCTCTCCTCTATGAAAATAATGGCGGAGTATATTTTTCAACTCCTGATGCAGTTTTTAAGAATCTTCAGGTAAACGAAAGCTTCAGAAAAATTGGAGAAGGGTCAATTGACAGTGTTCAGTGGACTCAGACAAAAAAAATAATCTACCTTAAGGATGATGTTGTATACAGCATCGAACAGAATGAACTGTATACACGTGGCCTCTATTCTACTCTTGTAGGAAACGGAAAAATCATTGCCCGTCTTCCTGTTGAATTCAATTGCCTTTCTGACAAATTCTGGTGTAATGGAAGCGGAAGTAGAATTGCCGTAATTTCAAGAGGTAATATCCTGTCGCTTTATTCTGTGTCAGGAGATGAAAAAAACAAGTTTGCAAAAATAGACCTAATATGTCCGCTTACGGAAGTTTCCGGCACTTCATTGGGGTATGAGTTGTTCTGGAATGGAGAAGGAAAAGCTCTCCTGTGGAATGACTGCCTTGATTACACTACCAATGAAAGGACAGGAACCCTTTATTCTGTAGAATCGGAAATGCAGGTTCTTGCTGCTGCTAAAAAATCAATCAATCCAATTCTTTCTCCTGACAGCAAGAAAATTGTCTACACAGACAGAGGTGTTCTAAAGGTTTTTGACATTACTTCCATGACGGAAACTGCATCCTTTAACAAGGAACCGGTAATCTCCGCCGTGTGGGCTGGCAGAAGCGGTCTTTACGTTGGCGGCAGAAATACAGTAAGTTTTCTTAATCTCGTGAGCCAGGAATCAAAGGTTCTTTTCCTTTCTTCCGCAGAAAGTGCCTACTGGTATGCAGGCTTTATTGTTACGAGCATTCCGGGAGAAAATGGATATTATTGTTATGATTCGGAAAGAAACATCTGGGTGGAATACAAGATTCCGGATGTCATATTGAAGGCAAATGATAGGAACGGCAAGTATCGTGCCTATGTTGGAAAAGCAACAAATCAAAAATATGAAAATACTATCTTTGTTCGTTCTCTTGCAGGAAAAACAAATACATATTCTATTTTCCCTGATTCAATCATTGAATGTGATGATGTAAAGAGGGTCGCACTTGCATTTGATGCAATGGAAAATGCCGAAGGTCTTGGCAAGGTCCTCAACACTATTTCTGAATATGGCGTTAAGGGAACTTTCTTTGTAAACGGAGAATTCATCAGGCGGTATCCGGAGAAAACAAGACTCATTGCGAGTTCAGGAAACGACTGCGGTTCACTTTTCTACACGGCTGCAGATCTGGTTGAAAATAATTTCATGATTGACAGCAGTTTCATTACCAGAGGTCTTGCACGTAATGAAGACGAATACTTTTCTGTAGCTCATCGGGAACTTTCGCTGTTGTGGCATGCACCATATTACCATGATACTGAGCTCATAAGGATGTCAGGTACTGCGGCGGGGTATGAATATGTTTCAGCCTTTGCAAAATTCACTGACAGGACTACGTATGAAAGATCTTATGCTAAAAAGGAAGAGTACAAGTCTGCGGCAGAAATAATCAATGGGCTTACTGAAGTTCTTGAGGACGGAATGATAATACCTGTTTGCATTGGTAAGGCAAACGGAACCAGAAAAGATTACGTGTATGAAAAACTTGATGTCCTGATTTCATCTATTCTCGAGTGTGGTTATGAAATTACAGACGTACAGGGATTAAAATAAACCTGCGGTTCTATATACAAGTTTTCCCCAAATACGGCCAAGGACATTTTGTCTTTGGCTTTTTCTGTCTGCTACAAGAGGTATGGTTCTTAAAGTTTTCCCTTCAAGGCTGTAGGTAAGGGTTCCAAGCTCCTGTCCGCATTCAATCTGTCCAAAGAGGTATGATGGAATGTTTGCAGTAACATGTATTTTTGAGGCTGCATCTTCCGGTGAGGATCCGGTAATGTAAGGGACTGAAAATCTTTCATCTACTGCAGGTATGAGCCTGATGCTTTTTTCATAGGAACCGGAAAGGCCTACAACAAAAGAATGTTCCGTCCCTTCAGGAATGTAAGGGGCAAATTTACCGAAGGCAAATTCCATCAGTGTAGTTCCGTCAAGAACTCTGTATTTGTTACCCTGAACACTGCCTTTGCCAGGTCCCTTCATCGTGATGGACAGAAATCTTCTCTTTCCTCTTTGGGCAGTAAGGGCAAGATTGTATCCGCTTTCATAGATGAAGCCAGTCTTGAGCCCATCGCAGCCGTCAAGAATTCCGAGGAGTTTGTTTGTGTTGTATTGGATGACTGCGTCCGAATCCCCTTTTTCTCTTTGATCCAATGGAAGGTTTTTTTCAAGGGGGTACATGAGGACTTTCTGACTGTGGTAGTCATCGATTGCTTCCGGAAAATCCCTGATGTAGATTCTGCAGAATGAAGCAAACTCACGTGCTGTTGTAATATTTTCTTCACTGTATCCGCTGGATTCTACGAAATGTGTTTTCTTAAGACCAAGGTTTCTGATGACTCTGTTCATTCTTTCAACAAAGGAATCCATGTCCTTGCATACATAGTTTGCAACTGCAATGGAAGCATCGTTACCACTTGCAATTGCAAGGCCAAGCAAAAGTTCTCGTAAGGTTACTTTCTGTCCTTCTCCAAGAAACATGATGGAAGCATCTGAAGGAAGGTTTTTTGCCCAGCTTTGAGGTGGAAGCGGAACTACATCGTCAAGGGAAACTTCTCCGTTTCTTACGGCTTCGTAGACAACATACATTTCAACAAGCTTGGTCATTGATGCAGGAGGTATTTCCATGTCTGCATTTTTTTCAAAAAGTACATTGCCTGTTTCCTGATCGATGATGATGGCGCTTTCTGCATTGATGTCAAGGTTTGCAGGAATCGTGTGGTATGGAAGTGGCTTTACTATTGGGTCTGGGAAATTCTTTTCCATTGTGCTTTTAAAAAGTTCCGACTGCAGTTCATTCAAATCCGCCGGATTTTTGGGACTCATGAGCCTGTGGACAGAAATCCCCAGGCATACAGTAAATACAGTCAGGAAAAGAAAAACCAAAGCAAGGACTGGAAGGAAAGGAACCTGCCGTTGCTTTGACTTTTTAGGTGCTGATTCATCATCAAAAAAATAATCTGGAGAAAAATTTTCCATGTCTACTAAACTCTGCTGCTTCTGTTTCTAAGTATCATGTCGGCAATAGTAATTGCAGTCATAGCTTCAATTACCGGAACAATACGTGGACAGAGGCAAACATCGTGTCGGCCTTCAATGAGCATGTCACATTCGTTTCCGTTTATGTCTATTGTCTGCTGTTGCTGATAAATACTTGGAACTGGTTTTACTGCTGCACGGAAAACAAGGTCGTTACCGTTGGAGATACCGCCCAGAATACCACCAGCATTGTTTGTTTCAAATACAGGACCTTTTCTCATAAAGTCATTGTTTTCATAACCATTGCTGTCAGCTACGTCAAAACCTAGACCGAATTCAATTCCTTTTACGGCACCAATGGAAACAATGGCGTGAGCAAGGGCTGCATCAATCTTGTCAAAAACAGGTTCACCAAGGCCTGCCGGAAGTCCTTTCACGATGCATTCAACAATACCTCCGCAGGAATTTCCCTGTTTATGGTATTCTTCTATTTTTTGCTGCATGAGGATTGCGGCATCCTTGTCTGCGGCCCTTATCTGGTTTCTTTCTATTTCATCAAAGTCGACTTTTGTTCCTTCGATCCCAGCTGCTTTTTTTGTGTAGGCAATTACCTGAATTCCCATTGTTTTAAGGAACATTTTTGCAAAAGCTCCTGCTGCAACGCGAGCACAGGTTTCCCTTCCGCTTGAACGGCCACCACCTCTGTAGTCGCGGATTCCATATTTTTCATGGAAGGTATAGTCAGCATGACCAGGACGGAATTTATCCTTTATGTTGTTATAGTCAGAGGAATGCTGGTTGGAATTTCTTATGAGAACGGCAATGGAAGTTCCAGTTGTTTCTCCTTCGAAAATGCCGCTGAGAACTTCGGCCTGATCTGCTTCCTTTCTGTTGGTAACTGCAGCGCTTTTTGCACCTGGTTTGCGTCTGTCCATTTCGTGTTGAAGAAAAGCTTCGTCAAAGGAAACGCCGGAAGGACATCCGTCAATGATGCAGCCAAGTCCTGCTCCGTGGCTTTCTCCAAATGTTGTAACCTTGAAAATTTCTCCGAATGTATTTCCGCTCATAAAAATTCCTCTATATTTATAATGCAATGATTTTATCTGACTTTGTTGATTAACTCAACTCTGCTGTGAACTCCTGTCTTTTTGAAAATCTTCTTGTTGTGAGTTGCCACAGTCTGAGGGGAAATATTGAGCTCAAAAGCTATTTCCTTATCACTTTTTCCTTCAATAATAAGAGTTGCAATTTCTTTTTCTCTTGTTGAAAAATCAAACTGGTCGAAAATATCTTTTATTATTGGCTGTGATTTTTCATCCTCTTTACTCTGAAGGATCGGAGCACTGGATTCTTCGGTTTTTTCTTTTCTTGTGACTTCAAGACTTTTGTTTTTTTCAAGGTCCTTGAATAGTCTCTGTGAATTGTCGGATATTTCAAAGGTGGTCTTGTCTGTTACGACCTTGATGCCTGAAGTGTCGCTCATTTTGTGAAAATGAAATTTGATTTTTGTACGGCAGCTTTCTTTTAGAGGACTGATTTCCATTGTGCAGCCGTAAATTTTCGAAAGCTCGTTTAAGAAGTCAAAATATGAAATTTCATTCAGTGCATTTGTGATGGTTTCCGGTGAATCCATGGTGTCTGCATCAAATCTGTTTGCAATCGTCATTGTGAAAAGATCGTCTTCTTCCTCTTCAATGTAAATTGAAATTTTAGAATTTGGTTTAGACAGTGAAATTATGGAAGTCGGTGTAATGATGAACAAGAGCTGCAATATTCTTGGATCTGCAGAAATTATAGTGTCATTTGCAATTGCAGTTGTAAGGGATGCTGTGCAGTTACATTCCTTTGCAACTCGCCGGATGGTCATCATGCAGCTGTTGAAAAAGTTAAGGAGGAGGATAGGTGTTTCCTTGATTTCTTCAGTACCTTCAAGAACTCTTACAGCAACCAGAAGGTCGTTGATTTTTGAAGATTCCCTTTTTATCAATTCAATATATTCAGCGTTGACTGCAGAGAAGTTCAGCTTTGAAAGAATGCAAGCAGAATTCAAAACTGAAGATGCAAGTTTTGCAATTGGTGTTGATACGGTATCGGTAAGCTTTTCGATTTTACTGCGGTTAAGGAATTTCATTTCCAGATTTTGATATTCTTTCTGAACATACTGAAACCTGATATTGAATCTTCGTCCGATTGTGTATAGCGGAGGAACAAACAGAAGAAGAAAACCAAGGGTTGAAGGTATCATTTCGTTTGGCTTGATAAATTCAGGAAGAGGCATGAAGGCATAATTTCTTACAATGATAATAAGCCTGAGCGCCGTACTGATTACAAAAACTGCAGTCCAGCAAAAAAATATTGATTTGTTTTCAGCGTTGTTATTGATGATGTTTTTTAGCAGTGTATAAATGATGAATATGTTCTGCATGATAGAGATGATTGTGCAACTGATGAAAAGAACAAGGTGAGAATCAATCGTTATGAGAAAAAGTATTTTTATAAGGCTCAGTTCTATGATGGCTATGAGTGGCTTAGAAATTGAACCCTTTATTTTAGCAACGAAACTGAAGTAATGTGCGCAGAATGCAATTGAAAGAATTCCAAAGCAATCAATGATGTATTCCAATTTATCCGAGTTGTAACTTTCTGCTGTATGATTCCATAAAATTACCGGAATAATGTTTTTTGCCTGCATGGCTTTCAATATGTAAAAAAGTGCTGAGAAAGCAAGGAGTATGTATGCTGGATCTTTTAGCAGAATTCCAATAATAAGAATAAAGAAAAATATACATGCACCGATTCCCCCACTAAGGTAAAACCATGAAAGAGATTTGGTCGTAGTTTTGAAAAGGGAATTGTTAGGGACTATTTTGACATTTATTGGATCTCCCCTGTGTGTACGCATTTTTGCTCTTACATGGATGATATTGTTTTCTCCATAAAAATCTCTGATAATTGGAATTAATGGACAGGAGGTTATGTATGAAAGGTAGGTTTTGCTCAAGATTGGTTTCCAGGAATCTCCTGATGATATGTAGGCTTCATGAAAATCAATGTAATCGGTGTCAATTAAAAGGGTGAAGGGTTCCCTGTTGAATTTCTCAGATTTTTCAATCTGAATGTCCAGCCAGATAGTTCCATTATAGGCTCCAGGATAGTATGGGAATACTGCTTTCTGAAATACGTTTGCAGGAATGTCGCTACATTCCTGCTTGTTTGAATCATCCCTAAAGATTTTTGCTTCAGATTTTATGCGGGTTGTATTTAAAACCTCTGAAGCTTCAATGAATTCTGAAGAGGATGATAAATTAGTTTTCCCATAACAAAAAAATGGGACTATTGTGCATACTGCAAGGGTGAAAAATAGTCTGACCTTAAACATATCTTAAATTATAACCAAAGTTATTATAAAATCAATTAAAAAATACCCATATCATGGTATAAAAATACCTAATTTATGGTATGGTATGGAAGTTGCATCCACAAATTTGAGAGGGTAGTATCTCAGTCATAAGGTTGAAAGAGACGGAATAAATTATTTAAAAATGATGTAAAAATTATTTAAAAATGATGTAAAAAGCATTTAAAAAGCATTTAAAAATTGTTTCAAAGACCTCCAAAAGAACTGGCTGATCGCCGGTTCTTTTTTTTATCCTACGCAATTTATTAAAGAGATGCACTAAGTGAATTTATTGATTTTTTCTATATAAAGTGTCATAATCTTGCAAAATTAAAATTAATTTTAGGAGTTCAATTATGGCAGCAATTCACGGTGCTTACACAGCAATGATTACGCCGATGAACGCTGACGGATCTGTTGATTACGACGGATTTGCCAAGAACGTTCAGTTTCAGTTGGATCAGGGAATTGACGGACTTTTGCCTTTAGGAACTACAGGTGAAACTCCAACCCTCACAGAAGATGAAGAAGACAAGATTATCGACATCGCAATAAAGCAGGTAAAAGAATTCAACTCAAAGAACGGCAAAGACGTCAAGGTAATGATAGGTGCAGGAAGCAACTGCACATTGGATGCAGTCCGCTATGTTGAACGTGCAAAGGCAAAGGGTGCTGATTTTGCACTCGTTGTTACTCCATATTATAACAAACCAAGTGATGAAGGTATCTTCCGTCATTATGAAGCAGTTTCAAAGGTTGGAATCCCAATCGTTGTATACAACATTGCTGGACGCACAGGAAAGAACATTCCTACAGCAACCCTTGAGCGCATCGCAAAGCTCCCTAACGTTGTTGGCGTAAAGGAAGCTTCTGGAAATATCAACCAGATGATGGAAGTTATCGAAAAGATAAAGCTTGCAAATCCTGAATTCAGCGTAATGAGCGGTGATGATGGACTTACACTTCCTTTGATGGCTGCAGGTGGAGACGGAATCATTTCCGTTGTTACAAACCTTGCTCCTGCTTTGGTTACTCAGATGGCTCACTACTGTCTCGACGGAAACTTTGTTGAAGCACGCAAGATTCATTACAGACTTCAGCCATTCTTCAAGGCAGCTTTTGTAGACGGAAACCCAACAAGCATCAAGTATGCTATGAACTACAAGAAGATGCCTGCAGGTGCTGTTAGACTTCCACTCGTAGAAGTTACAGACGCTGCAAAGAAGGTAATCGAAGACGCACTTGCAAAGTGTGGACTCTAATTATAATTAGGAAAAGGAAAATATTATGGCAGAAAAAATTGCAGTAGGTGTTTTGGGCGCAACAGGTATGGTTGGCCAGAGATATATCAAGTTGTTGGAAAATCATCCTTTCTTCAAGGTAACATATGTCGCAGCTTCCCCAAGAAGTGCAGGTCAGGTATACAAGAATGTTGTTGCTTCTAAGTGGCTCATTGGTGAAGACATTCCTGCAGATGTAGCAGACCTTGTTATTCAGGATGCAAATGATGCAAAGGCAGCAATCGGAAAGTGTAAGTTTGTATTCAGCGCACTTGAGCTTCCAAAGAAGGAAGACATCAAGAATCTTGAAGAAGCATATGCAGCAGAAGGAATCCCAGTCGTTTCAAATGCATCTGCAAACCGCTGGACAGAAGATGTTCCAATGCTCATTCCTGAAATCAACTTCGCTCACCTTGATGTAATTGCAGAACAGAAGAAGCACCACGGTTGGGACAAGGGATTTGTTGCAGTTAAGCCAAACTGCTCACTCCAGACATACATGATGCCTCTCCACGCCCTTATTCAGGCTGGATATCCAGTAAAGAGAATGATCGTAACAACACTCCAGGCAACATCAGGTGCCGGATATCCAGGTGTTCCATCATTTGACATGATCGACAACATCGTTCCATATATTGGTGGTGAAGAAGAAAAGACAGAAAAGGAATGCCTCAAGATTCTCGGAACTGTAAAGGACGGAAAGATTGAGAACGCAACACTTCCATTGGTATCTTCTACATGTACTCGTGTTCCTGTAATCGACGGACACACAGCATGTGTTTCTCTTGAATTCGATCTTCCAGAAGACAAGAAGCCTTCACTCGAAGAAATCAAGAGAGTATGGGCAGCATACAAGTCTGTTCCACAGGAACTTGATCTTCCATCTTCACCAGAACAGCCAATCGTTTACCGTGAAGAAGAAAACCGCCCACAGCCACGCCGTGACCGTGAGACAGGAAAGGGTATGGCATGTGTAGTTGGACGCCTTCGCCCATGCAACGTATTCGACGTTAAGTTCGTAGCACTCAGCCACAACACAAAGCGCGGTGCTGCAATGGGTGGAATCCTCAACGCAGAACTTCTTAAAGTAAAAGGTTTTTTCGATAACCTCTAGAAAGTGACTGCGAGTTCCGCCGTTTTTCCGAAGGAAAATTGGCACGGACGTGACAAAGGCGGAACTCGGGTTTTCAAAATCGCAAGGCGATTTTGAAATACGATTCTTCGGGCTGTTGTATTTTAAAATGTTGCTGTTCTGTTCAAGTTCTAGAAATCGTACTGAACCTTTATGAAGGCTGTGCAAAGATCTTTGAATTTTCCGTAGGTTCCGTCTTTGGTCGGTCCTGGAAGAAAGTTGTAGGATCCTGCTGAGATCTTGAGTTGATCTGTTGCACTGTATTTTGCTTCAAGATTTATGGCGCTGTCAAAATCATTGAAAGCGATTACACCGCCAAAAGAAAATTCCAGAGTTTCCTGAAGAAAAGTTCTGCTGATGCTGACTGTTCCGCCATGCATGAATGTGTGAGTCCTGTCAAGTTTTGAAATTTCACCAGGGACTACATCGTAAAAATATTGGGCTGTTAAAGTCCAGCTGGAAGGCATCCAGTCAATTCCGGCAAGTCCCATGAACTGATTTTTTCTGATGCTGTTTTTTCCTCCTGAAAGAATTGCTTCTGTGGATGACTGAAGATAGCGTTGAGGAAAACATGCATTTTCAATTCTCAAAACGGTTGAACCCATTGGAAACGCCGCATCAAATCCGATCATTGTCATTCTTTTGTATTCCCCGGTAATTGAAATGCCTGATGGAACTTTCATTCCAATAAGGTTGTTGAATGAAGTCTGCATTTCATAATTCAGTATTGGAGTCTTGTCAAAGCCGTAAAATCCATAGACAGAAATGTCGCACAAAGGAAGGTATGTGCTGGCTTTGATTCCGTATTCACCATTCTGTATCCTGCATTCCGGTTTGTTCATCTGGCCGATTCCAACAGGAATTATAAGTTCATTGCCTGCCGTGGAAATTTTTGCGGTCTTTGGAATCAGGGCATCTCTAAGTGGATTGTCATCATCAAAAGGAAGTTTGTTTCCTCTGAATAACGGAACCCAGTATGTGTCGACAGTAAAGATTGATCCGGTAAAAGATAATCTCGCTGCATTTACGGCAAGGGTATCGTCATCAAGAAAAAGAGATGTTGAGTCAGATGGAAAAACGGAATTTGTAATGTCGATTTCATCCGCCTTTCCCCATACAATTTTCTGCGAGCCAATTCTTATTCCCCAAAAAGAAGATGTATAGTCAAAATATGCTTCGCAAAGTTCTGGAGTGAACTTTTTCATCACGGCATCATATTCGACTTTGCCTTGTGCAAAAACTGTTCCGTTGCCTTTATATAATTCAATGGAAGCTGTTAAGTCTGTGTCTCCAATTGAAAGTTCTCCTGATTTTTCCGATGTTGGAATATAGATTCCCCACATGCTGCTTATGTTTCCGGAGAACTTGTAGTCCTGGGCAAAAACTCCTGAAATGAGGATCAGAGAGATTGCTGCTGATAGCATTTTTTTCATATAAAAATCCACCGATGAAAGTTATCGCTTTCACTTATTCCAGTTATTTGATTCTGCCTTTTTCGAGGGCGGCAACTGTAAACAAGGAGTCATCAATGTCATTGGAATTGTAGACTACATTGCTTGTTTTTAATGAAGACCAGGTTCCGGTCTGAACATTTTCCATTTTCATGGTCTTTGCGGATTTGAATCCATCTATGGTGCTGAAGTCGGAACAGGTAAGAATTCTGTGAAGGTTATCCTGCCTGTCATAGAATTCAACTTTGTAAACAAGAAAGTCTTCCTTTCCAAAATAAATTATGCGGTGCGGATCTTTTTCTGTACCGGTCTTGCTTGTCGCTTCAACTTTGTAGCACAGGACTTCATCAATGGTTTCTTCTCCAATGAGATTATAGTTGTCTTTGCTGAGAGCCCTTTCATCAATATCCTCATAAGTAAAATCTGTTCCCATGAAGGATCCTTCGCCTTCAGTTCCGCTTGAAGCGATTCTTCTTGTTTTTTTCATAGCAGGCATGTAAAGCCAGTTGTCGCTGTCCTTCTTGTTGCCCTTATCATCTTCCGGGTAATCGAACATAAGATATCCGACCCCTGAAACATCTTTTGGAGTTGTGAACACGATCACTTCCTTTTCAACATCTCCGTAGTCCTTTGACTTCATGATGATTTCACGGATGCGGTTCTTTCCTTTTTTCGAATGAATGGTAAGTGTTGCCGTAGATGATGAGGTTTTTGGTTCCGGGATGTCATTGCTCTTTTTTGCGATTTCATAGCCTGTCATTTCTGCAAAGGCTGTTGATGTGAGTAAAATTGCGGCTGCAAGTGTCATTAATTTTTTCATGGTAATATTCTCCTTTTAGTTTTTTTCTTTTCCGAATGGTTTTGTAATCAGCATTAGGACCGGTGTAAGCGTGTAGTCCGCAACTAAAGCACCTCCCATTCCGATTACACTCATGTATCCGATCCTTACAAGAGCCGACATGGAGCTTGTAAGAAAGACTGCAAACATTGCACATAGAATTACAGTTGTCATGATCATGGATTTTCCTATTTCACGATATGAATTAAGGATAGATTTGCGGTAGTTTCCCGTTAATTCAAACTGATATTTGATGTGGTTTGTGAAGTGGATTGTGTCATCAACGGCAATTCCAAGAATCATAGGCATGATGAGGGCTGTGATCATGTCAAGGCAAACTCCAGCGTAACCCATGATTCCGCCGATGAGAATTACAGGTGCTGCATTTGGAATCATCGCAATGAAACCTGTCCTCAGTGACATGAAGGCAAAAAGCAGGAGAATGAAGATAATCAGGAATGAAGTTCCTATTGATTTGACTGATCCACGCACAAGCTTTCCGTTCATTGCGGCGTACTGCATTACTTCTCCAACAACACCACCTGTAATGGTTCCAGGGAAAAGCTCCTTGACCCATTGTTCAACCTGGGCAATGTCTGATACGCAGGATTCCGCTTCATAGGAATGCATTTCTACATGGAGGTAGGCTGCACTGAAATCTTCATTTACGTATTCATAGAGGTCTGTCCCTCCTGAAATCTCATAAAGGAACATGAGCTGGCTTGTAAGTTCCTGATCATCAGGAATTACATAGGCCTCAGGTGAATCCCCGTTCAATGTTCTGTTCATCTCCTTGATGATTTTTGTGACGGAACTGACGCGAGGCTTCCCGTTGGAAATCTTGGTCTGTCTAAGTGTGCCTATTCGTTCCGTAAGTACGTCCATGTTTTTAAGGACTTGAGGATTCTTTATTGCATTTTCTTCCGGGTATTCTATGAGGACTTCGTATCCATACTGGCTTCCAAGCTGTGAACGGGCAATGGTCATGAGACGTGCAATGTATGGAGTCTTTTCTCCCATCATGTCGGAATAGTTCATGTTGATTTTTATCTTGCAGATTCCGGGAATGCAGACTGCAATAATTGCAATACTTGCGATTACCGTAATCCATTTTTTGTTCAGGATATGTTCACCCATGTCTGCTATTCTAAGATCTGCCTTTGTGGAACCTTCCCGGGATGCAACAGGATCCGGCTGTCTGTCTTTACCAAAGCTGTAGAAAATAGGAAGCAGAAGCATTACATAAAGATACACGCCAAAAACACATGCTGCGGAAATTCCTGCAACCCAGCGCATCGGTCTTAATCCGGAAGCATAAAACGAAAGCATTCCACCCATTGTGGTTATCACCGTAAAGAGAATTGCCCAGCCAGACTCACGGATTCCGTCTATGCAGGATTGTCTGCGATTGCCTGTCTTACGGAAAGCCATTTTGAAACTGTTGATGTAGTGGACTGAATAGCCTACTGCCAGCGCCATGGCAAGTAGAACAACCAGAACAATCATTACAGTATTGCCCACAATGTTCATCCATGCAGAAAGGCCAAGCATTGAGGTTATTCCGAAAACCGTTGCAAGGGCAGGAACGATAACCCCTCTGAAAGACCTGATGAATAGAATCAGGCACAGAACCATTACAAGAAATCCAATGGTGATTCTTGTGATGCACTGGTTTCCCATTGCCTGTTCTTCTTCGTATTCCGTATAGGAAAGTCCTGCAGGTCTTATGGTGTATTTATCCGACTTGAATTCAGGGTCGTTGAAAATTGCCATGGCAGGTGGAGTTATTTTATTCATTGCAGTCTCAAGGTTTTCTGAATACTGCTCAAGATTAAGGACAAGAAAAGTTTCCGTCGCATCTGCACTTACAAGTGCGTTCACCAGGGATTCACGGCTAAGGATGAAATCCTTTTTTTCCTGAAGGACTTTTGGGTCTGAAGGAATTCCGTCTTCAAAAGGATTAGTAACTTCAAAACCGTCTTCTGATCCTACAGGGATGCTCAAGTTCACAAGTGAGGTTACGCTGCTTGCATATGGAATTTCATTTTCAAGCCGCTTCCCAAGGCGTCCAAGCATTTCCAGAACTTCAGGATCAAAAACATCGTCAGCCTGAACAAAAGCAATGACGCTGTCACAACTTCCGAATATGTCTTCAAAGTGGTCCTGGTTGAGTTTTGTTGTTTCCCAGTCATCGAACCAGTCGTCTTCTCCGTTGTCGAGTTTGAGCCTGTACAAACCTGCGGAACTTATGACTGTGAAAATCAGCAGTCCGATAAGGAACAGGAAACGGTGCTTGATCTGAAAAAATCCGAATTTTGCGAAAAGTTCATTTATTTTTGTAACTTTCATTATTGTCTCCTGAAAATATCAAATATGATAACAATGTTATCGTTTTTAGGTAACAATGTTATCATATTGGTAACACTGTTACTTTGTCAATGGAATTTGGTAACGTTGTTACCATTTTTCTTGAGAATTCTCAGAATTTTGTGTAAATTAATACTATGGGTGATATTTCAGAAGCAACAAAATCAAAAATTCTCCAGAGTGCGAAAAAAGAATTCCTGGAAAAAGGGTTCATGTCTGCATCTTTAAGAACTATTGCATCCAATGCCGGTTTGACTACCGGAGCCATGTACCGCCATTTCAGGGATAAGGATGCCTTGTTCTGTGCGCTGGTGGATGGTGCGATTGATACAACCTTGTCGGCTGTTAGACTCGGTGGGGTTGAACATCATAGGAATGTTGAAAATCCGGCCGGTATGGTTCATTCTGAGGAAGAAAAAGTTCATACCTTTGAGTTCCTGAAATATATGCTTGATAACAGGGATGCCTTTGTTCTGTTGTTTACAAAAGCTGCAGGCAGTTCCCACGAAAATTTCCTTGAAGAAATTTCCGACCTGTATACGGAAAATGTGCTTGGAACAATCAAATGGATGAAAAAAAAATACGGCATAAAGAAACCCATCGATGACATGGCTATACATGTTCTTGCAAATGCGACGGTTAATGCTTTTATCGAAGTGATTCTGCATAACATGGGCAGAAAGGAAGCGGAAACTTTCCTAAGCAACATCATGGAAATCTTTCACTTTGGTTTTCTGCATCTTCTTGGCCTTTCATCCGGAGAATAGTGTCAGGAGGTGAGCTATGAATCTGATCATTGCAAAAGGACTGCTGATTCCATTTCTTGGAACTGCATTAGGTTCCGCCTGTGTCC
>JAKSLX010000017.1 GCA_024400915.1 Treponema sp.
AGTGGCGCACCCCACCGTAGCAGGTGCGTGCGGTGCTGGGGCTGCCGGCTTTTTTATTTTAAACCGTGAAGATGCCATGTGCGCGTGAGATGAATCTGTGGCAGCTTCCGCAGTGTTGCCGCCCGGCGGTCGTCGGGACAGCAGGCGGGTCTGTGCGGTACCTCTGAAGGTTAGCAAAATGAAAGTAAAATTCTATTTGATTTTATTGAACATTTTCCTTACAAGTCCAAGGCGGCCAAAACAAATCCAGTAAATAAAAATGAAAAGCAGAATGAGCATGGTTCCACAGACTGTGATATAAAGGATTGACCACACGTAATGGAGGCAAAAGTTTACGATGTTGGAAATGAATTTGCTGAACTCTGATTTTGTGTCAGGTAAAATTATTCCATCTTCGTTGCGGCTTGCAGGAAGCTGTGCGTAAAAATGGACATAAGAATAATCTATTTCATTCGACATTCTTTTCATCTGTCCCTGAAGGTTTTCAAGCTCGGCGGTGGTGTTTGAAAGCTGTGATTCTACCTGAAGTATTTCCTTTACATTGTTTGTCTTTTTAAGGTAGTCCTGAAATTTATTTACTAGTATAAGTTTGTTTTCAATGCGGGTTTTAAGATCATAGTATTGTTCGGTAACATCTCTTTCATTGATGTTTCTATTCATGATTTTTCCAAGAGTTCCGCATTCTTTCATTGCTTCATCAAAAGAATCGGCAGGTATATGGGCTGTAATATTTATGCTGTTTGTATTTTCATTTGATGTAGAAACATAACCCTTATATTTTGTTACCCATTCTTCAATAGCTGAAAAAGCTTCTGAAAGATTTTCTACCTGAAGGTTGATATCAGCATTTCTGATTTTTTTCTTTTCCTGAAGAACAGAATTTTCCGGTTGTATTGTACTTGTATATTCTTCTTTTGTGACTTCCATTATTCCATCTGAAAAAGAATTGTCTGCTTGCATTGAAGTTTTTACCATTGCTAGTCTTGGCCTTGGAATGGAAATATTATCGAATTTTCTAGCAAGGAAAGAATTTGAATTTCTGTTGTTTGCAACGATTACAGCTCCAATGGAAAAGGCAGTGAAAGTGATTGCAAATATTTTCTTGATTTTATTATTATCCATACGTAAACTCCGATTTGTTTTTTATTTGTTGGTCTGTGACTGGTGAAAGTATTGCTTGGACTCGATGTATGAGCTTAGTTCTAGCAATGTTTTTTCGTTCATAGACATTTATTAAACAAATGGAGAACTAACTTGTTACATTTGTAATGTTTATTGGCGGGTGTTACGGCAGACTCAATTACCGTATTCAGTATAGAATATAATTTACAGATACAGCAAAAAAAAGACTGAATCCAATTTTAGCTTTGAATTCAGTCTTTTTGGAGGTGGGGGGAGTTGAACCCCCGTCCATGCTGGCAAACCAGGCATCTCTACAGGCTTATTGAAGCGAGGTATTTGTCGGGTAAAGGTAGCAGCTTCAAAAGCGTCTTTACCGTATTCTGGAAAAAGTCCCTGTGATTATCCAGACCTAACCACAAGCAAGTCCCTGTTGTCGACGGAAGGTTATGAGCCTAGGAACAGCGTCCCATAAGTTCCGGCACTGCTTAAGCAGCGAGTGCTAACTGTTCGTTTTCAGACTTTTCGTCTTCTCTACGTTTTGCAGTTATTTTTTTTGTCAGTTTGAGGTACCTTCACACCTACCTGCAACACAAGATTTCTCCAACTTGTCGAAACCGGTGCATCCCCGATTATAAAACAAGCCTTGTAAAAACAAGGCCTGCACTTTTACATAAAGAATATAGTAATTAAACTATTCTCCGTCAACTGCAACACCATGGCGTTTCTGCTGGAATCTCTTGAGCATAGCAACACCATTTTTCTTGTCGTTGTATACGAATCCTCCATTCCAGTATTCAAGAGCAGCAAAGAGGGCGTTACCACCATCCTGTTCGTCTGATTTCTTTGTACGGAATGAAACATAGTTTGTGAGTTCTTCAAAGTTAGAATTGTGGAGACAATCGATACGTTTTCTGTTGAATTCATTCCACTTTTCAAGATCCTTGAATCCTTCACCTTCGTCTTCAACGATGATGTGGGCATGTGTAGCGCTGAATGAGTACCATACATGTACCTGCTTATTAAGATCGCAATTATTACCATGCTTAACAGCATTCTTGATAACTTCACTGATCTGCTGTTCAAGAAGGTTGATTTCCTTAATTTCGAGTGGAGCAGACTGTACAATCAAAAGTGTGAAGTAACGAATCTGTCTGAAATTTGATGGAAATGCTTTGTATAACATATTTGTCTTATCGAACAATGGGTCATTTCCGTCTGAACGAAGCTCTTTCAATTCTTCCATAGTGCAACTCCTGTAAAAAATAATTATTCGTTGATCATGAGCAATGCTTCTTCTACGCTGTTAGCGATAGGGAAGTAACCCATAAGCTTGGTAAGTTCAATAACCTTCTTTACTGATCCATGAACGTTTGAGATGTAAAGCTTCAAATTCATTTTCTTAATTGTTGAACAGATATAAATAAGAGCACCAATTCCAGACGAGTCAATGTAGTCAACCTGTTCAAGATTGATAACAAATGACTTGACATTCTTCTCAAGCATCTTCATAACAAGTTCCTTGAGCTTGTAGGAATTGTACAAGTCCATTTCACCATTTACATCAATGATGTAGACTTCTCCATTTTTCCTTATTTTAAGTTCCATAAGTTTACTCCTTAATGCCCAGTTTTACTCAAAATTTTATTACAAGCAACGATTGGTCATCATGCTGACTGCTGTTGCCGATATACTTTTTGATATCTGCCTTTACAAGGTTAGCGATATCTTTTCCCGATTTTGAAGCGTTGAGGGAAACAATCTTGAGCAGTGATTCCTTAGGATACTGCTGTCCCTGTTCGTTAAGTGCTTCAACGAGACCATCAGTATATGTAATAAGAATATCACCAGTTTTAACATCTTGCAAGACATCCTGGTAATGAGATTCCTTATCAACACCGATTGGTTCACTTGTGTTTGAAATTCTTTCGATTGTATTCTTTTCAGAGTTGTAATAGTAAACCGGTGTAGTTCCACCAGTTGCTATTTCTGCAACTTTTTTTGTTGGGTCATAGTTGATGAGTGCACATGAAGCAAAGTGGTCTGTACTGAAACTTTCTGCGGCAATTCCGTGGTTAACCCATTCGAGGATTGTACCTGCCGTTTTCTTTGTGTTTACAACGAGACGAATCATGGCACGAAGCATTGACATAACGATAACGCTATTGATTCCTTTTCCTGCAACATCACTCATTACAAATGATATTCTGTCTTTTCTGGAAACAATTACATCGTAGTAGTCACCACAAACACCTTCTTCTGGATTCCAGATTGTTCCAAGCTGAATGCCTGGAATAACAGGAAGTTTTGAAGGGTGGAGCATTTCCTGAATACTTGAAGCAATCTGAGCTTCCTTAATCAGGTTGTTATGTTCCATTATTTCATTAACTGACATGACAGTCTTGATTGATGTAGTTGCAAAATCAGAAAGCAATACGGCTGCCTTAAGGTTTTCTTCAGTGAATACAGGTTTTTCATGGGTTCTTGCAAGAGCAATTACACCGATGACTGCATCATTTACCTTCATTGGAACCATTATGTAGCTTCCACATTCAAGGAATTCTTCAGGACCGTTCTGATAGATTCTTGCATCATTTGCAGGCTTTGTAATGAGTTCTGGCTTACCTGCAGTAGCAATTTCTCCGAAGATATTCTCGCGGAGAGGGAAAGAAGCAAATTTGAAGTTTGTTGCAATGCGAATAGGTTTGTGAGGCATATCGCTTGGGAGCTTGTAAGGTGGTGGGAAGTCTCCGTCAAAAGATTTGACCGTGATTACGTCTTCAAAGTCATCCACGAGGAGAATGGCTCCACCGTCTGCCTTTACTTCGTCGCGAATTGTCTTGTTTACGTGGTCAAGGAGAAGAGAAAGACCGTTCTTGCTTGAAAAACTTTCCGTAGCCTTTGCAGAAAAATCATAGCTGATTTCAAGGGCACGGGATTCTTCTTCTGTAGCCTCAAGGGATTTTGATTCAATAACCTGGGCATAGGCCTGTGCTGCCGATATCTCCTCTGCATTTTTTGAATGAGGTACCAGTTTTCTTATTTCCTTTGGCTCAAATGTACAGAGTACGATTGCATATGGAATTACTATGAATGCGGCAATTGCAGCTGCAAAAGCAAATATTCCGAAAGCCTGTGTTGGATTTTCAAGGGCATATATCTGGATTCCTGAAATCAAGCTTCCTGCCCCCAGAAGGATTGTAACGAGGTATGCAATGAAACTGATTCTTGCCGTCTTCTTCTTCTTAATGAACGAGAAAAGAACGAGCATGACAATAGAAATAAGTGTTATTGCAAAGAGAGGAATGTAGGCGAACGCATTTTCTAAAAGAATCAAGATCAATACTCCTTGTTCATGCCACAGGCCTTTAGACAACCTGATGCATTATATTCTAGTTTAACATTGAAAAATCTCACCGTCAAGTTTTTAGTAAAATTTCCCTTTGAATCTCTCAAATCTCTAATTTTTCCTGAGTTTCATTCTGTTGGATGTTCTTCTTCATCTTTCTTCTTTGGAAGAAATTTTTGATCTTTCTTCTTAGAGAAAGCTTTCCGTATTGCTTGGTGAAGTCCTTTGCAGCAACTTCAAGGGGGAATTCATTGCCGAATTTCTGCTTGAGTTCATCCCAGTACTTTATGAGGAAGACATAAAGGTCGGCAAGGGTTCTCTTACCGAATTTCTTGAGGATTTTGGTCTTTATGATCACGTTAATTACAGGAAGGTAGACATTCTGGAACCAGGATAGAACAGCCTCTTCCATAGGAATTTCCTCTTCCTTAGTCGTGTTCATGTAGTATTTGTGTCCCAGAATGTGGTTGTAGATTACATCATACTGACCCGGGGTGGAGAAATTGAGGCACCAGTAGTCGGTTATGTCTCCGAAATTGGTCTCCATGTAGAAAACCCTTTTTTCATATTCTATGACCTGCTTGATCATCTGCCGCTTTGTGCTTCCCGGCTTCAGCTTTATTTCTGTCTGCAGGCTTACAACTTCTGCATCGATGTTTTCAATGCCCTTTGATTTTGCTACGGAAACGCGATGATTGCCGTCCCTCACAAAATAAAGTCCACCCAGTTCGTATACGCTGATGGCAGGAAGTATGATGTCCTGGTAGTGGGCCATGTCGACTCTTTCCCATCTGTTTTTTAGAAAATTGCTCTTTGGAAAAAAGTGGTTGTCAAAATCCGAATATCTGCCTTCGCTTCCTACAATGAGTTTGACTGGAATTACTTCCATTCCCTTGTACACTTCGTTTTTTGGCTTGAGAAGTGTCTTTATGTCCTGCAGCGATATGAGTTTTGCTTCTTCCGGATTTAGAAGATGCTGAATTTCATTAAATAATGCTTTGTTATGTGCTTTGCTGAAATCATCATCTGTCTGAGAGGATAGATATGAGCGGCTCAAGGTAATCTCCTTTTTCGTTGAATTTCGGTTCAAAATCTACCACCAGATGGCTGTAGGCGTTAACTACGGTGGTTTTTCCTGTTACTGTAACTCTTTTTGCCTGCAAATCGTAAAGGTGTATGTGACCGTGAATGAGCAGGGCGGGACTGAATTTCCTTATGAACCAGTTAAAGCATTCAAATCCCTTGTGGCAAGGATCTTCCTTGTCATGTATGTGTCTTGGGGAAGCATGCGTAAGGAATACATCGCAATATCTTCCGTATCTCAGCTTGTTCCATAAAAGCGAGGGAATCATGGCAATGAGCTGGCGTTTCATCTGGGATTCCGTAAACTGTGCCTGCCCGTTGTTGTATTTTAGGCTTCCTGTAATTCCTGCAATGATGAGTGGAGTTTTCTTGCCGTTTGGACCTGTAAAGTACAGGTATTTGTTTTTTATGGTCCTGTTGCTGGCGTAGTCTGCCCCATGGGAATGTTTTGCGGCGTCATAGTTGTTTTCCGGAATGTCTCCGAAGGCGGTTTTTTTGTAGTACTTGTATTCGCTTAAATCGTGGTTTCCGAATATGAAGTAGGTAGGTTTGGAAAGGGAATCCACTATGAAATCAACATATTCCATGGACAGGTCCCCTGCGCAGAAAACCACATCCACATCTCCGTAGCGCTCTTTTACGGAGGAGGAATATATCAGTGGGTCGATTTGGTCCGAGACGCAGAGAAATCTCATTTACACACCTGCTTTTCTGAACAGGGCTTCAAGAATATCCTTTGAGATGAGAACAATAGGGCGGCCTTCTGTAAATGAATGGGCCGAAGGTGTAAAATCCGAACAGGTAAAGATCATTCCCTTTACATAGTTTTTTGCTTTAAGGGTATCTGCCATTTTTCTTACTACACCGTCTTCAATTGCTTCCGTTGTTCTGTAGAACTGGCACAGATGAATCTGCTGCTTTGCATTCATCCAGCTTTCCTTCTTTTCTTCAGTACAAATCATCTGGCAGCCGTATTTTGTAGTTTCAATTTTCTGGCACTGGAGGTTATATCCGGCATAGGCAATTTTCTTGCAAAGTTCGTTGAACTGGTTGTTGTTGGCAGTAAGATATTCCTTGATTCCGTCATTTGTTTCAAGTTCCTTGTACTGGCTAAGCTTTGTGCCCACATCCTTGAATTTGCTGTTGATCTTGAAGACCATTTCCCACTGTTCGATGGCTTTTTCAATCTTGCGGTTCTTTTCGTAGCAGATTCCAAGGAAGTAGCGGGCGTAAAGGGTTTCCTGGTTTTTAGGATCCTTTGTGTTGTTGATGGCCCTTTCAAAGGCGTCTACAGCCTTTTCCGACTGTTCCGCCATCATGAGGCAGATACCCTTTTCAACAAGGGCTTTCTGCTTGAATTCCGGTGATCTTTCTGCTTTTTCAAGGAGTTTTACTGCTGTAGAAAGGTCCTTTGATTCCTTGCAGACTTTTCCGAGATAGTAGTAGTTTTCGTAGTTTTCAGGGTTCAGCTTGATTGAGGATTCAAGAGCCTGCTTTGCCTGGGAGTAGTTCTTGTTCCTGAAAAGGAGTCTTCCTGCCGCAGTGTAGGCCTTTGCATTCTTTCTGTCGCTGAGGATTGTTTTCTGGTAAAATCCCATGGCAAGCTTGGCATTTCCCGTTTCTTCATAGAGTTCTGCGGCCTTGAAACTGTGGTCCGTATTGTTTGGTTCAAGCTTTGTAAGGAGAAGGTATTCCTTGAGGGCTTCTGTAGGCTGATTGAAACGGCGGTAAAGCTGTGCCATGTCTTTTCTGAATTCAGCTTCCGGTATTTCCCCGTTGAAAAGGGCATTCTGGTTTACTGTCTTGTATTCCATGAAGGCGAGCTCATGCTTGTTGTCCATGATGTAAGCTTTTCCCAGATAATAATGAGCCACATAGTTGCGTGGATTCTTTGAGATGATTGCTTTTGCGCATCTCTGGGCAGCCTGAAATTTGCCTTCCTTTAAAAGCCTTGGCACACCGTCCAGCTTTGATGGAAAAAGAAAGTTTTTGAAGATAATGATAGAGACAAGGCCGATAACGGCTATCAAGAAAGCGCCTACTATTACAAAAACAAGAGAACCCATTGCATCCCACCGAAAAAATGTTTTCTAAAGAGCTGCTTGAAATAAACAAACTCCATTAAATCATTATATAGCATAAACGGGTTGTTTTTCAACAAAAGTAAGTTGAAGGGGCTTTAAAACACGCGTAATGTTGAGATTATGTTGAATTTATAGTAAATTTATTGAGAGAAAGTGATTATGCTTAGAAAAATATTCAGTTTGATTCTATTTATCTCGGGCGGAATTTGTTTTTGTCAGTCTTCTGATTTTCTGAAGGGGGAATCTCTCTTTAAGGAAAACAAGGTGGAGGAGGCTGTTCCGTTTCTGAAGAATGCCATCAGTCAGGGTGGAAATCCAAAGGCCTACAATTACCTTGCATTGTCCTATCACAAGCTGGGCATGCATGAAGAAAGTCTTGAAGTATGTTCGGACGGAATGAAGGTTTCAGGAACCGACAAAAAGATTCTTGCCTTTAATGCGGGAAATGTCTGTTTTGATATGGGTGATTACTATACTGCGGAAAGATGGTATTCCCTTGCCATTGCTGCCAACAGAATTTATGCACCGCCAGTGCTCAACAGGGCCAATACTGAACTTAAGCAGCATAAATTCCTTGCTGCGCTGGAAGACTATAAGCTATATCTGGATTTGTCTCCCAATGACAGGCAGAAGCCGGAAATAGAGCAGATAATAGCCCTCCTGGAAGGCTGGAAAAAAGGTGAGGATGACAGGCTTGCTGAAGAACAGCGTCTTAGGGAAGAGGAAGCGCGTATCCTTGCTGAACAGAAACGCCTTGAAATGGAAGAGGCAAGATTGGCTGCTGATGCCGACAAGGTTGAAAAGGAAAAGCAATCCAAGGAACTGGATGCCGCATTGCAGCAGGAATTGAATGAAAAGTTTGCTGAACAGGCGGCTTTGCTTGAGGCTCAACGAGAAGAACTTAAAAAACTTATAGAGGAACAGAAAGCGGTACAGGAAGCTCAGCGCGTGGAGAATGCCAGGAGAGAAGAAGAGGCCGCAAGGCGCGAAGCTGAGTCTGTTATGCGTGCTGCAGAAGCGGCAAAGAAAGCTGAGGAAGATGCCGCAAGACGAAGAAAACTTCTGGAAGATGTTGCAGCTTCCCTGCAGAATTCTGAAAGTTCAAACTTGAATGCTGGTGCAGAGGGGACAATAGATTATGGCTACGAAACAGAACTTGAATAGTGAAGAAAAAGAAACATCAAAGAAGAAAACTGCCGTTAAGAAAATGACGGCTGCAAAAACTGAGGCTGCAGTAAAGAAACCTGCAGTAAAGAAGACAACGACTGCAAAGGCTTCAACTGCAAAAGCAAGTGCAAAAAAGGCTGAGACGGAAGAAAAGAAAACTTCTGCAAAATCAGCTGCTGCAAAGACAACCGTAAAAAAGGCTGCCGCTTCAAAAACAACTGCGGGTGAAAAGAAAACAACTGGCAGAACTGCTTCTGCAACTGCAGAAAAAAAATCTGCTGCAGAAACTGCAAAAAAAACTGCTGCTGAGAAAACATCGGGTACAAAGGCCGGTACTTCTAGAACTTCATCAGCCAAATCAACTGCAAGAAAATCTGCTGAAACAGAAAGCAAGACTTCAAAAACTCCTGCAACAAGGAAAACTTCCGCAAAAAAAGAAACCGAAAAAAGGACGGAGGAAAAAGAACTTTCTCCTACAGGTGTAATGATAAAGGTTCCTGTTTCTGTTCCTGCAGATCCAGTGGAGGAAAAAAAGTCAGTTCCAGAAGCTCCTGTGAAAATACCTGTTAAAGTTGAGACCGCAGTAATCGAGCAGAAAAAGGAAGAACCGGTAAAAACTTCACCAGTAATTCCTGCTCCTAAAAGTGAAACAATTCCTGACGGGGAAAAAACTGCTGCTGAACCTGAAAAATCAAACGAGGATTACCGTGCTCTTGAGCAGATGATGCAGACTTCAGGCCTTAGAAAAAGTTCCGAAGCTGCCATTGCAGAACCTGAAAAAAAGAAAGGTAAAAATAAGCTCCTGCTTTTGCTGCTCCTTCTTCTTGCCTTGTTTGGGGCTGGTGTTGGAATCGGAGTAAAATTTTTTGGCGGTAACGGTTCTGCCGTAACTTCTTCGAATCCAGAAGACATAATTGCTTACTGCGAAAAACTCATAGCCCAGGGAGAATATGCTGATGCCCTTGAAATTCTTGCGGGGCTGAACATAAAGGGCAATGATGAAAATTCCGTATTGCTAAGAAAAAAAATTGCAGAACTCGTAAAATCTGGTTTTGAAAAGGCTTTGCAAGAAGGGAAAATAAATGATGTCCTTAATAAAATTGAAGAACTTGAATCAAAAGGAAAATATGGGGAAGCGCTTAAGCTTATTGCTATAGGAACTGACATTGCCCAGAATGACGACAATGCCAAGGCCTTGAAAGAAAATCTCCGTAAACTTGAAAAGGCTCTTGTGGATAAAGCTGTTTCGGAAGGAAAGGCCCAGGATGTAATTGATGCTGCAAAACAGCTCATTGATTCAGATGAAGAAATTCCTGCTGCAGAATTACTCAGTCTCCTGGACATAAAGGGAAACAGTACTGAAGCAAGGATGATGAGAAATCAGATTTATTCCCTTAAGAAGGAAGCTGTTAAAAAGGCTGTTGAAAACGGAAAGGGAAATGAACTTCTTGATTCCATTTCTGCCATGAAGGACAGGGGTGACAGTGTGGAAGCTCTGGAATTACTTTCATATATGGAAGTAAACGGCGATGATGCAGAATCGGATGCCTTAAGGGACAGACTTTCCCAGTTGAAAAAGGAATCAATAGAAAAGGCTTTTGCCGACGGAAGACAGGATGAAATTCTTGGCAAGGCAAAGCAGATGATATCTGACGGTGATTATAATACGGCCCTTGGATTCCTCAGTTCTGTAAAGCCAGAAGGAGATGATCCTGAGTCAAGGGCATTCAGAAATTCCATAAAGTCATTGAAAAAAGATACTGTTGAAAGGGCTCTTGCAGAAGGCAGAATTGATGATGTTTTTGGAACTGCAGATTCCCTTAACAATAACGGTGATAATGCTGCTGCCCTTGAACTTCTGAGCATGATAAATGTTGCGGGAAATTCTGAGGAAGCAAAAGCTCTGAGAAATCAGGTTAATGCAAAAAAACAGGAAACCCTCAACAAGGCAATAGCAAACGGTAAAGCTGAGGAAATTCTTAACAGTGCTAGACAGATGATTGAAGATGGAGATTATTCCGGGGCATTGGAACTTTTGAGTTCTGCAAATGTTACTGGAACTGATCCTGACTCTAAGCGCCTTAAAAAGGATATTGATTCCCTTAAAAAGGAAGCCGTTAAAAAAGCCATCAGGGATGGCCGAGGTGATGAAATCCTTGATACTGTCGAAAGATTGATGAAGGAAGGAGACTATGGTGCTGCCTCGTCTATTCTTGACCAAATTGGGAAAATTGATGACAGCAGTGAAGAAGCAAAGGCCTTTAAGAATCGTGCTGAACGTTTGCAGAAGCAGAATGACATCCTCTCTGCAAATGAAAACCTTTCTGATTCAGATAAGGCAAAGCTTGCAGAAAGGCTAATAAAAGAAGGCCGCTATGACGAAGCCCTTACGCTTTTGAATTCAATTAATCCTGATGGCAATGATGAAGAAAGCAGGAAACTGAAAGAAAAAATTTCGAATCTGAAGAAAGATGCTGTAACAAAAGCAAAGAATAATGGAGTTGATCTTGGCGTTCTTGGATATGATGAAAACGGAAATCCTGTTCTTTCAAAGGAAGAAGTAGCTCGCAAACAGCAGCAGGAAAGAATAGCAAAGGAAGCTGCGGAAAAGAAAGCTGAGGAAGAAAAACTCATTGAACAGATAAAAAAGGAGCAGGAAGAAAAATTCCGTAAGGAAGAAGCCGCAAGAAAAGCTGCAGAAGAAAAGAAAGCAAAGCAGGAAGCGGCTTTGAAAGCTGCGGCAGACAAAAAGGCAATGGAAGAAGCCTCAAAGAAAGCCGCTGAAGAATTACGACTGAAAGAGGAAGCTGCAAAAAAAGCTGAGGCCGAAAGAAAAGCAAAGGAAGAGGCAGATGCAAAAAGGGCAGCAGAAGAAAAACGCCTTAAGGAAGAGGCATTAAGGAATGCTGATGCACATCTTAGAAAAGATATCGAAGATTCTATTGCACGTGGAAAGAAACTTCTTGCCCAGGGAGACATAGACGGTGCTGCAAAGGAATTTGCAAATGCCGAATCAAAGCTTCCTTCTGATGATCCGAAATATTCAGCTGAAAAATTGGATGAAATGGCAAAGGCTCTATATGATGCTTCTGAAAAGGCTGAAGGTGCAGATAAGAAAAAACTGGAATCTTTGTCCGGTGAAAAAGCAAGGAGCGCACTTAAATTCTCATCTTCTGATCCCGACACACTTTACATTGCCGGTCTCGATGCCCTTAACAGAAGGAATTTCATTGAAGCTGAAAGACTTCTTAATGAAGCTATCGCCAAGAATCCGGCAAACTTCATGTATTACTATCAGTTGGGAAGAATTCTTGCAATGCAGAAGAAATATAATGAATCTCTCAATGCATTCCAGAATTGCATCAAGCTTAACGATAAGTTTGCCCCTGCCTATTACAATTCGGGATATGTCAGCGAGCAATTGAAGCGAAATGATGAAGCCCTTAACTTCTACAAAAAGGCAACAGAAGTTAATCCGACTTATGAAAATGCTTTCATCGGGCAGGGACATATTCTCATGGCCATGAAAAAATATGATGCAGCAATGGAAGCTTTCTCAAAGGCACTTGCAATCAATCCTAATCGTTCTCAGATATATCAGGAACTTGGTTCTTGCTGTGTTGAAAAAAATGAGCTGGCAAAGGCTGAAAATTATTTCAAGAAGGCACTTCAGTGTTCTGATACGACAAAGGAAAAGAATGCCCTTACTTATTATAATCTTTCAACTGTCATGTTTGATCAGAATAAGAAAACAGAAGCATTTGATTATGCTGTAAAGGCTTATGATTCCAGAGCAAAGACTGAAACTACGGTGAAGGCAAACATCGTTTATAATTATGCACTTCAGATGCAGGATAAGGGAAAGGATGATGAGGCTATAAAACTTTACAACGAAGTTCTCATGCTTGATCCAAAACATGTAAAGGCAAATACAAATCTTGGAGCCATATACCTTAAGCAGAATAAGGATACGGATGCAATTCTTGCCCTTACAAATGCATACAATGTGGAAAAAGATAATTTTGAAGTTAACAATAATCTTGGCAGTGCCTACAGGAAAATTTCGAATTATCAGAAATCTGTGGAGCATTATAAAAATGCCCTTAAGGTTAATCCAAATGATTTGACTGTAAAGCAGAATCTTGCAAGAAGCTATGCGGCTGCTAAAGATTATCCTAATGCAAAGACTGTTTATCAGGATCTTATTGCAAAGGAACCTAAAAATAATGACCATCTTTTTGAACTTGCAAGCATTGCCTATGAAAAAGGAGACAGCGATACTGCTGCCAAGTGCCTTGCAAAACTTAAGGTCAGTGCTCCAAACTATAAGCCTGATCAGGTAGAAGGAATGCTGAAGGAGTTAGGATACTAAAACCTTAAGGCAATAATAAAGGGTTCTTCCATAAGCATGCTCTGCAGTGGTTGAACCCTTTTTTTATGTTCTTTTTACAAGTCCAAAAAGCTGTGCCCTTGTAATTGTCGTAAATACAGGACGACCGTGAGGGCAGTGCGGGTCGGGAAGATCCAGTGCACCCCGGGCAATTTCTGCTGCTGTTTTTTCATCAAGGACTGTTCCGTCCATAACGGCGGTGCGACATGCGGTGGAAGCAATGACACTGTTCATTAGGTCTTGAGGATTTACTCTTCGGTCAAGTACATCTTTCTTAAGATCTGCTTCTTTCCCTTTCCATCTCGCAGGGACCGTTGAAAATTCCCATTTGCCATCACCGCAGTTGGTACATTCAAAACCAGTTTCCTTCAGCTTGTCTTTTATTGCTTCAATGTAATTGTCATCGGCATCATTGTCTGTCTGCACAACATAAGGAACAAGAAGTTTTTGTGTTTCTCTGGCCTCGTCCATAAGCTGGTTGTAAATCATTCGCTCATGAGCTGCGTGCTGGTCTATGATGTAAAGAACACCGTTTTTTTCAGCAATGAGGAAAGTTCCCATGGTACATCCGACAAAATGAAATCCGTCGTCTTCCGCCTGAACTTCAGTTTTTATAAAGCTGTCCGGTATGTAGTTGGGTTTGTAAGAAGTTTCGTTTTCAAATTTTTCAGTTGTGGTGCTGAGTGAAGAGCTTCCTCCAAAGAATTTTGATCTGTTTCCGCTTGGAGTTAATCCTGTACTTGAAAATCCTGGATTTCTTTTTACATCGCTGTAGGAACGGTTTGTGTCGGCAGGTGTTTTGATGCTGTATTTTGAAACAACGGAACTCTTTTCTTCAAAGTAAAGGTCAGGAGTTTCAAAAGCATTTATTTTGTATCCTTCGTTTATTTCAGTGTTGAAAGCAAGCTGGGCAAGGTTGCTGTTTTCTTCTTGGATTTGCTTTTCATTTTCTGAAAGCATTGTCTTTACTGTGTATTCCTTGAAGAAATTTCTTGTTGCTGAGCTTACTTCATGATGAAGGGAATTTATATCCTTGAATCTTGCTTCTCTTTTTGCTGGATGAATGTTGAAGTCTACCAGACTTGAATCCATCTGAACAAAGAGGCAGGCAACAGGGTAAGTGCCGTTTGGAAAGTAACCTTGGGTTCCGTATACGATTGCCTGTACCAGGGAATACTCCTGGATTTTTCTTCCGTTTACGTATATGGAAATGTCTTTTCGGCTTGACCTTGCAACGGACGGTTCCCCGATGATTAAAGTAAATGAAAACTTATCGCTGGGTTTTTCTCCTTTGATTTCATAGAATAATTCTTCGTTTTCAAAAAACTGGTTTGTCTGGATAAATCGTTCCTTGAGTGATTGTCCAGCCGGAAGATTTATTTTTTCTTCACCATCGCTTGTAAAGGTAAAAGCAATGTCTGGCCTTGGGAGAACTTTTTCTTCAAAGGTTGTGCGGCACATTATGCCTTCGCTGGCAGGTCTCTTTAGAAATTGCCGGCGTGCAGGAAAATTTTCAAAGAGTCCTCTTGTCTGAACTATGGTTCCGTCTGTGAGTGAAGTTGGAGTAATTATATGGTCTTCCGTTACGGATGCATTCATTTTGTTTCCGCCGCTGATGATTTCAAGACGGCTTACGGCAGCCATGGAAGAAAGGGCTTCTCCTCGGAACCCTAATGTTGAAAGATGAAGCAAATCCGTTTCCGTTGAAATCTTGCTTGTTGCATGAGGCCTTGCACATTGCATCAGGTCTTCTTTTAACATTCCGCAACCGTTGTCTACAACACGGATTTTTTCTATTCCGCCGTTTTCTATTTCAACATCAATCTTTGTTGCACCTGAGTCAACTGCATTGTCCATAAGTTCGCGGATTATTGCATTTGGACGGTCTATGACTTCTCCTGCTGCTATTTTTCTTGCGACTTCTGTATCTAGTAATCGAACCCTGCGCTGTTCTGCCATTTATGATCTTGTTCCTGTAATTTCTGTAGATTCGTCAAAAAGACCAAGTTCAACCTTGTTTTCTTTTGTTTCTCCTCCGTTCATGAGGACCTGGATTTTGCCTTCCATTTTATCAAGTTCCTTTTCAAGGCTCTTTGCAAGTTTTATTCCTTCCTCAAAATTCTTGAGGGCATCTTCAAGGCTGATGTCACTCTGCTTGATATTTTCCGAAAGTTCTTCAAGTTTTTCAAGTTTTTCTTCAAAGTTTGTCATTCATGTACCTCAATATTAGTCTGGAATCATAATAATGAATTCCTTTATATTTGTTTGCTTTACTTCTAGTCCACTGTTGCAGTTACTTCACCTTTTGCAGGCCGGATTTTTATCTGCTCTCCGGATTTCAGTACTTTTGCATCCCTAACAACATTTCCGTTTTTGTCCGTTACCATGGAATATCCCCTGTCAAAAATGGACTGCGGGTTGCAGCTTTCAAGGATCTCCCTGCTGTGGGCAATCAAGCGCTTTTTCTCTTTGATAAGTTCGCTCATGGAATTTTTCATGGATTCATAGGCGCGGTCAAATCTTTCTGAAAGCCTCTGTTCAATATTCATGAGTCTTGTATGCATGTTTTCAGGATCAAAGGATTTCAGCAAAAGTCTCAGGCTTCTTGTTCTCTCTGAAATTGAACTGTAGAGATTATTTTTGTGCATGGCTATGTTGTTGAGGATTACAGCTTTTTCCGGTATTACGATTTCAGCGGCTGCACTTGGAGTAGGGGCCCTGCAGTCTGCGGCAAAATCACTTAAAGCCCAGTCAATTTCGTGGCCAACGGCAGATACTACGGGAATTTCTGAGGCTGCTATGGCGCGGACTACAGATTCTTCGCTGAATGGAAGCAAATCTTCAAGGCTTCCACCGCCACGGCCTACAATGAGTACATCGCACATTTTGTGAATGTTTGCAGTTTCGATCATTTTTACTATGGTTGGGGCAGCTGTCTCTCCTTGAACGAGGGCTGGAAAAACAATGATGTTTACCTTGTCATTTCTTCTTTTCCGGATATTGAGGATGTCCCTGAGGGCTGCACCGTTTGGGCTAGTTACGATTCCCACTGTTTCAGGAATCAAGGGAAGCCGGCGTTTCCTTGAGCTGTCAAAAAGTCCTTCAGCAGCAAGTTTTCGCTTCCTCAATTCAATCATTTCCATAATATTACCAGAGCCGGCTTTTTCCATGGAAGTGATTATAAGCTGGTAGTTGCCCCTTGGTGCATAAACACTCAATTTTCCGCGTACTTGAACCATAGTTCCATCTTTTGGCTGGAAATTGAGCCCCATGGCACTTCCACGGAACATTACGGCGCTTATCTGGGCGTCTGCATCTTTAAGGGAAAAATAAAGGTGTCCGGAACTGCTTGGCTTGAAATTGGAAATTTCTCCTTTTAACAAAATGTTCTGAAAGGAGTTTTCAAGCATTGTTTTTATGAGGTTTGTAAGCTGAGTAACAGTAAGGCTGTTGTCTTTTCGTTCTGCGAACATATCTTCCATGATTTTTGGATTGTAAACATTCCATTTAATTTAGACAAGGGAATTCCGATAATGAATTGATGAAGAATTTTGTTTTTTTATACGCAGGCAATGACAAAACTTGCGCTTTTGATAGAGTTTTCTCCGATGATTCAGCTTTTGGAAGGACCCTTTCCTGGGCTAAAACTATAGAAGACTGTGCCGGCATTACTATTTTTGCAACTTCCAATAATGAAGCCCTTGTCAGGGATGAACTTTGCAGGACGTCATTTAAAGAAGCCAAAATAATTGTTAAGGATAAATGGCTTTGTCGTGACCTGGTAGGCGAGATGGCAAAGGAAATGAATGCTTCCAAATCCATAAATGCCATTTACACTGCTGCCGACAGACCTTTCCTTGATCAAAAACTTACGAAAGAAATTCTTGAGTGCCACGAAAAATATATTGCTGAATATACTTTTGCCGACGGATATCCTTACGGATTTTCACCGGAAGTAATTCACTCAGGAACCCTCAATATTCTTGCTGCCTTGGCAATGGAAAAGTATGAGGAAGAAGGGCTGTCAGAAGCAGGCAACGAATGCATTTTCAATCTGCTGAAAAAAGACATCAATTCCTTTGAAGTAGAAGCAGTCATTGCGCCTAAAGATTATAGGATGCTTCGTTTAGATTTCTCCTGCGGAATAAAAAGGAACGCCCTTGCTTGCCGGCGACTGTACGAAAAGGCTATGGAGAAAAAATCTGCCATGGATGCAAAGAGCCTTTCTGATTTGGCAGAAGAAAGTGCGGATATTCAGCAGACTTTGCCGGCTTTCTACAATATTCAGCTTTCTTCAAAATATAATTCAATGCCTTTGTATTTGCCTCATAGGGAACCGGGTAAAGACAGCATGAGCCTTGAAAAATTTAGTCAGATAGTTTCTCAGATTGAAAATTTCTCTGAAGATGGCGTTGTTGGCCTTTCTGCTTTTGGCGAACCGCTTTTGCTTGAAAATTTTGCAGACTATGTGGCTGAAATACTGAAGCATAAAAAGCTTTCTGTCCTCATTGAAACTGACGGAACTCTTATTACACCGGAACTTGCAAAGAAAATTTCAGAGTTTTCGAACAGCAGGGTTATATGGATTGTTTCCGTTGATGCTGCAACACCGGCCATGTATTCAAAAATAGTTTCAGGCGGATCCTTTGAAAAAGCAGTTTCTTCAATTTCGGTGTTAGCTCCTTTGTTCCCTGGAAATGTATATCCTCAGTTTACCAGAATGGATGAAAATGAAGATGAACTTGAAGCCTTTTACCGTTATTGGCATGACAAAAATTCTCCATCCGGCGGAAAACTCATAGTTCAGAAATATGACGATTGCTGCAAGACATTGCCTGCAAGAAAGCCTGCTGACCTTTCACCTCTTGAAAGAAATACCTGCTGGCATCTGAAGCGGGACATGACCATACTCGCCAACGGTGATGTTCCTCTATGCAGACAGTTTGCTTTTGAATCAACTATTGGAAATGTTTTTGAAGAATCTCTTGAAGAAATCTGGGGCAAGACTCTTGCAACTGTAGAAAAACACCTTAAGGGTGAATACGGGGAAAAGTGCAGGGACTGTGATGAATACTATACCTTCAATTTTTAATGAGCATAAGATTTCCTATTCGGTTTTTGGTGAAACAGAAGAGAACCAGAAATCTTTGATTCCATCGGTGACCTGTGTTGTATTAAGTAGAAACGGAAGACAGTACCGACAGGTTGCAATTGAAAACCTTCTTAAGAAAGGCTTTTCAAAGGTAATCTCCGTTAATCAGAAAACTGAACAGAATTCAGTTGAACAGCTGACTCGAATTTTTCCTAACGTTGAGTTTATTGTGGCACTAGAAGACTGTCTTCAGGGGGAATTATTGAACATTGCTTTCTCCCGTGCAAAAACAGACTATGTTCTTGTTGTGCAGGAAGAAATGTGCGGAGAAAATTTCATGTTCAATTCTTCTCTTGCAGAAAAATTCATTTCAAAAAAACAGTTCTGCATTGCACCGAGACTCATTTCCGAAACTGGACATAGAATCCCGGTTTTGTTTTGTCCAGATGTAAACAGGGCAAAGTTCAACATAGAAGAAGAAACTTCAATGGCAGATAATCAGTGCACCTTGTATTGCTATGATTATGCAGGATTTTATAACCGTGAGATTTTTTGTCTCCTTGGTGGCTTCGATTATACAATTACTTCCGAGTACTGGCAGAAAATAGATCTTTTTATGAGGTCATGGCTTTGGGGTGAAAGAATAACTGTTTCCAATGTATTCGAATTGTCCTATGCAGAATCAGTTCCGGAAGAAGACAGGACGGTTGAACTTTCCTATTTGAGGTTCTATTTGAAAAATATTCTTCCTGTTTTTGTTTCTGATCATGCAAAAATTTCAAAGTCATCTTTCTTCAGATTCAAGACGGGCAGTTCCTGCGGTTTTGTAGAATCCTGGAATCAGTTCAAGGATGCCATTAGATGGACTGCGGATAATCAGTATCGCTTTAAAACCGATGCCGTATCTCTTATTGAAAATTGGGGTAAGGAATGAACCTTAAAAATATAGCCGCAAAGATAAAAAAAATTGCCTCGGGGAAGAAAAAGGTTGTAGTAATCGTTCAGTGCAGAATGTCTTCCACAAGGTTGCCGGGAAAAGCACTAATGCCTCTTGGCGGAAAAACCGTCCTCGAATGGACCCTTGCTTCCATGAAAAAAATTCAGGCAAGCAAATATTATCTTGCAGTTGATGAGGCAAGTAAAGAAGCTCTTGAACCTGTAGCAAAAAAATGTGGCTGGGATTTTTACGCCGGTTCCCTTGAAGATGTATTGGACCGTTTTTGTAACGTCATAAAAATTTCCAAGGCTGATGTTGTGGTTCGTGCAACTGCAGATAATCCTTTTCTGTTTTATGAAGCTGCTCAGGAAATGGTTGATGAATTCTTTGAGAGGGAAAATTCAGATCCTTCAGACTATTTGACTTATTCCGGTCTTCCTCATGGCTCAGGGGTAGAAATGTTCAATGCTCATTCCTTGCTTAAAGCCGCAGAGGAAACAGAAGATCCTTATGATCATGAACATGTAGGACCTGCACTTTACAATCATACTGACCGGTATAAGTGTGATTTCATAAAGGCACCTGCAAAATATAATCACCCTGAATACAGAACGACCATAGATACAAAGGAAGACTATCACAAGGCTCTAGAAATCGTTGAAGAAATTTCAGGTCAGGACCCGGTTGTTGAACCTTACACTACGGAAGAAATTCTCAAAGCCCTGGAAATTCCTGCTGTAAAGAATCCTGTTCTTCTGGTTCCGTCAGTAAAAAAAGGTCAGGGGACAGGACACCTTAGAAGATGCCTTTCTCTTGCTCTTGAAAATAAGTGGGATGTCTATATCCCGACTGATGAAGATTTGGCACAGGCAAAGGAACTTGTAAAGGATGCTGAAAGCAAAGGCCTTGAAAAATACCATATAATAGATAATCTTGATGAACTTTCCTATTATTCTGTTGTCATTACGGATCTTTTCAGAACAGATGATATCATGGCGTTGAAGCTTTCGGCAAAGGCAACGGTCATCGCTTTGGATGAAGGAAACGAAAACAACGATTATGCAGACTTTGTTCTTGATGTTCTTCCTTCTGCAAACCACAACAGGATAGTGAATGTTTCAGCTCCTCATCTTATTCCACGACCGGAAAAAAAACGCAGTGTGGAACAGAAATCAACGGCATTGAGAAATGCTCTGGTAGTTCTTGGTGGTGAAGATCCATCTGGTCTTACATTGCCAGCCGTAATCGCTCTTTCGCAGAATGACGTGTATGTTACGGCAATTGTTCCAAATTCTTCTGAACAGGAAAAACTTGAAAAGAAACTGCCTGAACATCTAAGGAAGTTCGTTAAGTTCAGCCTTCCTGTAGAAAACCTTAAGGAAAAACTTTTTAACTATGATCTTGTTGTAACCCATTATGGATTTACTGCTTTTGAAGCCGCCTCTGCAAATTGTGCCGTGATTCTTCTTGGAACAACGCCATTACATGTTGAACTTTCTGAAAGCTATGGATTTAAATGCCTTGCACCATCACAAATTACAGGAAGCAAGGTGAAGGAACTGCTGGAAGAAAAAGATTCCCTTTATATGGAAGAACAAGTAGAAGAAATTGAAAGCCTTGCCCAGTATGTTGAAAGGCTTTCAAGCGGAAATCACTTCATGTGTCCGGTTTGTCAGAAAAATGATGTTTCAAAAAACAAGGTGGTCTCAAGAATTCCTGAGCGAACCTTCAGGCGCTGCAATGATTGTGGAATGATTTACATAGGATGGACGGTCAAAGAAAAGCAGACTGAATACAACAGGGCTTATTTCTTTGAAGACTACGAAAAGCAGTACGGAAAGACTTATCTTGATGATTTTGAATCCATAAAATCTCAGTGCGTTCGCCGAATCGGGCAGATAGATTTGCTTTACCGGCATTCGGGACATAGATTCGGAAAATCAGTTACTCCTTCTGTCCTTGATATTGGATGTGCCATGGGACCTTTCCTTTCCGCGGCAAATGATTCAGGATGGCAGGTTTTTGGTGCAGATATTTCTCAGGATGCCGTAGATTATGTTCAGAAGGATTTGAAATTTCCTGCAGTATGTGCTCCTTTCCCCGACGGGAATTTTGAAAATGAATTTGGCGTTGAAAAATTTGATGCCGTTACCATGTGGTATGTCATAGAACATTTTCAGAATCTGGACGCAGTGCTTAAAAAGGTTTCTGAACTTGTAAAAAAAGGCGGAATATTTGCATTCAGTACTCCTTCTGGTTCTGGTGTTAGTGCAAGGTTCAATACTAAAACTTTCTTTGAGCAAAGTCCTTCAGATCATTTTTCCATCTGGGAACTGAACAGGGTAAAGAGCATTCTTTCCAGGTATGGATTTGAAGTTCATCGGATTACATCAACGGGCATTCATCCGGAAAGATTCCCTTTTGCCAAGAAAAAAGGTCTCCTGCCCGGTTCCCTTGGATTCAAACTTCTTGCTTCCTACAGCAGGATGTTCAAGTTGGGGGATACCTGCGAAATTTACTGCATAAAAAAGTAGTTCTCCCATGTGTTAAGGTGGAACTTTTTTCTGCCGAAAATAAAATGCAATGGGTGAAAAATTTATTTTAATTTTGGGCGCAGGCCTAATGCAGCGACCTTCGATTGAAGCTGCCAAAGAACTTGGTTATAAAACTCTCGTAATAGATGCAAATCCTAATGCCGTGTGTGTTCCTTTTGCCGACAGGTTTGAAAAAGTTGACCTGAAGGATAGGGAAGCCATAGCTGAACTTGCACTTTCGCTGAAGGAAAGCCTTGCAGGTATCTTTACTGCAGGGACAGACTTCAGTGCAAGCGTTTCTTATGCCGCCGAAAAATGCGGTCTTTCGTCACATACTTTTGAAGCAGCCTTGAATGCAAGTAACAAGGTTCGTATGAGGCAGTGTTTTGCCAAGCATGGAATTCCTTCTCCGGATTTTTTTGAAGCTGATGCAGATTATGTTGCAAAAGTTGGAAATGGTATTGCAGGTGAAATGACTTTCCCAAAGGTTGTAAAGCCGGTTGACAATATGGGTGCCCGTGGTTGCCGTCTTGTTCGTAATGCCGAAGAATTTTTGCCAGCCTTAAGGGAATCTATAGGCTATTCAAGAACCGGCAATGCTATTGTTGAAGATTATATGGCAGGTCCTGAATTTTCCATTGATGCTCTCGTGTGCAACGGCAATGTTACAATTACTGGATTTGCAGACCGCCACATCTATTTTGAGCCTTATTTCATCGAACTTGGACACACAATGCCGTCGGAAGTATCTCCTAAAGTTAAGGCTGAACTTGTTGAATGCTTTACAAAGGCAGTTCACGCCCTTGGCCTTACGACAGGCGTTGCAAAGGGTGATATAAAATATACGGAAAAAGGACCGATGATTGGAGAAATTGCAGGCCGTCTTTCTGGTGGATACATGTCTGGCTGGACTTTCCCTTATTCATCTGATGTTAACCTTACAAAGGAAGCAATGAAAATTGCTCTTGGGCAGATTCCGGAAAGCACAAAAAATCCTGAAGTTCAGTCTGTAAAATACAGCCATGAAAGGGCATTTATTTCCGTTCCTGGAAAAATAAAGGCGATTTACGGTCAGGACAATGCCATTGCAAGCCCATATATAAAGAACCTTTTCTTCCGCGTAAAGGAAGGGGACATTGTAGATTTCCCTCGTAACAATGTAGAAAAATGCGGAAATGTAATTACTCTTTCAGAAAAAAGGGAACTTTCCCTCTGGGGTGCAGAATCAGCTGTATCTCAGATTGTTTTGCGTCTTGAATGCAACAATAGAGCAACTGATGATTTCCTTAGCGGCGTTGAACTTCCCCATGAAAAAGGTTTTCCTTACAGTGCATTCTCCCTTTCGACAGAAGAATATTCAGCCTTTGAAAAAGAAATCAAGGGAGCAGGAACAATCAGATCCGGTGAAAAAGCAGAAAAATACATTCCGTCCTGTTTGACCGGAAAATGCATGAGGGACTGGAACTACAGGACAATTCGACAGACCCTAAGTATTTTTGACCGTCTTTGCCCTGAACACAAGGATTTGGAAATTGAGAAGTTCTGGAAATACCTGCTTAGAGGCGGAATTCAGGCTATATTATATTATGCTGACAGCATGGAATGAAAATGAAAAAACTGATCTTTACTATTTTTGCATTGTTTATGATTACCTCACATGCTTTTTCTGAAAATGCAGGGAATATGGATTTCCTTTCAAGTGTTCAGAAAGCCGGCATGACATTCTATTGGGATCCACTTACTTCCAGCGGCCTCATTGAAAAAAACGGGCACAGAATTTCATTCCATTCGGGGGATGATTTTGTTTTGCAGGATTACAAGACTGTCCTCAATGAAAGTGCTCCGGTTCTTGAAAACGGAAAGCTTGTGACAAGTACTTCTTTCATGAACAGTGCTGAAAATTTTTTCAAGACGGAAAGCAATGACAATCCATATAGAATCGGCGCGATTCTCATTGATCCTGGACACGGCGGAAAAGATCCGGGCACAAATAAAGTTCAGAAAATCAACGGAAAAAATGTTACCCTCGTTGAAAAGGACATAAATCTCAATGTAGGCCTGAAATTACGCGATTATCTGAAAAAGGCTTATCCTGACAAGCAGATTCTCATGACCCGCAGCAAGGATGTTTATCTTTCTCTGAATCAGCGTACGGAAATTGCCAATAGCGTAAAGCTTAAGGATAACGAAGCCATACTTTTCATTTCTGTTCACGTAAATTCTAATTTCAATGAGTCCGCTTCGGGATATGAGGTATGGTATCTATCCCCAGGTTACAGGCGTCAGGTTTTAAATGCAAAGAGTGCAGGGGAAGAAAAAAGCCTTCTTCCAATCCTCAACAGCATGATGGAAGAAGAATACACAACAGAATCCATCCTCATTGCAAAATTCATCCTTGACGGAATTACGGCTCAGGTTGGTTCCCAGACAAATTCCAGAGGCATCAAGGCTGAAGAATGGTATGTATGCAAGAATTCCAACATGCCTAGTGTTCTCATTGAGCTTGGGTTCGTTACCAATAAAAAAGAAGCTGCACTTTTGCACGATGACAAGTACTTGCAGAAGTTATCTTTTGGAATATATAATGGTTTACAGGCTTTTGTAACTCATTTTGAGCGATCAAGAGGGTTTACGGGCAAATAACTTATAAAAATGAAGACTGAGTTAAAAAATAACAGGGTTTTCCAGGTTTTTCTGGGAATTATTGTAGGTTCACTTATAATTTCTCTTGCTGCATTCTTCCTTCATTCAAACAGGGTACGCCGTGTATTCCTTTTTGAATCCTATGATTCGGACAGGCTGTGTACCGAGTCCAGATATTATCCAAAAATGCCTAGAAAGGATGCCGTAAATGTTTTTGTCGAGGATCTTCTTCTTGGACCCTTTACAAACAGATACAAGTTCATCTTTTCCCGGGGAACAAGATTGGAATTCTGTTTTTCCAAGGGCAGAACCCTTTATGTGGGACTTTCCGCCGAGGCACTAAAAACCGACAACGAAATTACCGATATTCGTGGAAGTGCCGATTTAATCCGTAAAAATATTGTGAAGAATTTCACAAGTTTTAATAAAATTTGCATATTTATTGATGGAGTAGAGGTGTCTGGAGAGGAGTTTTAGGGTCATAAAATTTCAGTTTTTTTTAAAAAAAACTAAAATAAGTTGACAAAATAAGGTTCTTAATAGATACTTAAATAACAAGGCTACATCAAATATGTATTAAAAGGAGCTTCATATGAAGAAGACTTTGTTTTTAACTGTTGCTGCAATGCTTTTGGCAGGTTCTCTTGCTACAGCTAAGGAAAGCGTTCTTATCGACTTTACTCAGCTCGATGCAGACACATGTGCAGATGAAAACGGAAATCCACAGCAGAACAGCAGAACTGTAATGGATTATTCTGTTGCAGCAGGCGCAACATTCACAGGTGACCAGAAGGACCTGATGAAGACATCTTTGGCTCTCCCACAGTGGGAAGTTGTTCTCAACTCTTCTGCTAAGAACCCAGTTTCTGTAGCTCTTTCACAGGTAGTAGCAGCTCCTGTAAAAGAATCAGCAGACGTTCCTTTCGCTGGAAAGAACGTAATGGGTGTACGCGTATTGTTCCCAACATGGACAAACAACGCAAATGCAAAGATCGTTCCAGCTTTCGACATCCCTGCTTATGAACCACTTTCAGACGCAGACGAAAACGGAAAGCGCCAGCAGCCAACTGACGAACAGAAGGGCAAGTACCTCTTCGAAGATGGTTATGGTGTTGTAAGAAACGTTGGTACAATCAAGTCTATCTCTTGTACAACAATGGGTATGAACTTCCCACACAACCTCTACGTTCTTCTTAAGGACGCTGACGGTGTAGAACGCCGCTACCTTATGGGCGACCTCTACTTCGACGGATGGAAGACTCTCGTATGGAACAACCCAGACTATATTTCTGACGTTCGCACACGCGAAATCAGAATTTACCCAATCTACCCACGTGGAATTCCTTATGCAAAGTTCACAGGATTCCAGGTATGCCGCGATGCTAACCACATTGGTTCAGACTTCATCGGATACTTCAAGGACATAAAGATCATTTACGACCTCGCAGTTCTCACATCTGACCGCGACATCGATGATGAAGACCTCTGGGGAATCATCAGAAAGAAGGAAGCTGATCGCCAGAACGGTGAAATGACTCGCTTTGGTAACAAGCAGGTTAACCGCTACCTCGAAAAGGCTAAGATGGCTTCTGAAGAAGAATTCTCTTCTTCTTTGAATGCTGATTCAGCTTCAAACGCTCAGTCTACAGACCAGGCAAAATAATTAACTGACAAGATTTCTTGAAAGTTATAAATGGACCGTCCTATTAGGGCGGTCTTTTTTTTTAGCTTTAATATTAAAGATTAATTTAAGTTTATTTTTATTTCTTTTTGATATATAATTGAAGCATGAGTTTTGAATTACCAAATAAAAAAGAAATTGAAGTTCGTTACGAGGCTTATAGGCCTGTATTCAATGAAATCCTTGAGAAGGTAACTGCTTCCCTAAAAAACAACCTGCATCTTTCCTCAAACCCAACATACAAGAATCGCATAAAATCTTTCAATAGCTATTACAAAAAGATTCTCCGCCAGAAAGCAAAAGAGTCCGGTGAAAGCAAACAGCTTGTGACCCTTACGGACATGATAGGCATTCGGGTTATTTGTCCTTTTGTAGAAGATCTTGCTGAGGTTGAAAAACAGGTTTCTGAAATCTATGATGTAAAGGAAATCGAAAAGAAGGGAGCAGAACAGTCGTTCCGTGAATTCGGCTATGAATCTGTTCATATCCTTATTGCTGTTCCTGATGACTGTAAGCCTGTAGTTCATAAGGATGTTGAATTGCCTGAAAATCTTGTCTGTGAAATTCAGGTAAGAACAATCCTTCAGGATGCCTGGGCTGAAGTTGAACATGAGCTTATCTACAAGTCTGAATTCAATCCTTTCGACAAACCATTGCGCCGCAAATTGGCTTCTATAAATGCAAGCCTTACCTTAGCTGACATAATCTTCCAGGAAATCCGTGATTATCAGAAAAAACTGCAGACTGAGCTTGGAACGCGTAGAAACACCTTTTATGAGAAGGCTGATGACTATTCCATGGAAGTACTCGAAATGAACAAGGAAAGCCCTTCTAAGGCCTCTGACAGCCCTGTAGACAGTCCTTTTACCAAGGGTAGTATTGATGACCTTGTTCTTACGGCCCTTCACGAACATAATGTTGGGCATTTTGAGGAAGCAGTTTCTATATATACACAGATCATCGAATCAAAGCCAGTTCCTCCTGATGTTGTTTTAAGCGTTATTTACAAGCATCGCGGCATGGCATACTTTGCACAGAATATCTATGAAAATGCCCTTGAGGATTTTACAAAGAGCTTTGAATATGATCCAAAGAGTTTCCGTTCAATTTATTACAAGGGGATCGTGTTCTCCGTAATGAATCGCAATGCGGAAGCCGTAAAGTGCTTTGATAAATCCCTTGAAATAAACGCTTTCCAAAGCCATGTATTCTATCGACGTGGCCTTACTTACTATAACATGGGGGAATACAACCTTGCCATGCAGGATGTAACAAATGCAGTGAATCTTGGTCTTGAGGACGAAGATCTTAAGGAATTGAGAAATAAGCTGATTAAGAAATTCGACATGGGAATGTAGTGGAGAACCAGAAAACAGTAGAAAAGGATATCAATTTTTTTTGAAAAAAAATCAAAAAAAATTAAGAATTTTTTGAAAATCCTGTTGACATAAATTAGTTAAAAGTATATTATCTAAATCATCAACGACAAACGTTGTATGTCTCCCTCGTCTAGTGGTTAGGACATCGGGTTTTCATCCCGACAACATGGGTTCAATTCCCGTGGGAGATGTTACTAAAAGCCTTAGTGTAAAAACTAAGGCTTTTCTTTTTTTTTAATTTACTAAGATTTTCTATGGGGAATTGAACCGCGGAATGAGCGCCGAGCAGGTGCGAGGATGAGCAGGCATGGACGCCTGCGTAAGCGAATGTAGACGTGGCGGCGGGAACAGACAGGAGGTCTGAGACCAGAGCCATTCAATTCCCGTGGGAGATGTGAATAAAAACCTTAGCTAAATCGGCTAAGGTTTTTTTATTTTAAATCTGCATTTTACTTTTCTTTGAAAAAAAGCCTAGAATTTATTATATTTTAATAAGTTTATTATTGAGGTGATGATATGGTTGAAACAATCAAAAACAATGACATGTCAAAGGCAGAGGCTGCTGAAGCTGCCGTAATCGATTTTAATGCTACCTGGTGCGGACCTTGCAGAATGCTGGCTCCTGTACTTGAAGAAGTTTCAGATGAAATGAAGGGCAAGGTAGAATTCTATAGCTGTGACTGCGATGAAAACGGTGAACTTGCCAAGAAATTTGGCATCATGAGCATTCCTGCCGTTGTCGTTCTCAAAAAGGGGCAGCAGGCCGGTATGAATGTTGGTTTTGTACCTAAAGACGGTCTTGTGGAATTCATCAAGGGTAGCCTTTAAAGAATGACAAAATCTGAACTTAGAAAAGAAATGAAAGCTTCTCTTGCAGGACTTGATCCTGTAGGAAAAGCCTTTGAAAGCATGTCAAAATGCTCTGCTATCATACAATCGGAAATCTTTCAGAAGTGCAGTTGCATTTTTGGATTCATGCCCATGAAGGATGAAGTTGACGTTTTGCCTGTACTCCGTAATGGGCTTGGACAGGGAAAGAAAATTCTTATTCCAAAAATAATCGAAGGCACCAACGACATGGAATTTTATTTTCTCACCGGTGAACCTAATTCTCAGGTTGAAGTAAACAACTGGGGTATAGCAGAACCTAAGTCTGATTTAAGAAAATGCAATCTTGGTGAATTACTGTCGGAAGTAAAGGCTGATGAAATCCTTGTTCTTGTTCCAGGCCTTGCCTTTGGAAAAGACAATACTCGTCTAGGCCGTGGAAAGGGGTTCTATGACAAATTCCTTTCGGAACTAAAAAAAAAGACCGCAGCCCTTGGTAAAAGCAAACCATGGATCTGCGGTATCTGCTATAATGCACAGGTTGTTGATACAGTTCCTGTGGAAGATAACGACATCAAGGTTGATGTTGTTCTGTAATTCTAGTCTTCTGTTTTTCCTTCAGGTTTCATTCCTTGTGCCTTTGGATTTATCCCGTACTTTTTGAAGGCAATTTTAAGAAAAATTGGTTCAAGAATCAAAGTTACGATATAAGAAATTATGTAGCTTGAAATCAATGACTTTGGAAGGGCAGCAAGGATGCTTGGGCGAGGTACTGAAGGCGGTACGTTGTTCAAATCCATTGCATGCTTTGCCAGTGTTATGAGCAGGCTTGTGTTTACGGAAGTGATGATCAATACGTAGAAAATGTTCGTTATGATGTTTGCCACAAGAAATTTTACAGGCATCTTCATGTTAGCCGTTACTTTGTCTTTTGCAGGTTTCACAGGAAGGAAAAATCCGATGCAGAGGGCAAGGATGCAGGATACAACCATGCTGATGGCAAGAGATGGCACTGAAAAATGGCCGGATGCCAAAACGCCATGGGTGGAAAGGATGATGCTTACCGTGATTCCCATGGCTATGTTCATAAAGAAGCCCAGTTTCTTCATTGTCTGGGCCTGAGGGTTTGTCTGTATAGTGTTATTTTCCATACAGACAATTATAATTCCTTAAAAGCAGTTTTCAAGTATTTCTGCGTCAGGATTTTTATTCTGAATAAATCCCGCTGCAAAATAGATGATTCCGCCTGCCAAAAGTCCCCAAACAACGGCGTTTATTCCGGCTATGTGAACAGAGTAGTGGCAAAGAATGTAGACTGCGACGGCACCTAGGGAAGAACCAAGTGCTGCTTCTTTTGTTCCCTTTTTCCAGAAAAGCCCGCCTACAAGTGGCCAGAAGAAAGAACATTCAAGACCGCCGAAGGCAAAGAGGTTCAGGAAGAAGATGATTTTTGATGCGTGGAGCGTAAAGAAGACAACGATTGCCCCTGTAATGAATACGATGAGGGCAGAACTTAATTTAAAGAATTTGTTGTACTTTTCAAGTTTTTCTGCATTGTTTTTTACAATGTAAGTCTTGTAAAGGTCTTTCAGGATTGCGACTGCAGCCAAAAGGAGAAGGGAATCTACTGTAGACATTACGGCCGCCATTGGTGCTGCAAGGAAGATTCCTGCAAGTCCTACAGGCATGATTTTCTGTACTACAAAAGGAATGAAGTAATCCGATGTAGGTACCATTCCCTTGTCTGCAATTGCTCCTGCCCAGCATCCTGCAAGATGCATTCCAACAAGAATGAAGGAACATGTGATTGTACCGATTACCATGGCTTTCTTAAGGGATTTTGTGCTGTTGAACCCAAGGGCACGGACTGCTGTCTGTGGAAGTCCAAGGGTTCCAAAACCAACGAGAATCCAGAAGGAAATGAGGGTACCAGGCTTGTATTTTGCCCACATGTTGTCATAGACACCAGGAAGGTTCCTGTTGAGTCCTTCGTCAATTCCGTCTAAACCTCCGCCTGCCTTGAGCACAAAGAAAATAAGGAGGAAAGTACCGATCATCATTACGATTCCCTGAATTGCGTCTGTAAGGGCAACTGCAGTAAATCCGCCGAAAGATGTGTAGACGATTACTGTAAGGGCAAAAATCAATAGGGCCCATTTGAAAGGAATGCCTGTAATTGATTCAATCAAAGTTGCGCCGCCCTTAAACTGGGAAATCATCTGGGCAATGATGAAGGCAACCATAAGAAGGCTAGTAGCTATTACAAGGAAATCGCTCTTGTAGCGTGCCTTAAGGTAGCCTGCAACTGAAACTGCGCCTGTTCTGCGGCCAACAATGGCCATTTTGTTTCCAAGTACACCAAGAATAAGGAATACCACCGGAACCTGAACTGCAGCAATCCAAACCTGTGCATATCCAAAGGTCATGCCTGCAGCACCTGGCCCTGAAACAAAGGAACTTACGGAAGTGTAGGTTGCAATTGTTGTCATGGCAAGAACGAATCCGCCCAAACCACGGGAACCGATGAAGTATTTCTTTTCCTTTGACAATGTTGATTTCTTTTCTGTAATGCGACCGTATACAATGCCTGAAATTGCATTGAAAATCAGGTATGCAAGGGTAATGGTGAGAATAATAATCTGATTTTTTGTCATTTTTCTTCTCCCTCTTCCTCGTCGTAGTCAAAGTCCTTGAAAACTTTTTTTGCAAGGATAATTACAGAGGCAATGCTCAGAACGATTGTTCCGAATACTGAAACTGAAAACCAGGCTGGCATACCAAGAAAGTAGATACCTTTGCCGTTAAGTACGAATGCTGTTCCAATGTGCCAGAGACAGCAAATTCCGCCAGCAATCAAAGTAGACTTGATTTCTTTGACACACTGGGCGTGCTTTTCTTCTTTTGAGAACTTCTCCATTTAGTTTCTCCAAAAAATGAATTTTCAATAAAACTTAAATAAAACTCCTGGTAATAAAGTGATAAAACTCCTGTGGCATCCCAATGGAGCAGCTTAAAGGAACGCCGAAATGCTGATAAAAACTCAAGGAATGTCTCGCATTCCAAATTATAAAAAAATGACGGAGGTATATTAGCAAAAAATCAGATAATTATCTATAATGTGGTCATGGCACAGCCTTTATTGTTCAGCCTTATAGACAAGGCGATTTATGATTACAACATGATTGTTCCCGGTGACAGGATTTTGCTTGGGGCAAGCGGTGGAAAAGATTCAACAGCATTAATTGAATATTTAGCCCAGAGGTCAAAGAGACGCAATGCAGATTTTGAATTCAAGTGCATACACATTCATTCTGAAATTACTCCACCGTTGAATGATGAACTTTCTTCCATGTTCAGGCAGTGGGATGTGGATGTTGAAAGTATTTTTGTGGATGTGCTCAACAGGGTAAAGCCTGGCCGCAAGATGAACTGCTACTGGTGCAGTACCCAGCGCCGTACAGAACTTTTAAAATACGCAATGGACAATGGCTATAACAAGATTGCCTTGGGCCATCACCTTGATGATATTCTTGAAACCATGCTTATGAACATGCTGGATAAAGGTGAATTTGCAACCATGCCGCCTGTAATGAGGTATGACAATTATCCGTGCCAGATAATAAGGCCCCTTTGTTATTCTGATGAACAGACAATCATAGATTACGGTACGGAAATGGGATACATAGTTAGTACCTGCACCTGCAACTATCAGGAAACAAGCCGCAGAAAAGATGCAAGAAAGAGCATTGAATTTATTACGGGCGGAGACAAAATTAAGAAGAACAAGCTTTTCCAGTCAATGAAAAACATTCTTCCAGACTATTTGCCTTAATCGATGATGAAGTCAAACCAGTCTTCTGCATCGCGTTCGTTTATTCCGCCTTCAATAGGGATTCCGGCTTCCTTTACACTTTCTGGATTTCCGGAAATGAGTGGATGCCAGGAAGGTAGTGGTTTCTTTTCATAAACCAAACGATAGGAACATGTTTCAGGAAGCCATTTGAAGGCTTTTATTTTCTTTCTGTCAAGCTTGATGCATTCAGGCTGGTTTTCAAAACGGTTTTCGTAATCTGTGCAACGGCAGGTATTACAGTCAAGAAGGTCGCAGGCAACCCGTGTGTTGAGGATTTTTTTCCACCAAAGCCAGCCGTCTACTATTTTTCTGTAGCAGCATTTTCCGCAGCCGTCACAAAGTGATTCCCATTCGTCTTGTGAAAAATCTTTAAGTGCTTTAGTTTCCCAGAAATTGTTCATGATGCATCCTATGCCATGAAAAGCTTTGTCATGTATGCAACGTATGCTGTAAGCATTGCGATTCCTCCCCAGCGTCTGATTGCATGTCCTGGAAGATAGCAGAGGAGTGCAAGTAAAAGTGCTGCACCAAGTGCAAATAATGAATCTGTCATGAAGCCTTCAAAACTGATGGGGATGAAACAGGCTGTAACGCCTGCAACGCAGAGAATGTTGAAAATGTTGCTTCCGATTATGTTTCCGATGGCAATGTCTGTCTTGCCTTTCCTTGCGGCTGTTATGGAAGTCATGAGTTCAGGAAGGGAAGTTCCAAAGGCAATCATCGTAAGGCCTATGATTCTATCTGATACCCCAAATGCCTTTGCAATGTTAGTTGCAGATTTTACGACAAAATCACTTCCGTAAATTATTAGTACAAGTCCTACTACAAGAAGGATTGTCATGAACCACCATGCATCTTTTATTTTACTGAGCTTAAGTTTGAATCCTGTAAGATTTTCAGCAGGTTCTTCGTCATTTTCTTCTGCAAAAAGATTGGTCTTTGTTCTGATTGAAATAACAAGGAGGATGACTATATATACTGCAAGAAGTGATACCATTACATAGCCGTCAACATTTGAAAAGGAGTTTCCAAAGTATCCAAGAACAATGAAAAGAACCGTTGCTCCAATCATGTAAGGAATGTCCAGTACAAGGGAATTTTTCTGGCATGGAATTTTGCAGATGAGGGCTGTTATGCCAAGAATAAGGACGATGTTCATGATGTTGCTTCCAACAACATTCCCTATTGTAATTCCCGCTGAATGCATTTTAAGTGCTGATGTAAGGGAAACTGAAAGTTCTGGTGCTGATGTTCCAAATGCAACAAGTGTAAGTCCGATTACAAGTTCAGGAATTCCAATCTTCTGTGCAATTCCCGCAGCCGAATCTACAAACCAGTCTGCACCTTTTACAAGCATAATAAACCCAACGATAAGTAAAATGAGGTTCAATAAGAATTCCATGGCATTCTCCTCTTGATTTCAATATACAAAAAATAGATTTATTTTACAATGAATTTAAAGGATTAATGAAGGGAAGTACATCATTTGAGATGAAGAATCTTGGCGGGATTTAAAATCTAGCCTGGTAAATGCTTAAATCCACCCTGTAATCTTCAACTTTGATTCCGTCCTTTTCAAGACGGTGTTTCTGTTCCTCTATTCCAAGTCCAAAGTTTTCTGCAAGTAACCCTTTCGCGTTTACGACTTTGTAGCAGGGGTAGTAGTCGGGCAATGGATTTGCATGAAGGATGTTTCCGACTGCGCGGCACATTTTTTTGTTTCCAAGATGCTCTGCAATCTGCCCGTAGGTTACAACTTTTCCTTTTGGAATTGTACGCAGATAGTCGTAAACTTTTTGGGCGGTTGGAGTTATTTTGTTCATTATTTTTTTTTATCCCTGTTGGCATATGAAAAATCTATAGGAGGACATGTTGCGCTTATGTAGGTGAGCGGCAGGTTGCTGTCGTTACGGATTCCGTGTATGTCCTTGTCTTCAAACCTTACAACATCTCCAGCATTGAATTCCTTTTCCTTTTCGTCGGCAAGAAGCAGCATGCCTTTGCCTTTTGTGCAGATCCAGATCTGTTCGCTTGCATCGTGGCTGTGGCGTGGCTGGCTTGCTCCCGGTGCAACGGTGACTTCCGTAAGTGTAACTCTTTTTGATGTGCTGTTTTCAGGATTCAAAAGCTGCCTTGAATCAACACCCGGATTTGACAACGTCTTTATTGATGAAGATGGGGTGAATTCCATGAAGTCAGTATATGGAAGTTGAGCTTGATTTACAATAAAGATGTAGACTAAAAAAGCCCTCCTGAATCAACAGAAGGGCTGGAATTACGCATTAATAATTAATAATTATTAATTACTTTGAAGCACGTCGCAACCTTGCGGTTGCTCAACGAGTTTCCTGATGGAAACTCGCGGGCTTATTTGCTTGCACCAGGAAATGGTTTTTTTTCAAACTCTTTGTTTCCGTGTGTGTAGCTTGGGAGAACCTTTGGAGATGTTACGTCTCCTGTGATTCCAGCTGCTGCTCTTTCCTTTTCGAAAGCTGCAACGTGGTCAAGGTTCATCTTGCTTGTGTCAGAGAGGCTGATGTTCTTGAACATCTTTCCTGCTTCGATACCAGCTTCACGACCGAATACAACAACGTCGAGGAGTGAGTTACCCATCAAGCGGTTTGTTCCGTGAACACCACCAGATGCTTCACCTGCAACGAGAAGGTTTGCAACATTTGTGTGGCATGTCTTGTCGATTTCAACACCACCATTCTGGTAGTGGAGTGTTGGGTAAACAAGGATTGGTTCCTTGCGGATATCGATTCCGTACTTGATGAACATGTTGTACATTGCAGGAATTGACTTGAGGATTGTTCCTTCTCCGTGGATCATTTCGATCATTGGAGTGTCGAGCCATACAGCAGGCTGAACATCATTTTCTACACCGCGGCCATTGCGTACTTCCTTGATGATACCAGAAGCGTTGACGTCACGAGTTTCAAGAGGGTGGATGTAAACTTCACCGTCCTTGTTGATGAGCTTTGCACCGAGTGAGCGAACCTTTTCTGTTACGAGCTTACCGAGGATCTGTGTTGGGTATGCAGCACCTGTTGGGTGGTACTGGAGTGAATCCTGATAAAGGAGCTTTGCACCTGCGCGGTATGCCATAACGAGACCGTCAGCTGTTGCACCGTAGTGGTTTGATGTTGGGAATCCCTGGTAGTGCATGCGTCCAGCTCCACCAGTTGCGATAACTACAACCTTTGCCTTTGCGATGCGAACTTCACCTGTTTCAACGTTTTCAAGAACTGCACCACAAACTTCACCCTTGTCATTCTTGATGAGTTCAACTGCAGCTGTAAAGTCTACAACTGTAATCTGGTCTGGGCGGTTAAAAACTTCGTCGCGGAGTGTGCGCATGATTTCAGCACCAGAGTAGTCCTTACATGCGTGCATACGCTTGCGGCTTGTTCCGCCACCATGTGTTGTAACCATTGTACCGTCAGCTTCCTTGTCGAATTCAACACCAAGGTCGTTGAGCCACTTGATTACAGATGGAGCCTTGTTTGTAAGTGTGTATACGAGTTCTGGCTTTCCGTCAAAGTGTCCGCCACCAAAACAGTCAAGGTAGTGCTGTGCTGGGCTATCGTTAGGTTTATCAGCAGCCTGGATACCACCTTCTGCCATCATTGTGTTTGCGTCACCTACGCGGAGTTTTGTTGCGAGGAGAACCTTTGCTCCTGCTTCAGATGCCATGATAGCAGCTGATGTACCAGCTCCACCACCACCGATTACGAGAACGTCTGTCTCATAGTCTACGTGTGTAAGGTCAATGTGCTCTGGAGCAATGCGTGGCTTTGCCTGGAGCATTTCTGTAAGCTGAATTGGAGCCTTCTGTCCCTTGTTAGGACCAATCTTGAGCTCTGAGAATTCGCTTGCAATGCGGTCTGGATGGTATTCCTTGAGGATCTGATCCTTTTCATCTGCTGTAAGGCGAGCATGTTCAAACTTAAGGTTTTCTTCGCGCTTTTCTGCAACAATCTTTGCTGCTTCGTCTAAGTAATTTCCGTACATGTAATATTACCTCTTAATATTAAGGTTTTCTGAGAAGCGACAGGAGGTCGCGTCGTCAGTTTGTCATAACAACCTGCAATTCTGTGACACTATTTCTCGATGTCGCGGTTATTGTACAATTCCTTCATCTTGTCGATGGAGTTGTTCATCATTTCCTGGATTGCTGCTTCGCACTTTCCTTCGTCGATTTCAGCAACACGGTCAATGAGGTGCTGAGTCTGTGGCTGGAGGTACTTACCGTTGATACGGCGTGCAAGTTCTGCTACCTGTGGGTGGCTGATTCCTGCTGGACAGCGGCTTGAACAGCATCCGCACATTACACAGTCGAATGAAAGGTCTGCTGCCTTTGCAAAGTCTCCGCGCTGAGCGTATGCGATGTATTGCATTGTGTTGAGGCTCTGTGGACATGCACGAGTACAAGCGTTGCAACCAACACATGAGTAGATCTCTGGGTAGAGCTGCATCATGATTGACTGTTCAGGCTTTACTGTGTTGATGTCGTAAACCTGCTTTACGAGAGGGAAGAATGGGAGGGTTGCAATGTACATGTCATTTTCAACCTTCTTTGAACATGCGAGACATGTCTGAAGCTGGTTTGTTCCCTTGATGCGGTAGATTGTTGCACATGCACCACAGAAACCGTTGCGGCAACCGCAACCGCGCTTAAGCTGGTAACCTGCGTATTCCATAGCGTTCATGATTGTAAGTTCTGCAGGAACGCTGTATTTCTTGCCAAAAATATAGATTGTGGCCATTTCCTTTTCTGCCATATTTTTCTCCTATAGCTTTAGAGCGCCAGGACGGCGCGTCATCTGTTTAGCTAATGATGCCCGCGAGTTTTTCATTTGAAAAACTCGCAGAACGAAATCGCCACGGATGGCGATTTCGTGACTTAATATTCTGGTGGTAATTCACCCAACTGATCAAAGCTGAATACCGGACCGTCTTTGCAGACGAACTTGTCACCGATGTTACAGCGACCGCACTTTCCGATACCGCACTTCATTCTCATTTCCATTGTTGTGAAAATCTGTTCATCCTTGAAACCAAGGTCCTTCAAGATCTTCAGCGACATGTGGATGAGGATTGGAGGTCCACACATGATTACTGTCATGCCTGCATCAGGCTTGAGTTCAGTAATGAATGGAGGAACGAATCCTACGTGTCCATCCCAGCCTTCTTCTGCACGGTCGATTGTGATGTCGATAGAGCAGTTTGGCTGCTTCATCCATGAGTTCTGCATTTCATCAAGGCGAACAAGGTCAGCCTTAGAACGAGCACCATAGATGACCTGGATCTTTCCGTAGTTTTCGCGGTTGTCCATCATGTAGTTTACTACAGAGTGAACTGGAGCAATACCGATACCACCAGCGATAACGAGGATGTCCTTTCCTTTGAGTGCACCTTCTACAGGGAAGCCGTTTCCAACTGGTCCGCGAAGACAGATCTGCTGGCCAACTTCAGCCTTATGGAGCCATTCAGTAACACAACCACATCTCTTGATAGAGAATTCCATTGCATCCTGCATTGTTGGAGATGAAGTGATGGAAATCATTGATTCACCGACACCTGGAACGATGAGCATTGCGCACTGTCCAGGGATGTGTTCAAAGAGTTTCTTTCCGTCAAGACCAACTACACGGAATGTCTTAACATCAGGAGTTTCCTGCTTAATGTCAATAATTTTTCCTACGTAAGGAATAAATGATTCATTTTTTTCCATTCTTTTCTCCTTACTAGATATCATCAGATTCAGAAATTGCTTTGAGAACCTTTACTGCGTTCATGTTTACAGGGCAGCTTTCAAGACAGCGTCCGCAACCTACACAAGCAAACATTCCTTCGTGTGCCATTGGGTAGTAGACGAGCTTGTGCATGAAGCGCTGGCGTGAACGTTCCTTCTGTGTGTGACGAGGATTTTCTGCAGCCATCTGTGTAAAGTCGTTGAACATGCAGGAATCCCAACAGCGGATCTGACGGATGCCGTTGTTTGTCTTGAAGTCCCTGACGTCGAAACACATACATGTTGGACAAACATAAGTACAAGTTCCGCAACCAACACAGGCTTCTGAAACCTTTGCCCAAACCTTAGAGTTGAAAATCTTCATCATCTGTTCAGGTTTTACGTCTCCAACCTTTGAAAGGTCAAGGTGAGCAAACGGAAGTTTTTCAATCTTTGCAGCAATGTCCTTCTTTGTGCTTTCCACTGCGGAATCAGCAGCATCTGCAAGAACAGACTTTGCATTTTCTACGAAAGCCTTTCCCTTTTCTGTGTTTGCCTGGAAGAAGTACTTGTCATCGGCAAGCCAGCAGCTTACGTCTCCAGCTGGAGAGGCAAGGGAAGCGTCAATCTTGTATGAAGAACAGAAGCAGTTCTTTGCAGGTTCGTTACATGCAAGAACGATTACTGTTCCGTGGTCGCGGCGGTTCTTATAGTATGAATCAACAGGATTCATGTTGAGGTAAACGCCGTCGATGCATTCAAAGCCCTTTGCGTCACAAGCCCTTACACCGAAGACTACGAAGTCCTCAAGGTCTTTTCTTGGGTCTTCAACCTTAACTTCCTGACCGTTCATCTGGTAAGAAACCATGTGTTCTGTCTTTGGGAAGAAGAAGTCCTTTGCAGAACGAACAGTCTTGAGTGCTGAAGAAAGCTTTGTGCCTTTTTCCCATTTCTGGAAATCGGCAGTTCCTGCCTTGTTGTCAACTGGCAGATACAAAGGCTGCTTTGAACCGATGAGTTCAAATAATGAATCAATCTTATCTTTAGAAATAGAAAGCATTATTCTGCACCTCCGTTATTAGATCTGTCGTAAACGATTGTTGTCTCAGGGTCATTTTCTTCAAAGCGGAGCATTGCAGGCTTAGATTCCATGTCAGCACCAGCCTGGTATGGGCCGTAGATTTCATTGATATCCTTTGCCATCTTTCCGTTCAAAAGGTGAAGAGGGATGCTCTGTGGACAAACTCTTGAACATTCTCCACAACCTGTACAGCGGCCTGTTACGTGCCATGCGCGGATGATGTGGAAGAGGTTTTCTTCGAAGCTTGTTTCTGCAACTTTCTGTGTTGTGTAGAGGGCATTGTTGTCGAATACACACTTTTCACATGTACATGCAGGACAAACGTTGCGACAGGCATTACAGCGGATACAGCGTGACATTTCACCCCGCCAGAATTCGAATCTTTCATCGTCTGTCATGGCTTCAAGCTTTGCAACCATTTCCATTGTCTTGTTTTCGCCCTGGTAAACCTGTCCTGGTTCAGCACCAATGAGCTCGTCACAAGAAACGTGTGTCTTTCCGGCACATGGTCCGCATGCGTTTCCATCGTCAAGAGTATCCTGACATGGAACACCGATTGCGTAAACGTCATCACGAGTAATGCGGTTTTCTTTAAGAAGCTGAGTAAATGAATAAGTATCATTTGGCTTGAGGAATACAAGAACAACTTCAGATGGGATAGGTGCATCCTGTGCATTTGGATCCCTCTGCTTTGCCATTGTATTGTTCATGCGGGTTGTACTTTTCTTTACTTCAATTTCACGAGTAATCTTTACGAGATACTTTGAAAGGTTTGCCTTGCAGTATTTGTTGAAGACAAATCCCTTGTCAAGTTCTTCTGCTGATGAGAAAACAGCTGGAGTGATGTCTTCGTCAAAGAGACCCTTTGACCATCCGACAACCTTCTGAACTTTTCCTTCAGCAAGCAATTCCTTAGCGCGAGCGATTAGTTTTTCTTGCATCTCAAGTCCTCCAGCTTTTTGTTTTCACCGAGAGCTGTAATCTTTGCTACGAAGTCATTCATGAGACCTGCAAAGCGTACGCCTTCAGCAGCAGAACACCATTCTACACGAGTTCTTTCCTTTTCAATGCCAAGGAAGTTGAGCATTGAGAAGAGGAGTGTCATACGACGGCGTGCAAAATAGTTTCCTGTTGAATAGTGACAGTCACCTGGGTGGCAGCCACACAAAATAACACCGTCAGCACCACGCTGGAATGCACGGAGAATGAACAATGGGTTCAATCGGCATGAGCATGGGATGCGGATGATCTTTACATTTGCAGGGTAGTCAAGGCGGTTGTTTCCAGCCAAGTCAGCACCTGCGTAAGAACACCAGTTGCAGCAGAATGCTACGATCTTTGGTGTCCAGTTCTTGTTTGTTTCACTCATAGTACTGCATCAACCTCTGCCAAAATCTGGCTGTTAGAGAATCCGTGCAAGTCCATAGCACCTGAAGGACAGGCAACTGTACATGCACCACAACCCTGACACATTGCTGTATTAACCTGAGAAACGTGTCTTGTAATTGTTGTTCTGTTTGGTCCGCGGAAATCCTTATCAACATAAGAGATTGCACCGTAAGGACAAACATTAACACACTGTCCACATCCGTTACAAAGGTTTTCGTTTGGATGAGCAGTACATGGGTTTGTCTTAAGGCTGTCCTTAACCAACAGACAGATTGCTTTTGCAGCAGCACCAGAAGACTGGGCTACAGTTTCAGGAATATCCTTTGGACCCTGGCAGCAACCTGCAAGGAAGATACCTGCTGTAGGAGATTCTACTGGGCGGAGCTTTGCGTGTGCTTCAAGGAAGAAGTCGTTGTTGTCCATTGAAGTTGTAAGCATTGTTGCAAGTGGACGTGCTGACTTGTCAGCTTCGATAGATGCAGCAAGAACAACCATGTCAGCCTTGATGTGAACCTGCTTGTTCAAGATAAGGTCTGAACCCTGGACGTCAAGAGTTCCGTCTGAAAGCGGTGTAACTTTTCCTACCTGGCCCTTGATGTAGTGAACGCCATACTGTTCAACTGCACGGCGGTAGAATTCATCAAAGAGCTTACCTGGAGTACGAACGTCGATGTAGAATACCCAAACGTTTGTGTCAGGATAGTGGTCGCGTGTAAGGATTGCGTGCTTAGCTGTGTACATACAGCAGATCTTTGAACAGTATTCATGACCCTTTGATGCATCAGCGGCACAGCGTGATCCTACACACTGAACGAATACGATGTTCTTTGGTTCCTTACCGTCTGATGGGCGCTTAAGGTGACCGCTTGTTGGACCAGATGCGTTGCAGAGACGTTCGAATTCAAGTGATGAAACAACGTCAGGGCTCTGGCTGTATGCGTATTCGTCGAATTTTGTAAGTTCGATTGGATTGTAACCGGTTGCTACGATGATTGTACCGTACTTTTCTGTGATTACTTCATCCTGCATGTTGAAGTCGATTGCTCCGACACCACATGCCTTCTGGCAGAATCCACAAGCTTCCTTGCCGTTCTTTGCAGCCTTCTGGTGCAGACAGTAGTTTGCATCGATTGTTGCTACCTTTGGAACAGCCTGTGCGAAAGGAATGTAGATTGCCTTCTTGTTGTCAAGGTTAAGGTTGAAATCGTTTGGAACCTTCTTATTTGGACAGGCTTCGATACATGCACCACAACCTGTACACTTTGTCTCGTCAACATAGCGTGCATGGCGCTTGATGTCGATAGTGAAGTTTCCGATGTATCCCTTTACGCCGACAACTTCCGAGTAAGAAAGAATTCTGATGTTAGGATTCTGGCTTACTTCAGTCATCTTTGGAGTAACGATACAAGAAGCACAGTCAAGAGTAGGGAATGTCTTGTCGAGCATTGCCATCTTTCCGCCGACTGTAACTTTCTTTTCAACGATGTCTACAGGGAAGCCTGCATCTGCGATGTCGAGGGCAGCTGTAATACCTGCAATACCGCCACCGATAACCAGGGCTCTCTTTGTAACAGGAGTTTCACCTTCTGTAAGAGGAGTATTGAGGACTGTCTTTGCAACAGCAGCCTTTGCAAGAGCAATAGCCTTTTCTGTATTTTCTTCAATATTCTTGCCAACCCATGAAGTCTGTTCACGGATGTTGGCGATTTCTACTTTGAACTGATTGAGGCCTGCACGTGCTGCACAAGAACGGAATGTCTTTTCGTGCATACGTGGAGAACATGAACAAAGAACAACGCCTGTAAGCTTGTCTTCCTTGATATGGTCTTCAATCATCTTCTGTCCGGCAGAAGAACACATGTATGTGTAGTTGGTTGAGAAAACAACCTCCGGCATCTTGCCGACTTCTTCTGCGACCTTTGCTACGTCAACTGTACCTGCAATGTTAGTACCACAGTGACATACAAAAACACCAATTCTTTCCATATTTCTACTGTGCTCCTATTTGCGGTACTTTCTGAATGCACTCATCAAAAGCTGCTGTGGTGTATCTTCATCAAGCTTTTCAGGAACCTGAGAAGGATCAAGATGGAGTGGGCCACGTTCGCGTTCAACAACTGTGCGTACTGCATCGACAAGTTTTGCTGGTTCTACCTGGCGTGGGCAGCGTTCGAGACAAGCAAAACAAGACAAACATGCATAGATTGACTTGCTCTTGAGCAATGGTTCGATTTCACCGTTTTCTACCATCTGAACAAACTGATGTGGATGGTATTCCATTGCGTCGTAGTTAGGGCAAGTTCCAGAACATTTTCCGCAAACCATGCATTTCTTAGGGTTGACACCGCTAGTTTCAAGAATTCTGTCTTTGTAACTCTGGATTTCTGCTTCGAGCATTATGCTTCCTCCTTTACACCAAGAGCTTCAGCAAGAAGTTCTGTAAAGTAGATAACGTCCATGTTTGTGTCGCCCTGGTTCTTGATAAGATTGTAGCGGCAGAGTGGACAGCTAGTTACGAGGAAGTCTGCACCCATGTCCTGTGCATTTGTGATGATTTTCTTTGCACGGTTCTGTGGGATTGAAGGATCTTCAAATGAAGCGTATGCACCGCAGCATTCATTGCGTTCTGCATAGATTACTGGAGTTGCACCGATAGCCTTGATGAAGTCTTCAAGAATCTGTGGATTTTCAGGATCATCGAATTCCATGACCTTTCCCGGACGCAAGAGGAGACATCCGTAGTAAGCGCCGATTTTCTTTCCCTTGAGAGGATTCTTAACGGCAGCCTTTACCTTGTCCCAACCGATTTCGTCGCGGAGAACTTCAAGGAAGTGGAGAACTTTTGTTTCTCCGTGGTATTCAATACCGTCCTGAGCGAGATAGTTGTTTACTTTGAGAATTGTATTCTCATCGTTCTGCAGGTCGTTGTTTACCTGCTTGATGACATTGTAACAAGCTGAACACAATGTTACCAATGCCTGGTTCTTATCCCTGGAGTCAGCAAGAGCACGAACTGAAGGAAGCTTAGAGGCAATTTCATTCTTGCCTGTTGGATACACACCACCGCAGCACTGCCAGTCTTCGATTTCTTCAAGTTTGAAACCGAGGGCTTCTGCACACTTGCGGCCGTAGTTATCAAGTTCCTTGGCCTTGTTCTTCAATGTACATCCAGGAAAGTAAGAATAAGTTAGTGTGTTTGTCTGGTCACTCATTCTTTTCTCCCAAAATTATTTGATAATTCACAATGCATAATTCACAATGCATAATTAAGTTTCATGTTGAGCAACTCATAATTCACAATTATTGATTTTTAATTATGAATTATGAATTGATAATTATTTAGCCATCTGTTCTGGGTGGAATACCTTGTCGAATTCTGCAGGTGTCATGAAACCAAGCTGAACACATGCGTCCTTGAGTGAGATATTCTTTTCGTAAGCCAAGTGGCTTGTCTTTGCAGCGTTTTCGTAACCGATGTATGGGTTAAGGGCTGTAACGAGCATCAAAGAGTTGTAGAGGTTGAAGTGCATCTTTTCTTTGTTTGCCTTGATTCCTACTGCACAGTTGTTGTTGAAGCTAACCATGACTTCAGCAAGGAGTCTTACAGACTGAAGGAAGTTGTATGCGATTACAGGCATGAACACGTTGAGTTCAAAATTACCCTGTGATGCTGCCATTCCAACTGCTGCGTCGTTACCCATTACCTGAACTGCAACCATTGTCATTGCTTCACACTGGGTTGGGTTTACCTTACCAGGCATGATTGATGAACCAGGTTCGTTTTCCGGAATGAAGATTTCTCCGATACCACAGCGTGGACCAGAAGCGAGCCAGCGAACATCGTTGGCAATCTTCATGAGGTCTGCTGCGAGAGCCTTGAGTCCACCGTGTGCGAATGTGATTTCGTCCTTAGAAGTAAGGGCATGGAACTTGTTAGGTGCTGTAACGAATTTCTTTCCTGTAAGTTCAGAAACCTTTTCTGCAACAAGCTTGTCAAATCCCTTAGGTGCGTTGAGACCTGTACCTACTGCTGTACCACCGAGGGCAAGCTGCTTGAGGTAAGGAAGTGTAGACTTGAGCATTTCCTTGTCGCGTTCAAGGGATGTTCTCCATCCTGAGATTTCCTGGCTGAACTGGATAGGTACTGCATCCTGGAGGTGTGTGCGTCCAGACTTTACGATGCCCTTGTTTACCTTTTCAAGCTTCTTGAATGTGTCAACGAGGAGGTCAATTGCTGGGAAAAGCTTGTCTTCAAGTTCAACAACGGCAGCGATGTGCATTGCTGTAGGGAATGTGTCGTTTGAAGACTGAGACATGTTGATGTCGTCGTTTGGATGACAGATCTTTTCTCCTGCAATCTGGTTTGCGCGGTTTGCGACAACTTCGTTGCAGTTCATGTTCGACTGTGTACCTGAACCTGTCTGCCATACAACGAGAGGGAAGTTTTCGTTGAGAGAACCGCTGATGACTTCATCACAAGCCTTTGAGATTGCCTTGAGCTTTTTGTTTGTCATTTTCTCAGGCTTAAGGGCATTGTTAGCCATTGCAGCTGCCTTCTTGAGGTAGCCGAAAGCCTTTGTGATTTCGCGTGGCATTGTTTCGATGCCTACACCGATGAGGAAGTTTTCGTGGCTGCGTTCAGTCTGGGCACCCCAGAGCTTGTCTGCAGGAACCTTTACTTCGCCCATTGAATCATGTTCAATTCTGTATTTTTCCATTTGTATATCCTTAGTTAAAGTCAAGCTGGCTGATCACGTTCTTGAGTGCTTCTGCAGACTTCTTGAGCTTTTCAACTTCATCGTCTGTGAGGGCAGGTGCAAGGCGTCCTTCAACACCGTTTCCGCCTACAACTGTAGGAATTGAGAGACATACGTCAGAAATTCCGTATTCACCCTGGAGCAATGTAGAAACGATTGTTACAGAAGGGTTGTTGTTGTGGATGATTTCGCAGAGACGTGCTGTAGTAACACCGATAGCGTAGTTTGTGCACTTCTTTGCTTCGATGATCATTCCGCCTGACTTGCGTACGTATTCTTCTACATCGTCGCGGTTGAGTTCAGCATGCTTGTTGCCTACAGCGTTGTTGTAGTCGTTTACTGGAACTGAAGCGATGTTTACGAGTGACCAAGGTACGAATGAAGAGTCTCCGTGTTCACCGAATACATATGCGTGGAGGTTAGCCTGTCCGATTCCGTATTCATCAGCAATCTTTGTGCGGAGACGAGCTGTATCAAGAAGTGTACCTGTACCGATGATGTGGTTTGCAGGAATGTTAGAAGACTTGACGAGCTGGTATGTAAGAACATCAACAGGGTTTGCTACGAGAACGTAGATTGCGTCAGGAGCTGCCTTTGTGATCTGTGGGATGATTGACTTGAAGATGTTTACGTTGATCTGAGCAAGGTCAAGGCGAGACTGACCAGGCTTACGTCCAACACCAGAAGTGATGATGACGATGTCAGAGTTCTTTGCATCTTCGTAAGTTCCTGCGTGAATGTTTACAGGAGCCATGTAAGGTGTACCCTGACGAATGTCCATTGCTTCGCCCTTTGCGCGCTTTTCGTCAATGTCAATGAGAACGATTTCTGTTGCTACAGCCTTGAGACAAAGAGCATAAGCTACAGAAGAACCAACCTGTCCGGCACCAATAATAGTAATTTTGTTTGCCATATAAATCTCCTGTTAATATAGAATTATACTTTAGTTACCTGAATATAGTATGCCCATTTATACAGCATACCACGTTAAATAATAATCCATAATCCTTTGATTGTTAAGTCGAATTTACTAACAAAATTGTTTTCGTGTTAGTTTTTTGCGGTTTTTGGTGATTTTCTGTGAAAAAAGTCACAGTTGGAATAATTTATTGTGAAAAATATCACATTAAATGTAACGGAATGTTTTTTTCTCCAAATTGCAATTTATTGTTTTGCTTACTATAATTTAACCATGGATGTTACCAGGCGTTTTGCAGATCACGTTATTCAGACTATGAGGAATGCCATAGAGGAGGCTGGCGGAAACGAAGTCTTTTTCGTGGGAAAAATCAATGAAGACGGAATGATTGTATCTGTCGTTGTAGGTGCCAGGGGAAATGAAGATTCCGTAATTGTCAACGAAAATGCAGCCCGCGGAGGCCATGTCCTGATCCATAATCATCCAAGTGGATATTTGCGTCCAAGTGAAGCTGATCAGTCCATCGCCTACAATGCAAGCGATATATCCATGGGCTTTTATATAGTAAACAATGATGTTACTGATGTTTATCCTGTGGTAGAACCCATTAAGCCTAGGAAACTGCAGTATACAAATCCTGATGAAGCGGCATTTTTCCTTTCAAAGGAAGGTCCTCTCGCCAAAAAGAATCCCAATTACGAAGAACGTCCGGCCCAGATGGAGCTGGTCAAGGAAATTACGGCAGCCTTCAACGGAAACAAAATCGGTGTCTTTGAAGCGGGTACGGGTGTAGGAAAAAGCTTTGCATATCTTGTTCCTTCGATTTTGTGGGCTGTTAATAATAAAGAACGAGTTGTTATTTCTACTGGAACAATAAATCTTCAGCAGCAGCTATTTGAAAAGGATATACCGGCAGCTCAGGAAATCACGGGCAAGAAAATAAAGTCTGTTTTATTGAAAGGAAGGCAGAATTATGTCTGCTTAAGGCGCCTTTCCGATGCCGTTTCAGAGCCGTCCCTTTTTGAAGATGAAAACGACCTCATAAAAAAAATCGACGACTGGACAAGGGAATCTGAGACCGGAAGCAGGACCGACCTTACCTTCAATCCTCCGGAAAGCGTATGGACTAAGGTAAACAGCGAAAGCGATTCCTGCATGGGGGGAAGGTGTCCTTTCCGTGAAGATTGCTTTGTAATGAAGGTAAGAAAAGAAGCTGCCGATGCAAACCTTATAGTCGTAAACCACCACCTGCTTTTTGCAGATATAGAAAGCCGTATGAGTGGAGCCGGTTATGAGGATACTGCTGTTCTTCCTCCCTATAAAAGGATAGTTTTTGACGAAGCCCACGGCATAGAAGACAGCGCCACAAGTTTTTTCAGCGAATCCTTTACCAGATTCAAACTTCTTAAGCAGGTGAACCTTCTTTACCGTCAGTGGAGAGGAACCAGATCCGGTTTTCTCGTTCAGGCTGCGGCTGTTTCTGCGGCGGATGATTTTACTGAAAAGGCTGACGGTTGCATAGAAGCCATCAGGGAAGCCGTTACAGTCCTTGATCAGGATGCTGTCCTTTTGCTTGAAGATGGATTCAATGTAAGAATTCATGATGGGAATGCGGAAAATTACACTCAGATTTTTGAAGGAATTGAAAGGCTGAAGGAAGCTGTTACGGATTTCTATAACCTTGCACAAACTGTTATTTCCAAAATAGATGACAAGGATTCTGACATTCCTGCCGTATGGGAATCAAAAACAGTCCTCAGCCGTATTGAAGGCTACAGTGTGCTTTTTGAGCATTTCATAAATTGGGATGCCCATAGGGACAAGGTATACTGGATGCAGAAGGTCCGCATGCCTCCCAAAACCCCTGGGGAAGAACCGGTTCTTTTCGTTCAGTTTTATGAAACTCCCCTTGATATTGCACCCATGATGAACGGCGGGGTTTTTGAGCCATTGGATTCTGTTGTGTGTACAAGTGCCACATTGCGTACGGAAAATCATTTCGGTTACTGGCTAAGAAGAACAGGTGCCTGCTTTGTTCCTGACGAACGCCTTGCAAAAAACAGCTTTGAGTCTCCTTTCCCTTACAGAACAAATGTTCTTTTCGGTGTTCCGGCCGATGCACCTTTCCCTGACAGTCCATATTACCAGACCTATGTGGAACAGACGGTTCCAAGACTCATAGAAGCTGCGGGGGGTAGAACCCTTGTGCTTTTTACTTCCTACGACAGCCTGAAATATGCCTATAATGCCGCTGCCAGTGCCTTGGTTGGCAAAGGCATAACTCTGTTCAAGCAGGGGGATGACGACAGGTTCCGGCTTCTTGAAAGTTTCAAGAAAGATACCCAGAGCGTGCTTTTTGCAACGGACAGCTTTTGGGAAGGAGTTGATGTGCCAGGAGATAGTCTCAGTCAGGTCATTATCGTAAAACTTCCTTTTGCCGTACCTAACGATCCAGTTTTTGCCGCAAGAAGCGAAGACCTTGAAAAGAAAGGTGGGAATCCTTTTATGCAGCTTAGTGTTCCACAGGCGGTCATAAAATTCAGGCAGGGCTTTGGTCGTCTTATGCGCCGAGGGGATGACAGGGGAGTGATCATTGTCCTTGACCGTCGTATTGTGGAAAAGCGCTATGGAAAGATGTTTACAACAAGCGTTCCCATGAGCCGCAGGATGTATAATCCACTGGAACAGATTATCAGTGCCGTGGAAAAATTTTTCTAGAAATCATGCATTGTCATTTAAAATAATAAATGCCCCGATTTTGCGGGGCATGAGGTGAAAGTTATATCAGGTATCGGCTTCTATTAAACCAAAAACTTTCACCTATCTTCTCTTTCCAAAAAGGCGGAGAAGGGAAAGGAAAATGTTGATGAAGTCAAGGTAGAGTTCAAGGGCGCCGATGATTGCAATCTTTTTGTATGCTTCTGAATCATTTGCTCTCTGTGCCGTGCGGAGGATTTTCTGAGTATCGTATGCTGTAAGCCCGGTGAAAATGACTACTGTTGCCATTGAAATGAGCCAGTCAAGCATTGGTGACTTCATTAGCCAGTTAATGAGGGAAACCACAATGAGTCCCAGAAGTGCCATCAAAAGATAGTGACCTGCCTTTGAAAGATCCTGCTTAGTAGCTTTTCCGTAAATGCTCATTACGATGAACATAGCTGCAGCTCCACCAAAGCAGAATGCGATTGATCCCAAATCAAATACAAGGAAGATTGCGGAAAGAGTGATTCCGTTTATGATGGAATAGGAAATGAACATCAATGCTGCCCCGAACACAGAAATGCTTCGGAGTGTCATTGAAAGTATGAATACAAGGGCAAGTTCCACGATTGCAAGGACCTTGAATCCCATAGCTTTGTTTGAAAAAAGCATCTGAATCATCTGTTCATTTGTTGATGTGTAGAAGGCTGCCACTGCACTGATGATGAGGGCAAGACCCATCCACATGTAGGTTCTTGTAATGAATTTCTGCTTTTCGTCTGCCGTAGGTCTGTAGTTTACGCTGGAATTAGTGTTCATTTTAATTCTCCCAAAATATTTTTAATTTATTCTTCATCTTCCTTAAAAAGGAAAATGTCCTGAATTTTTACGCTGTAAGTAGAGTTCAGTTCTACCGAATCAATTTTTTCGCTTGTAAGCGGAACTGTAAAACTGTAGTTTACCGGAATGTATCCAGGGCATGTAACTTCAACCGTAAAGTTGAATTTTTTGTTCATGCCTTCTGAAATTGCCTCGTGTGGTGCCATCCAGAAAGAATAGCTTCCCTTTGTAGCCTCGTATGTATTGCAAGGATTCTGCCATGTAGGATCAATCATCTCAACTGTTTCACCGTTGAGTGTTAGCCTTACGCTTGCTCCTGCCAGTGGCTCAAAAGAATTTCCGTCAAATATGTTTCCCATAAAGGTAGGAAAGTTGAATTCGGCTATATTGATTTCACCAGAGACTCCGGCCCTTTTTGTTCCGTTCTGATGGTATGGGCGCTTTGCAGTGTTTACAAGCCTCATTCCTTCTACGCAGAGCTTTTCGATGTCGATTCCGATCTGTCCATTTTCCTTAATGAGGTTTGTATTATGGGTTACGCCACGGCCACCTACAACATATCGTGGTGTTACTCTGTTGAGTACATAGCAGATTGTATCTAGACGGCAATTCTCGCAGTCACATGTCAGCCATACTGAATTCTGTTTCATTACCTCGTCATAAAGGGTATTCACGCGTTCAGTAACAAGTTCTTCCATAATGTTGTGAATGTTCATTTTTGCAGCTGCCATACAGACACTCCGAAAATTAATGTAATGTTCGCCCGTAAAAACATAAGGCCTATAAGAAAATTATAATATTCTTTACGGCATTTAACAACCAGATTATGTGGAATGTGAACTATTTGCCTGTGAAAAAACGGATATAATCCTTTAAATAGAATTATTTATATAGTAGAATGTAAGAATGAACCTGAAGGTTTTATCGCTCATGTACATTAGCCTGTTTCTCTTTGCTTCCTGCGTGTCTCATGCAAATGGTGATAATTCTGCCGGTTCAACCTTAAAAGCCACGGCAACCAGCCTTGATTCTACTACTGCATGGACTGAAACTCTGGATGGAGAGATTCTTTCGGAAAAATATTCTGAAGCCAAGGGAATTTCTACAAGGCTAAATGCATCGGTAGAAATGTTTCCACTTTCGGAGGTTTTTCTTTCGTCGGAAAATGTCTATCCAAGAATAAGCGAAGCCTACAGCCTGGATACGTCACGCTTGCCGGAGCATGGATACAAGGTTTTGGATGACTTTATGTCCGCCTTTGAAAAAGGTGAAAATCTAGAGACATATTTTGAAACTTCATCAATCTATTCGCTTGTAATGTTCAAGTATGATTTTGAAAGGCTCTATGGAGACATGAAGGTTTCCTGGCATGCAATAGGAGAACCTTTCTGCGGTGAGGGATATTTTCAGTGTCCGGTAAGGTTCTTTTTTGGGGAAGAAAAAAATTATAACGGCTCTCATGCCGATGCCATGATATTCCTACGAAATTCTGAATCAGGGTGCAGGATTATTTCTGTGGATCTGATCAGTCAGACAGGAGAGTGATATGCAGGAAGAAAAAGAACTTACTCGCATTGAAAGGGAATTGGTTTTGCAGTATCTGAGGGATGACAATGTTCCTTTGACGGTTACTTTGGAAGAAAAACCTGAGCAGGCTGATGCTTCCCTTGTTGATTCAAGGACCGACATTCCCGGAAAGGAAAGGCGTGTTCCTGCTAGTGCCGTTTTCCCAGTTGCAATTCCTTCCAGCCAGATAGATGTTCTTAAGCAGGGCATAATTCTTTTGAAAAATCCAGCGCGCACAGTTCAGCCTTTTCTTGGAAAGCAGGTAAGGGTTCAGTTTTATTTTAATCACCTTGGCCTTTATTTCATTACGGAAATGAAGGAATTTTCACAGGGACTTGCCATCGTTGTTCCTTCTTCCATCAAAAGAATTCCTGATGCCGTTTCCAGCGAAGAATATGATTTTACTGGAACCGTATCTTTTAAAACTGAAAAATCAACTGTTAACATAGATTGCATTCCGCTCAATTCCTATGAAATCTTTATTTCTCCAAAATGGGCAGACATTCCGGAATCAAATCAGCATGAAGCAAAATCATTGCTTGAAAAGTTTGTTGCCGATGCAAAATCTGGAGAAGGGGCACCAATTGGAAATGGACTTCATCTTCTTGCCATAGCCCGTTACCTGACTGAAAAGAATGTTCTGCAGACTGAATCTGTAGAAGGACGGGCAATGCCTTTCAACATGATTTTTGTTGATGACAAAAGGGTTGTTCTTGCTGGCGGAAAAGGATCTGAAAATCTTACAGAAGGAACGGATTACAGTTTAAATCTTGTTTTTGTTCTTGCTAAAAATAAGCTTCTGAAAAGAAACGTGACCATAGAGTGTTCTGTGGAATGTGTTTACAGAAACGAAAATTCTCCGGATCTGAAGTGCATTTCCCTTAAGTATGAACACCTTAAGGAAGAGGACTACAGGTTCCTCTATGAAAGAATTACGGGGAAAAAATACGGAATAGACTGAAATGTTTGAACGGGGCCTGAGATTTTTAGGTCCCTTATTTTTTTGCTGCCTTTGATTTTTTCTTACTGCCTATAAGGGCCGCTACTGGCTTCAGTTCCTCTATGTTCTCGCAGATGATTTTTGTAATTACCAGAATAGGAACAGAAAGTATCATTCCGGCAAAGCCCCAGATGTATCCCCAGAGAGTAAGGCTTACAAGGATAAGGAAAGGAGATATTCCAAGGTCATTTCCTTCCCACTTTGGTTCAAGTATGCTGCCAAGAATGGAATTTATCAGGAGTATTGAAAGTCCGATAATGGCAATTTTATATCCAACAGGATAGAACTGAATGATGGAAAAACCTGTTGTCATGACAAATGAAATTGCTGATCCAAAGTTTGGTATGAAGTTCAATACGAATGCAAGAAATCCCCAGACAATCGGAAAATCAAGGCCTACGGAAAAACATACGATTCCAACAAGAGTTCCTGTTAGCAGAGATATGTAGAACTTAATTGAAATAAACCTGGTAACATCTGAAATTGTTTTTATTGTTATGTAGATTATCTTGCGGTTAAGCTTTTCTTCTGGAAAGGCGTTCTTGATTTTGCCTTTCATCTCTCTCATTTCCATCATGAAGAAAAGGATCATGAGGGAAACCAGGAATATTACTTTTGCACCTGAAAGAAGGAAGTTGCTAAGGCTGATGGCTGAATTCTGTACAAAGGTGCGGACACCAAGGGAATTCCACATGTTTGCAAAGAGAGATGAGTTTTCGTCAAAGGGCAGGTTGAATGTTTCCGCTATCATTGAATAGACGGTGGTAAATCTTGCTTCGTATCTTGGGTATGCGGCGACAATTGACTTGCAGCTTGTGATAAGGATGTTTGCCACAATTGAAAAAAGAACTCCTGTTACACCAATTACTATAAGCACTGACAGAATCCATGGAATGCGGAACTTCGACAGTTTTTTTACAAAAGGGTAGAAAATAAAGGAAAACAGGATTGAAATTGTAAGTGGAAGTATAAAAGTTGCCGTAACCTTTAAAACTGCAAGAGCCACTATGGAAGCAACAAAGCAAAAGAGATAGAAAATTCCTTTTGTGTAGTTTTTCTCCATAATGGCTCTCCTGTATTTTCAAGTCATCCCAATGCTGATGGGATTTCTTCTAAAATTATTTCTTTGAGATGATTACCGGTGACTCGATGTTTGCCTTTGGTCCAATCTTGTCGAATCCGCAGAATGGAACGAGAACTTCCGGAATTGTAACTGAACCGTCTTCATTCTGGTAGTTTTCGATGAGGGCAAGCATAGCGCGTCCAACTGCGATGGCTGTACCGTTGAGCATGTGAACATACTTGTTTTTTCCGTCGTCATCGCGGTACTTAACGTTAAGGCGGCGTGCCTGGAAGTCAGTACAGTTTGAAGTAGAAGTTACTTCACCATAGTCTCCATCTGGATGTGCTTCGTCTGCACGTCCTGGCATCCATGCTTCAAGGTCCCACTTGCGGTATGCAGGAGCACCAAGGTCACCTGTACATGTATCAACTACATGGAATGGAATTCCAAGACCTGTAAAGATTTCTTCTTCAATCTGGCGGAGCTTTTCATGAAGTGCGTCTGACTGTTCTGGTGTTGAGTAAACGAACATTTCAACCTTGTCAAACTGGTGAACGCGGTAAAGTCCCTTTGAGAACTGACCTGCAGCACCTGCTTCACGGCGGAAACAGTGTGAAAGACCGCAGTACATCAATGGAAGTTTAGACTTGTCAAGAATTTCACCTGAGTGGTATCCACCAAGGGTGATTTCTGCTGTTGCTACGAGACATGTACCTTCTTCTTCTATTGCGTAAACATTTGATTCGTTTCCGCGTGGGTTGAATCCGATTCCCTTGAGGACTTCTTCCTTTGCAACATCAGGTGTGATGAAAGTAGTGAATCCGTGCTTGCGGAGGATGTTCATTGCGTACATGATGAGTGCCTGTTCAAGGAATACAGCTTCGTTCTTGAGGTAGTAGAACTTTGGTCCCGAAACCTTTGTTGCACGTTCAAAGTCGATGAGATCAAGTGCTTCCATGATTTCTACATGGCTCTTTGCCTTGAAATCAAATTTGCGGATTGTTCCGACTTTCTTTACTTCAAGGTTTTCTGTATCGAGTTTTCCGATAGGTGTATCTGGGTGTGCCATGTTAGGAATCTGACGACCTGCATCGTCAAGGGCAGCTTCTACTTCATTGAGCTTTGCTTCTTCTGCTGCAATCTGTTCCTTGAGGGCTTTTCCTTCGTCGATATATTTCTGGCGTGTTTCTGGGTCAAGCTTCTGCTTCATTGAAGCTGCGTTTTCATTACGCTTCTTCTGGAGTTCCTGGAGTGATGTTGTAAGAGCTGTGCGTTCGTCAAAGAGCTTTACAACAAGGTCAGCGTCTGCCTTTGCAGGATCCATGTTGCGGTCGATGATGTTCTTTTTTACTGCTTCAAGGTTTTCTTTAATAAATCTGTAGTCTAACATAATAAATCCTCGTGGGTGATAATATATATAAATTTGTGTTTATTTGCAATTGAAGTGGTTTACTGCAGTTCGTAGGTTACATCAATTGTAACGCTTACGGAAGTTGAACCGCCTGAAATAGGGGTGCTTGCAGTTTCTGTTTTGTATAATACAGCGTTTCTTACAGGACTGTAATATCCTTCACGTTCAGAAATGCTCAGTACCTGTCCAAGTGTAAGTCCGCTTGTAGCGACAAGAACATTTGCCTTTTGGTCTGCATCGCGAACTGCCAGAATTCTTGCCTGTTTTTCGGCTTCTGATGTGTCTCCTGCTGAATAGCTCAGGGAAGTCATCTGGTTTGCGCCAGCCTTTATTGCGGCATCGATGATTTTTCCTGTTCTTGAAACATCCTTTACAGTTATGTGAAGTCTGTTTGAAACTACATACTGAATCAGAGATTTTTTGCCTGCCTGTCGTTCTGCTTCTTCCTGTCTTATGGAATAATCGGAAGTCTGCATGGAATCTGTTCCGACACCTGCTTCAGTTACGGCTTTCATTACGGCTGTCATTTTTTCTGCATTTTCTTCAGATGCCTTTACTACATCCTCATTTCTGGAAATTACGGAAAGAACCAGAGTTGCTTCCTTGTTTTCTACGGTTATGCTCCCTGTTCCCGTAACGGTAATCGTGCGTGCTTTTTTTTCTGTCTTTATCATGCAGGAGCTGAGGGAAAGAACTGCAGCTGCAATGAATATGATTTTTTTCATTTTTCTTTATCCTTTATCTAATGTTGAAGTAAAATTTTCTAAGGTAGGTAATGCGCTCGTTTGCCTTTGGCCAGTGAATGCTCTGTGGGTAGCGGCGGACAATGGTCTCGTAGGTATCAAGGGCGCTTTTAATGTTTCTGACAGAAGAATTGCTTTCAAAGGTTTGTCCCTGAAGCATAAGGCCTTCGTCGATTTTTGTCGTAGCCTTTGCAAAGAAATCGTCAAGGTAGGCGAGGGTTTCTTCGTATTTTTTGTTCTTGAAAGATTCCCTTGCCTTTTCAAGGATTTCATCTGCTGCCATGTTTTCCGTGTTTTGAATTGAACTTTTTGAAACGGAAGGTGTTGTCTTTTCCTGTGGTGCAGATTCTGCATCCGTTGAATTTTCAGATTTTGGAGCCAGCTTGTATTCGTTCTCCGATGTCTTTTTCTGGATGACTGTCTTTGATCCGTTGTCATCGGCACTATCACTTACAACTGGTGCAGGTGAAGCAACAGGAACTGGTGTCGAAACTTTCTTTGCGTCTGTCTTAGGAGCTGAAGATCTTGCGGATTTCTTTTCCGAAGAAACCGAAGGCTTTTGAGAACCTACAGTGTTTTCCTTTTCCTTTTGAACTTCTTCATCCTGTCTTTCAGTTACTTTTGGCTGAGTCAGGACTTTCTTCTCTGGCTTAGGAGGAATAGCTTCTGCGTAGGCCGGTGCTACTGCATGTTCTGGAGAATTGTTTGTTCCTTTGATTTCAACCTGAAGATAATCGTCTATAAATTTTCCTGTCAATTGATCGTTTTTATAGAAGTGAAGGATTGTATTTCCTTCTTCCCTAGAGCGAAGACTGAATACCGTATTTCTTTCACCGATCTTGCGGCCAAAATATCTCATGGAAGTTTTTCCGTCTTCTTCACCAAGATAAATCCAGCCGGTTCCAGGATATACGATGTCGAGGTATTGGCTGTTCTTCATTTCTACTGAACGGGAAGGAACTACAATAATTTTATTTTCAACAGTTTTTTTCTCTTCTTCCGGTTCATTGTCAACGGAAAGAAGCTCTGAAGATTCAACTTCTTCAACTGCAGCAATTCCTTCCGCTTCAATAGATTCTTCAGGTGCAGGGGAAGGTTCTTCTTTTTTTTCAGGAACTGCAACAGGTACAACTTCTTTTTCTGTTTCCATAGGAGCCTGTGGTTTCTCGTTTTCAGTATCCTTTAAGCTGATTTCCGTATTCGAGTCATTCTTTTCTTCAGTTTCAGAAGTCTGTTTTTCTGGCTCTACTGCAGGTTCTTCTTCTGCTGCTTTTTCTTCAGTTTTTGCAACAGGTTCTGACGGCTCAAGGAATACAGGTTTAGGATCGCTTTCGTAATATCCCGGAATGTCCTCGATAAGTTCAGGAATCGGTTCGAATACAGGTTCTTCGGTAATTTCTTCTGCCTTTTGTTCTTCTGCAACCTGATTTTCTGTTTCAGGAATTTCCTCTGCAGGAGTTTCTTTTTCTTCAGCCGGTTCATCCTCTGTTTCTAAAGTTTCTTCCGTCTGGACTACAGGTTCTTCAGCCTTTGGTGCAGATGCACATGAGAATAAAAACAATGAAAATGCAAGTACTGATGCAATTCCTGCAATTCTAGATTTAAGACTTTTTTTCATGGTGCTGCTCCTAATATTTCGTCAGCAACTTTTTCGTTTGCTTTTCCAAGTTCATCAACAGTGCTTTTATCTGGCACTGTAAACCATCTATCGAATTCTCCGTCGGACCACTGGGAGGTCTGTTCCCTTGTAAAATAGTAATCTTCCGTAAGGTTTTCTTTTTTTGGTTCAAAAAACTCTTCGACTGCAGAATAGGGAATGGAATCGGGAAAAATATTTTTTTCAGCCTTTGGCTTTGCAGGTTCTGAGAAAGCCCCAATAATGAAAGCAAGGACAACAAAGGATACGAGGATTACGCACACAGCAACAGTAAGCTTTGTGTTTTCCTGAAGAAAATTTTCTATCCTTTCCTTTATATTGTCCAAGGCCTGCATTTTTTACTGGTTGTCTCCCTGACTTTCAGTTTCCGAAGTTTTTTCTGCAGCTGGTGCATCTTCTGATGCTGCAACTTCCTTTGGTTTTTCTTCTGCCGGTTTTTCAACTATCTTGAGGGAACCGTCCGGATTATGCTCACGGCGAGGAGGACGTGGTGGAATAACGATTCCTTCTTCCGGTGGAACATCTTCTTCCACGAAGTCATCCTGAGAATCAAATGTAATGTTTCCGTTGAGTGTATCTTCATCAAGGCGAACCTGAAGGATCTTTGTAATTCCCGATTCTTCCATTGTAACACCAAGCATTGTAGAAGCACCCATAACTGTCTTTCTGTTATGTGTGATGACAATATACTGGCTTATGTTTCCAAAGGCACGCAAGGTGCTTACGAAAGAGGAAACGTTTTTGTCGTCGAGGGCCGCATCAATTTCGTCAAGGAGACAGAATGGTGATGGGCGAACCTGATATGTTGCGAAGAGAAGTGCAACGGCTGTCATGGTCTTTTCACCGCCGGAAAGCAATGAAATGTGAGAAAGTTTCTTTCCAGGCGGCTGTGCGTAAATATCGATACCTGATGTAAGAACGTTTGCAGGATCAACCAGCTTGAGCTCAGCCTTACCACCGTTCATGAGACGGCGGAACATGTTGTGGAAATTTTTCCTGATCTTGTTGTATGTATCAAGGAACATCTCAGAAGATTTTGTCTTGATTTCCTCGCTGACGCGAACAAGATTTTCAAGGGTTTTCTTTGTGTCGTTGTAGCTTGCCTGCTGTCGCTCATAGCGTTCTTTTTCTTCTGCAAACTGCTCAACGGCCATAAGGTTAACCTGACCAAGCTCCTGAATCTTCTGTTTTGTCTCTGCAAGTTTTTCACGGATTACCTGGACAGGTGTCGTGATCTTGTACATGCGCTCCTCGAATTCCATGAGGTCGCGGGAATAGTTGTCCTGAAAGTTCTGCTTTACGTTCTGGATTTCAGTGTCGCTCTGGGCAAGGGAAACATTGAGCTTTTCAAACTGAGCCTGATACTTGTCTCGCTCTTCCTGCTTTTTCTTAAGGGTATTCTGCTTTCCGGAAACCTTGCTGTTGCAGTCATCAATCTGCTTTTTGATTGCATCAACTTCGTCCATGATTTTTGAACCCTGTTTTTCAATGTCAGCAATCTGTTCTTCGATCTCGGAAAGCTGTTCCTCAACTTCATCGCGTCTCTTGTTTTCTTCGTAAAGCTCGTTTTCCTGTTCCTTGAGGGAAACTTCTTCCTGTGCAAGGGCACGCTTGAGCTGCGAAATCTGCTGTTCGCAGTTCTTTATCTGCTGAATCATGGCAGCCTGATTTACGCGAAGGTCTTCAAGAGTCTTTCTGTATTCGTCAATGCGTTTGCCTAGTTCAACATTTTTCTTTGCAAGCTCTTCGTTTTCTGCCTGGATGCTGTCAATCAGCTTGAGGTTGTCCTGAATTTCCTTGTCGATGGAACGCTTCTGGGTGATGATACCTTCTGGAGAAAGGAAATCATCGATGAACTGTGGTGTTGTCTTTGTGTAAGATTCTACGCAGAGTGTAAGTTCATCAAACATTTTTGCAAGGTCTGTAAATGCATTTACGGCATCAGTTCCCATCTTTGCGGATTCTTTTTCCGGATGAGAAGGAAGGGAAGCAAAGTCCTTGAAGATGTTGGCGCGACCGTTGGCAAAAATCTTGATCTTTTCAAGCTGAGTGTTCAGTTCTTCTTTTGCTTTTTTGTTTGCGGCTGCCGAGTAACCTGCATCCTTAAGTTTTGCATCGAGTTCAGTTACGATGTCTTCCGTAATCGCTGCAAGTTTTTTCTGAAGTTCTCCACGGGCACTGTTAAGGTTTAAAACCTTTCCCCCGTTTGTTCCTATGATTTTCTGGTTTTCTTCAATCTGCCCCTGGGACTGCTGAATGTTTGCAACAAAGCCTTCAATGTTTTTGTTGATGTCTGTAAGTTTCTTGTTAAGGTCGTGAAGGTCAGCGTTCTGACTGTCGATATCCTCGTTGTATTCATCAATGCGCTGTTCAATGTTCTTGATGCGGTTTTCAATCTGACCGATTTTTTCACGGCTCTGGCTCTGCTGAACATGAAACTGCTGTGCAAGGGCTTTCTTTCCGACTACTTCCTGCTGAAGTTTGATAGCTTCCGTTGTCTTCTGGTTTACCTGTTCCTGAAGTGACTTAATCTTGTCAGTGTTTTCGTGGAGCGTATTGTAAATTTCTTCAATTTCATTTTCGGCTGCAAGGCGTTTTTTGTCAGCTTCCTCAAGGGCCTGCTGGTGATGGGTCTTGTCCTGCGTAAAATTCTTGAGCCTTAAAAGTTGAATATCCAGCTCGTAATTGAATTTATCTTCGTTGTATTTGCGGTACTTTGCAGTTTTGTCTGACTGAGCTTTAAGTGTTTCGTAGCTGCGTTTTGTTTCTGCAAGACCGATGTCAATCTGTGCAAGGTTTGCTTTTGTTCTTTCAAGTTCTCGTTCTGCTTCCTGAACTTCTGCCTTTGAACGGCTGATACCTGCGGCTTCTTCAAAAAGGTAGCGGCGGTCTTCCGGTTTTGATGAAAGAATCTGGTCGATTTTTCCCTGTTCCATAACGGAGTAGGCTGCCTTTCCGACACCAGTATCCATGAAGAGCTGTCTAACCTTTGTTGCGGTTACCTGCTTACCGTTGATGAAATATTCGTTTTCACCGTTGCGGTAAATTCTGCGCTTGATGGCAATTTCCGTTTCATCCATCTGAAGAAGACCGTTTTCATTGGCAATGGTCAATGTTACTTCTGCCATGGAAAGGGCTGCACGGGATTCTGTTCCGTTGAAGATGACGTCAGCCATGTTTTCTGCGCGAAGATTTTTTGATTTGTTTTCTGCCAATACCCATTTGATGGCATCAACGACGTTACTTTTACCGCAACCGTTAGGTCCAAGAAGGGCGGTGATTCCGTCAGCAAAATTTATATGTGTTCGGTCTGCAAATGATTTAAAACCGAAGATTTCAAGACTTTTTAAAAACACGAATTTTCCCCTAATTTAAGTGAGTAATTATATCAAATATAGGAAAACATATCAATTCTGCAAGTTTTTACTTATGTTTTATAATGAATTGTTAGATTTGGGGAAGAGAACTTATTCTTCGGCCAGCTGGTTAGGATCTATCAATTCACCCTTGTAGAGCATTTTTGGGTAGACCTTGAGCTTGAGTTTCTTTTCAAGCTTTGCATAGTTCTGCATTTCGAAACCGTCGCCGATCACGCAGTTGATGCCTGTGTTGCCGGCTCTTGCTGTTCTTCCACTGCGGTGGATGAAAAAATCGTCCCTGTCAGGAAGATCCATCTGAACTACATGGGTGATACCAGGAATGTCAAGGCCTCGGGATGTAAGGTCTGTCGTAATGAGTACCTTGATTTTTCCTGACCTGAAGCGGTCTATTGCTGCTTTCCTTTCCTTTTTGTCGGTTTTGCTGCTCAAGGAAGCACATTCTATGTTCTTGTATTTAAGTTTTGATGTGATGTTTTCAATCTGGTCGTTGCGCCCCGTAAAAACAAGGAGTTTTTCAGGCTTTACGGCATTGATGAAGCTTCTCAAGGTGTCGATTTTGTCGCGGCGTTCTGCAAAAATCGCCCAATGGGTAATTCTTTTTCTCAAAACGTCTTCCATAGGTAGGGTGATGAGCTGAATCTTGCTGTCTTCAGTGGCACCCTTGCTGAGTCCGTCGCGGGCTTTCTGAAGTATTGTCCTTGTATATTCGCTTACGGTTGCAGAATTTCCCACAAGCTGAACCTTTATTGGAAGTCTTTCAAGCAATCCTTCCGTATCATCGCGGAGTTCCTTGCTCAAAAGCCTGTCTGCTTCGTCCAGTACCAGGGTTTCAATTGCATCAGCCTTGAGTTTCTTAAGGTGAATCAGTTCAAGAAGGCGGGCTGGACCTCCGATTACAACTTCCGGCTTTTCCTTGAGCATGTCAATTTGGCGTGCGATTGGTGCTCCTCCTATGAGAAGACAGCATTTAATGTCGCTTATAGCCTGAACCTGTCCCTTAATCTGGGATGCAAGTTCATAAGTTGGGGAAACGATCATGAGCCTTACGTTTTTTCCTGGATTTTCCGTTGCGAGAAGGCGGGTCAAAAGGGGTAGTAGATATGCGAAAGTTTTTCCTGTTCCCGTTTCGCTCTGGAACATGATGTTTTTATTTTCAGCAATGAGAGGTATTGATTTTGCCTGGACTGCAGTTGGTTCTGTAATTGAAAGTTCATTAAGTTTTTCTATGAGTCTTGGGTCAATGTTAAAATCTGAAAAAGTCATAAGTTGATTATAAATTTTATTCCTATAAATTGTAAGTGGTAAGTCGAGGCTATGATCCGCTGAAAATTGATATTTCGGCAGATTGAATGTATAATGAGCTCATGAAAATCGGTATCGATACCTTTGGACTTGAGCACGGCAAATCCGGCTTGGGGTCCTATCTTCTTTCACTTCTGAAATGCCTCCCCGACATAGATGGCGGGCAACTTGAACTTTTTGGACCTGGAGCAGACCGCTATACATATTCTTCTAATAAAGAATTTACCTATAAAGAAATAAATGTAAAGGACACTCCTGTTGCAGAAAAAAGATGGCATGCAAAAAAAGCGGACAAATTCTGCAGCAGGAACAATTATGATGTTGTCTTCTATACGGATGGCTGCAGAATGATTCCTTCAAAGGCAAAGGTTCCTTCCGTTGCAGTCATAAATTCAATATTAAGCAGTGTTCTTACAGAATCCGGTTTCTGGGAAAGAAAGAGAATCATAAAGGGATTGTCTTCCATGGATTGCATCATTGCTTCAAGTATGTTTGTAAAAAAAGATCTTATTCGCTGTGGTGTAAAATGTCCCAAAATTGAAATTGTACATAATGGAATAGATCACAGCATGTTCTATCCTGATTCTAAAATTGAAGAGACCGATTTTGCTGACATAAAGCCTTTTGCCATCAAAAAGCCTTACATAATTTATGGAAGCAGGATGCAGAGTTCAGACAAGAAGCATGTAGAACTCATAAAAGCCTTCACCTTGTTCAAGGAAAAGACAGGACTTCCACATAGACTGGTCCTTGCCGGTGAAGAGGGACCTTATGCAGAGGAAGTTCAGAAGGCGGTTCTTGCTTCCAGCGCAGCAACTGAAATTTTCATGACAGGATTTTTTCCACGCGAAGGTTTTCCGGAACTGTATAGAAATGCAGAAATGTGCGTTTTCCCTTCTGTAAACGAAGGTGTAGGTCTTCCTGTCCTTGAAGCCATGGCAACTGGTATCCCTGTAGCCTGTGCAAAGGCCGGAGCCCTTCAGGAAATTGCTGGAAATAACGTCCTTTATTTCGATAGCGACAACATTGATAATATGGCAAATTGTATAGAACAGATTGTTACTGATGAAAAAATGAGGGAAAAACTTGTTGAACAGGGAGTTGAGTGGGCAAAACGATTTTCCTGGGAAAAGGCTGCCGAGGAAACTGTTTGCATCGTAAAGGATGTTCACGCAATAAGAAAAAATAGAAAATAATTTTATTCACTCAAAAAAAAGACCAGGCAAATCAACCTGGTCCTTTCTGTTTATAGGGAGGGCCTTTTAAGCTGTCTTCTGGTCTATAAGGAGGGTTTCTGCAGCAGGAATGTTTTTCTGCTCGACGATATCCTTTGTGATGACCAGTTTTTTCTTTCCCTTTACACTTGGAACCTCATACATAAGGTCAAGAAGTATGTGCTCAACGATGGATCTGAGGCCACGGGCACCAGTCTTGCTCTTTATCGCAACTTCTGCAATCTGTTCGATGGCTTCATCATCGAAGGAAAGTTCAACATCATCGATGGCAAAACTAACCTGGAACTGCTTTGTGATTGCGTTCTTTGGTTCTACAAGAATCTTCTTAAGATCATCCTTGTTGAGTTCCTTGAGGGCTGTTGTCATTGGAAGACGACCGATGAGTTCAGGAATGAGACCGAACTTAACAAGGTCATCTGAAGTAACCTGGCTCAAAAGTTCCATTCTTTCTTCGCTTGTGCGGTGTGTTCCTTCAGCCCCAAAACCGATGGAAGCTGTAGAAAGACGCTGTTCGATGATCTTGTCCAGACCTACGAAAGCTCCTCCACAGATGAAGAGGATGTTTGTCGTGTCGATTTCAAGCATTTCCTGGTTAGGGTGCTTTCTTCCGCCCTGTGGTGGAACAGAAGCCTTTGTGCCTTCAAGAATCTTGAGGAGGGCCTGCTGAACACCTTCGCCTGAAACATCGCGTGTGATTGAAGTATTTTCGCTCTTGCGGCCTATCTTGTCGATTTCGTCGATGAAGATGATACCACGTTCTGCTGCTGCAATGTCACCGTCTGCTGCGTTGATGAGCTTGAGGAGAACATTTTCTACGTCTTCACCAACGTATCCAGCTTCAGTAAGGGTAGTTGCATCAGCAATTGCAAAAGGAACATTGAGTTTCTGTGCAAGGGTGCGGGCAAGAAGCGTCTTTCCGGAACCTGTAGGTCCAAGAAGGAGTATGTTTGATTTTTCGATCTTTACACCGTCCTCAATCTGCTTGGACTTTGGAATGGAAAGCTGCTTGTAGTGGTTATATACGGCTACCGAAAGTACCTTCTTGGCGTAGTCCTGACCAATTACATACTGGTCAAGAAATTCCTTGAATTCCTTAGGGGTAGGGATGTTTTCCATGTTTATTGGTGCCAGATTGTGGGCTTCTTCATTGAGAATTGTCTGGCATGTTGTAATGCAGTGTTCACAGATGCAAATCTGGTCATCAGGAGAACGAACAACGCGTCTGTTGTCGCTTGCCTGATGTCCACAAAATGCACATACTGGCTGGCTGGTTCTACCGAGTCTGGCCATTTACTTTACTCCTTTTTTGGCACTGTTCATGATGTGGTCGATAATGCCATAGTTCTTTGCCTCTTCTGCAGGCATATAGAAGTCGCGTTCCATGTCACCTGCGATTTCTTCTTCTTTCTTTCCTGTCTGCTCTGAAAGATATTTGATGCTCAATTTCTTGAGGCGTCCGATTTCCTTTGCCTGAATTGCAATGTCGCTTTCCTGACCCTGTGTTCCGCCCCAAGGCTGGTGAATCATGACACGGCTTGAAGGAAGGGCATAGCGCTTTCCCTTTGTTCCGCCTGCAAGGATGATTGCTCCCATGCTTGCTGCCTGTCCCATACAGATTGTCTGGATGTCGCATTTTACATACTGCATTGTGTCGTAGATGGCAAGTCCAGCTGTAACAGAACCTCCCGGGCTGTTGATGTACATGCTGATGTCTTTTTCTGGATTTTCACTTTCAAGGTAAAGAATCTGAGCAACGATAAGGTCTGCAGTTTCGTCACGGATTTCACCGTCAACAAAGATGATTCTATCTTTTAAAAGGCGAGAGTAGAGGTCATAGGCTCTTTCACCATTTCCGCTTCTTTCGATTACTGTTGGTACAAGTGAATTCATAAATTCGTTCATCTTTTCTTCCTAAATGTTTCTGGTTTCTTACTAATAAGTATAAGCAAAAAAACGAAATTGGCAAAATAAATGAAATAATATCGGTTATGTTGCTAAAAAAAACTAACCACAAAGGCTGAATTTGAGTCCAGTCCCTGTGGTTATAGTTTTCCTGAAGGAAAATTAGTTGTTCTTGAACAAGTCAGCGAAAGCTACCTTGTCACCCTTTGAAACCTTTACCTGCTTGTAAAGTTCTTCAAAAAGCTTCTTTTCCTTAATTTCGTCAATGATGTATTCCTTTGCGCGTGGTTCATCATAGTACTTCTTGATTTCTTCTACAGAAGTTCCAGATTCCTCAGCGAGCTTTGTGTATTCTGCTTCAACTTCTTCTGGTGTTACAGAGATGTTCTTTTCGCGGAGGAGGGCATCAACTACAAGGCGAGCCTTGAGCATCTTTTCTGCATTTCCAGCCCACTGTTCGAGCATTGCTTCCTTTGTCTGGCCGCTAGCTGCAACCATCTTTTCAAGCTGTTCTGGAGTTGTGCGGAACTGCTGTGCCATCATTGTCCAGCGGTGTTCGTTTTCTGCAGCAACCATAGATGCTGGGAGAACGATTGGGTTCTTTTCAACAAGCTGGTCAAGGAGTGACTGAGACTTAACTTCTTCAATCTTTCTCTTGAGGTTAGCTTCAAGACCCTTTGTAATGTCCTTCTTGAGGTCATCGAGTGTCTTGTACTTTTCGTTTACGTCCTGTGCAAGATCATCGTCGAGGGCAGGAAGGTCGCGAACCTTGATTGCCTTAACTGTTACGCTGATCTTCTTTGTCTTTCCAGCGAGGTCTGCATCAGCATCATCCTTTGCATAAGTCTTTGTGATTTCCTTTGTGTCACCTTTCTTCATGCCAATGATGTCGTCGTCGATCTTGTAGATGTTTTCGCCTGTTCCAACTGTGAATACGAAACCTTCGCGCTTTGATCCGTCTACAACTGAACCGTCGTCGTTAAGTTCGCTGTAATCGATTGTTACGATGTTGTCCTTTTCTACTGGATCTCCATCCTTCTTGTCGATTACCATTGCGTTGCGTTCCTGGATAGCCTTGAGCTCTTCGTTAAGTTCCTTTTCTCCAACTTCGCACTGTGGTTCCTTAACTTCAATCTTTGAGAAGTCCTTAACTTCTACAGTTGGGAATACATCGTATACAACTGTGAAAACAAGGTCCTTTTCTGTGCTGAATTCTGGAATCTTGTCGTTTTCAAGGCGTGGCTGAGAGTATGGAAGAGGGCGGATATCCTTTGCATCTTCTTCAGCAAAAATCTGGTTCAATGATTCATCGATAAGGTCTGCAAGAGCTTCCTGCTTGAGTGAGTCACCGTACTTCTGCTCGAGAACCTTTGGTGGAACTTTTCCCTTGCGGAAACCAGGGAGCTGAACATTCTTTGCATATTTTGCAAGGTTCTTGCTGTAGCCGGCTGCTACTTCTTCTTTTGAGATTGTTGCAGTGAGCTTTACTGCTGAATTTTCGAGTTTTGTAACTTCCTTTGTAACTTTCACGGGGAAACTCCTGAAAATAAAATGTTTTTGGCAACTACCTGCCATATCAAAAAAAAAAGCGATTTGAAAACTCAAATCGCTTCGTCGTCGAGCGGAAAACGGGAATCGAACCCGCAACATCGACCTTGGCAAGGTCGCGCTC
>JAKSLX010000018.1 GCA_024400915.1 Treponema sp.
TTGGTTCTTCGAAGAACATGTGTTCTGTACGGCAAAGACCGATACCAGCTGCACCGAAGTCGAAAGCCTGCTTTGCTTCGTTCTGTTCTGCGTTTGCAAGAACTCCGAAACCTGTAACCTTCTTTCCAGACTTTGTTGTGCGTACTGACTTAGCACGGATTTCATCTGCCCAACCGAGGAATGTCTTGAGGTCGCCAGATACAGCTGCTGGTGTTACTGCAAGAGCTTCACCGTAAACCTTACCTGTTGAACCGTCGATAGAAATTACATCACCCTTCTTGAATGTCTTTTCACCGATCTTTACTGTTTCCTTGTCGAGGAATACAACTTCTGCACAACCACAAACACATGGTGTACCCATACCGCGAGCAACAACAGCTGCGTGTGATGTACGACCACCAGTTGAAGTAAGGATACCCTGTGCAACGTACATACCAGCGATATCATCTGGAGATGTTTCCTTGCGAACGAGCATTACCTTCTTTCCAGCCTTATCCCATTCAACAGCTTCTTCTGCTGTGAATACGATTGCACCACAACCTGCACCTGGAGATGCGTTGAGAGCTGATGCGAGTGGCTTTGCGTTCTTGAGAGCTGTCTTGTCGAACTGTGGGTGGAGAAGCTGGTCAAGCTGATCTGGCTTAACGCGAAGAAGTGCTTCTTCCTTTGTGATCATCTTTTCTGCAACCATGTCTACAGCCATCTTAACAGCTGCTGGACCTGTGCGCTTACCGTTGCGGCACTGGAGCATGAAGAGCTTTCCTTCCTGAACTGTGAATTCCATGTCCTGCATGTCGCGGTAGTGCTTTTCGAGGCGGTTGCGGATCTTTGTGATTTCAGCAAAAATCTTTGGCTGCTGCTTCTCGAGAGCAGAGATATCCATTGGAGTACGGATACCAGCAACAACGTCTTCACCCTGAGCGTTGATGAGGTATTCTGCCATGAACTTGTTTTCACCTGTAGATGGGTCGCGTGAGAATGCAACACCAGTTCCTGATGTTTCACCCATGTTACCGAATACCATTGCCATTACAGTAACAGCTGTACCCTTGATCTTGTTTTCATCAATGTTGTTGAGCTTGCGGTAAACGATAGCGCGATCGTTCATCCATGAGCCGAATACGGCACCGATAGCTCCCCACATCTGTTCCTGTGGGTCCTGTGGGAAGTCCTTACCCTTTTCTGCCTTGTACATAGCCTTGTACTTAGCTACAACTTCCTGGAGGTCTTCTGTCTTGAGTTCAACATCTTCTTTAACACCGCGTGACTTCTTTACAGAGTCAAGGATTTCTTCGAATTTGTCGTGGTCAACGCCCATAGCAACGTTACCGTACATCTGGATGAAGCGGCGGTATGCGTCCCATGCGAAACGTGCGTTGTTTGTCTTTGTTGCAAGTCCGATAACTGACTTGTCGTTGAGACCGAGGTTGAGGATTGTATCCATCATACCTGGCATTGATTCAGCTGCACCTGAGCGAACTGAAACAAGGAGTGGATCCTTTTCGTCACCGAGCTTTTTGCCCATAGACTTTTCGAGCTTTGTGAGGTACTTCTGTACTTCTGCTGCGAGAGATGCAGGATACTTCTTTCCGAGCTTGTAGTATTCCTGACATACGTCGATAGAAATTGTGAATCCTGATGGAACTGGAAGGCTCAAAGGTTTCTTTGCCATCTGAGCAAGGTTAGCACCCTTTCCACCGAGGATGAGACGCATTGACTCGTCGCCTTCTGCATCACCGTCACCAAAGTAATAAACATATTTGGTCTTAGCCATTAATGTCCTCCATATATATATGTAACTAAAAATTATACAAGTAATTTTTTTTATCGTCAACAAAACTGTATTAAAAAGCAATATATGGAAACAAAATCATCGGCCATCAAGTACTGACACTACAAGTTTGATTTGTTGGAAAAACAACATTTTTACCGAGATCACTTTTTTCTTAAAATTACTATCCTCCGAGTACATATGGCACGGAATTTTCATCAAATTCAAAATGGTGTATCAGAATGACACGCAATGAAAATGTCACCGGCAGGACCATACTTTATCCCCTGTCATTTTGCCCCGCAATGAATAAAATCAAATATTTTATTAAATTTATTATTAGTTGGCACGGAATATGCACTATAGTAAGTGTAAGGCAGGAACAACCTTACAGCATCAAAACTTCACAAAAACAATTTTATATAACCTAGGAGGGTTAAGATTATGAACGAACTTTCACTTTTGGATTCACTCTTTGGAAACGACGGTTTCACATTCCCATCTGTACGCAACGCCTACATGACACCAAAGGTTGATGTGTTGCAGAAAAAGGACAGCTATGTTCTCTGCATGGATCTTCCTGGAAAAACAGAAGATGATGTAGAAATCACACTCAAGAACGATGTTCTTACTATCGCCAATTCAGAAAAGAAAGCTGAAGAAAAGGCCGATGAAAACAAGGACATCTGGCTCATCCGCGAAAGGACTGCTCCTTCATTGAAGTTCCGCAGAACTTTCACTCTTCCAAAGGACATTGATCCTGCAAAAGTAACTGCAAGCTTCAAGAACGGCGTGCTTTCAATCGAAATCGGAAGAAAGGAAGAAGCACAGGAACAGAAGATCAGGATTGTTGCTGCCTAAGAGAAAGCATAAATCCCTTGACAGAAAGAGGGTTTCAAAGTATATTGGAATTAGCTTATAAAGCTGATAAAACTCTCTCCTTTAGTTCGGGAAACCGGACGAAAGAGGCTCCGGTGAACGCTGGGGCCTCTTTTCTTTTTATCCTGCAAACCAGATTTCCGTTAATTCAGGTTATTATCAGAAAGACATGCCTATAGAAAAACGGCTGTAAAGATCTCTCGTTGTGGCATTGTAGTATATGCCGAAATTCATGGCAGGAATTGCAATCTGCTTGAGGTACATGGTCATGCCCAGCCCAGCACCCTGGTTGAACTTATATTCATCGTCAAAGTCTTCAACCTTAGCACACTGGTAAACTCCATAAACCGAAAAGAGCCCTACCTTTGTTTTGAATGCTGCATACTCAAATCCCGAAGACATTCCGGCTCCGCTGCGGGTACCGAATTTTGAAGGGAAAATATTTACACTAAGATCACCGTTGCCAACATAGGCAGAATAAGGAACATACTTGCAGTGAACTCCACTGGCATTGAGAATGAACCTCAGATCCTCGGAAAATACAGGCTGCTGGAAAACAAGCTTTGGAGAGAAAACATGCCACACATACCTGTTGGTATATATGACGCTTTCGTGAGTATAACTCAAAGCCTTTGTAGACATGAAAACGCCGTTCCAGTCAGAAGTTGAAAAAGAAACGGAAGGCTTCAAATCAACATAGCGGTTGCTTTCAATGCTGCCCTTGTCCCTTTCGTCAAAATTCTTGAAGCCAAAATTTGATGACATTGTTGCCGAAAAATAATCGGTGAAACATTCCGTCACTGCAACGCCGGCATTGGCAGAAACCATGTCGTAGTCGATGCATTCAACATTTTCTGTATTTACATATTTCTGATTTTTTTTTCCAGCTGAACCAAACAGGGTGACTCCGGGAACATGATCCTTTGGAGGCCTTCCGTACATAAATATTCCGCGGTATTCAGACGAAGAAAAAAATCCGCCGACGGCAACTGTGTGCTTAAGCCCGAATGCATTTGAATCGATGAGAAATGCACCGCCCATGGCCTTTCCTTCAGAGATTGAAAAAAGGGGAAGGGGTATGAAGGTAATTTTTTCCTTTACGTTGGCAGTGATTTCCGTTCCGCTTTCTGATTCAGACTGAACCAGTTCTATTTCGGAAAAGAGACCTTCTTTCTGCAAAAGGGTTTCCAACTCATGGATTGTTTTCTCATCAGCTTCACGCCCAATGAAATTCCTGACATCACGCTGGAGGATGAATTCCTTTGTTCTTTTGAGACCATCAAAGTTTATGGCAGTAATGGGAGATGCAAACGAAACGCCTAAAACGGCCAGATTCAATCCCACTAAAACAGATAGAAACCTCTTGCCCATACCCCGAGTCTACAACAAATACATAATTTTGAATAGTAAGAGCAAAAAAGCCCCAAAGCAACATCATAAAAAACGCAGATAACAGCAAAAGAAACCGATTTCATGCAAAGTTTTGCAGAAAAATGCACTATTTGCAAAAGATTTCACAAATTTTCTCTCAAAAAACATTGACTACATCGAAAATTTAGTATATTTTACTGTCAGCAGCTAATTAAAGTTTTTATCATAAATCAGGATCGCTTATTTCCTCCTTAGAGCGATCCTTTTTTTTGCCCAAGTAAACTTTCCATTGATTTTTTTGTTCCACACTGATATATTGTGCATATTCGGGGGTGTAGCTCACCTGGCTAGAGCGCTAGCATGGCATGCTAGAGGTAACGGGTTCAAGTCCCGTCATCTCCATAGTTAAATCAGAGGTTTTGCATAAAAGTGCAAGACCTCTTTTTGTTTTAAAAGACAAGCAAAAAGAAAAGGGGCTTGAACCCGTTAGCCGACGAAAGCATCTGCTTCTGTAGATGCCGTAAGCCTCTGTAACTTTCGTCGCACCAACAGATTCCCTGTTGGTGTAAAGGCTGCCTTGAAAATCCGAGCAGGTGGGAGGAAAAGGCGACAGGAGGTCGCCGTCAGTGAGCGTAGCCGCCCGCAGGGAGGAGCCATGGAGGGCGACGACCGAAGGGACGGGTTCACATAGCAAGAGCCGCATCAGTTTTTTTACAGGCTCCAAGTTTAACTCCCGTCATCTCCATAAAAGAAAAAGGTCTTACACAAAAAGTGTAGGACCTTTGTTGTTTTAAAGACAAGCAAAAAAATTATTTTCCTTCCCTACGCCATAATTCAATCTTCCAGTTGTCTTCGGTCCTTACAAGAACCAGGGAATCCTCGCCGCATTCTGTAATTTCATATTCAACAGACCAGGGATCTTCATCATATATCTGAATATTGTCTACGAACAGTTTATTTCCATTTCTTAAGGACCATCGCCCACCAAAGCCTTCGCTTTCCTTCATCCTAAGGAAGAAATTTTCATCATCAATATCTAGAAGAAGACTGTCATCTTCCCATAAGCCTATAAGCAATTTTAGATCAACCTTGCCGTCACCATTTCCCTCCGAAAGAGAATCATAGTCTTTAAGATAGCCGCCGAATACCCAGCCTCCAAAAGGTTCTATGTCCGCATAGGAAACAGCGTAATACCAATGGTCAGTGAGGCCGTCCACCGTATACTTTTCAAAAGTGCGCTTTGTAATGTACAGGTGCATACCGTCTTCAAATTTGCCGAGCTTTGTTCCGTTCATAGGTTCTTCCCTGTAGTTAAGGCTTGAACCGTCATCAGTGCATACGCGTTTTTCAATGGTTTCAGGATAGATGTAATACTTTTCTGAGGCACCGCCATTTTCTTTCAGGGATGAAAGATCAAGGTTCTTGAACAGAGGGATCTTTTTCTTCAATCCGTTAGAAATTTTTGAATCTTCAGCCTTTGCCCTATGACCGTTCCAGACAAAGGAATCTGAGGCAATTTCCGTAATGCTTATCTTTTCGATTTTGCCAGTGTTGAATTCAATCTCTACAGTTGCAGGTGAAACAGCCTTCCAGGTTCCCATGGCAGCTTCTCCCTTTCCATCGTGCCATGAAGCAAATTTTCCATCTGAAGAATAGGAATCATAGAGAGAGGTTTCATCAATGCACCATTTTCCCGATGAAGAAAGGTATTCTGCAAGTTCTTTTTCAGACCATTGCTCCTGGACCTCTTCAATTTTTCTGTCCGATGCAGATTCTACGGCTGAAGCTTTTTCTTTATTACAGCCTGCAAGCAAAACAAAACTGAATGCAGCCAATACAATCAGAACAATCTTTTTTATCATTTCCAATTCCCCTTTTTTACTTTTTATCGATTCATTCTAGCATGAAAAATCCTGCTGTAAAACTGCAGAAAAATAAAATTCCACTTCATGCATATTGACTAAATAGTTAAATGTAACTATCTTTTGTTAGTGTTTGCTAACCTCTAGGATTGCGAACACACTTTATTTCAATTTTCAGGAGTTTCTGATGAAAAAAATTGCACTTGCTGCTTTGACAGCTCTAGCTTTGATTGGATCAGCTTTTGCTGAATCATCCGTATCTTTCTACAACAAGATTTTTGAAGAAGATTATTTCTATGCAAACAATGATGGAGAAACACAAAAGGATTTCCCTGTAGTCAAGGACGAAATGAATGTTGAATACAAATCAGAACATGTTGACGCAGCCCTCAAGGTAATTGCAGGCATTGATGATTTTGACGACAGGCATTTTGGCATGGACGGATACATCGACGACTGGTATCTTGAATGGAGATTGTTCCAGCCTGTTACAATCGGACTTCACGACAACATCTATTCTGAAGGCTCTGCACTTCCGATTTATGACGACAACCTTGCCAACGGAAACATCGGTTCAAATGGATTCACTGTAGTTTACCGTCCATCTATTTTTGAAAACAAACTGCGCCTTGGTGCAACACTTCCATTTGAATTCACAAAGACGGAAGATGAATTTGGTAAAAAGCCAAACTGGCTTAAGGCAAAAAAGACAATCAAGGATGAAGATGACAACGAAACAGAAACCGATGATGACAAGTATGTAAATCTTGGTCTTGGAGCAATCTATACCGACGACCTTTTCCAGGTTGGATTTACGGTAAAGGATATCTCAAACAGCGACACACGTCTTGTGGGTGTTACTGTTTCATTCCCTGACCTTTTTGGTGCAGTTGAAGGTCTTACCATCGGTGGTGGTTTCTCAAATGCAAAAGGAAAGGATGCAGGATTTGACGACCTTATTTCCGTACTTGGAACGGACTATGGTGTAACTGGAAAAAACATCATCAACGCAAACCTCTCTTTGGAAAAGGAAGCATTCTCTGTTGTTGCCGAAGCCCTCTACAATACAAAGAATGATGAAGGCGACTATGATCTTTATTCAGCCGCCGTTGTTGGAATACCTGTCAACGAACAGCTTGTTCTCAATGCAGGTGGAAAAACTCTTATGGACCTTAACTCTGACACAAAGGACAACAACAAAAATATCTACAGCGTTCTTGTGGGAACGGAATATACAATCGATGAACATAACCAGATTGGTGTTGAATTTGATTTCTTTACATGCGACAAGACAAAGGCATTTGCAGTTCCAGTATTCTGGAAATGGACAATGTAATTCTTGACATTCAACAAGTCCTGGCCGGTGATGGGGAGCCTCCTTCCTTTTGCCGGTCTTTTTTTTTGGTCATAATTCCTATATAATTTTCCACTATGTTAAAGACAATCAAACCTGAATTACTTACAGACAATGCCTTCAAGATGATCGGCAAGGACTGGATGCTCGTAAGCGCATGTACAAAAAAATATGATGAAGAAGGAAAGATAATCACTGGCCGTCCAAATACAATGACGGCAAGCTGGGGTGGCGTTGGAGTTCTCTGGAACAAGAATGTCGCCACAATCTACCTTCGCCCTAGCCGCTACACAAAGGAAATCATTGATTCTACAGACAGCTTCTCCCTCAGCGTACTTCCACAGAAATATAAGTCTGCGCTGGACTACTGCGGTTCACACTCAGGACGCGATGAGGATAAGTTCCAGAAAACAAAGCTTGAAGTGGACTACATGAACGGAACTCCTTGGATCAAGCAGGCAAGAATCGTAATCTTCTGCAACAAGCTCTACGCTCAGGAATTCGATCCAAACTGCTTTGCCGACGAAAAAATCTGCAACCAGAACTACCGCAAGAATGATTTCCACACAATGTACATCGGTGAAATCACAAAGGTGATGGTTGAATCCAGGGACATTAAATAAATTTTTCTTATGGAATTGATCGACAAAAAAATCTGGAAAAAGGCATCGGCTATTGGTCTCGTCTTTACAATCCTTTGCCTTGTTGTCTGCATAATTCAGTATTACTGCGATCCTGATGCAGACACTTTCCAGAAAATAGACCGCATGGCAATCCACTTTCTTGCAGTCAATTTCTTTATATTTTTATTTTTCAATCCATTATCCTTCAAAACATATTCTGTTCTCTTCTACATATATGGATGTGGAAATTTCCTGGATAACGGGAATGTTCTTGGTGCCATTTGCATTTCGGCATCCCTTGTCTTTCTGAACACTTCTGGATTCCTCAAGACCCGCAGGAACACAAAAATTGTCAGCTTTCTGGTTGTTCCCCTTTCATGTATTTTTGTTCAGTATTTTCATACGGGAAAACTTGCTTTCCTTCTTTCAGTATTCTACATACTTGGGGCAATCTACATTTTCTACCTGACATACCTTATACTGCTGCCTAGAGTTGAAAAAGCCTATTCCCCTAAATCTGAAAAAATCATAAGCCGTGAAAAATTTACGGAGCGCGACATTGAATTTCTTGAACGGGTATTAAAGGGAGAAAAATACAGCAAGATTGCTTCCCTCTACAACATTTCGGAAAGCTCTGTAAAAGCCCAGATGATAGAACTATACCATCACCTGGGAGTAAACAGCCGAACGGAATTCCTTGCCTTCTGCAACGGCTGCACCTTTGTTCTCGGTGATCCTGAAAACAAGGCTGAAAATTAACGCTGGATAGTTCCCTTGCGAATTTCTTCTTTCTTTTCTTCCCCGCAAAGCTCACGGATTATTTCCATGGCAAACTGTTCTGCAGTTCCAGCACCCCGGGATGTGATGACATTCTCGCAATGAACGAAAGGAACATCCTTTACATGGTTTGCAGCATATTCGCCTGCTTCGCCTTCCATATCTGGATAGCAGGTCCATTTTCTTCCTTCCAGAACCTTTGTCTTTGAAAGGACCAGGGCAGGTGCTGCACATATGGCACACACAAGCTTTCCTTCTTCATTCATTCTGTCTATGATTGAAAGGGCCTGAAAACACTTGCTTACATTTACGGTTCCAGGCATTCCTCCAGGAACGATGACAGCATCAGGAAGCTCCGTGCATGAAGAAACATAGGTTTCCAGCGTCATGTCGGCCACCACCGTTATCTTGCGGGCTCCCTCCACATTTCTTGATGCCGTTCCTGTTGCGACTGTAGTTACTTCAACTCCTGCACGGCGAAGGTAGTCTACCGGAGTAAGGGCTTCAACTTCTTCAAACCCTGGTGCCAGAAATACTAAAACCTTTTTCATAAATCCTCCTGCTCATATGTCTGCTGACGGGCCCAAAAACACCCGAACATTATAAAGGACACATTTAGTTATTATTGAAATTATACTATTAAAGAGATAAAATTGTAATTATGAAATCGGTACTTCTCATTGACGGTTCAGCATTATTTCAAGATTTTCTTAGAGACAAGGTATCGGCAGAACAGGTAACCCTGGAATGCGCCTCCAGCAGGGAATCTTATTCAAAAATGATTTCCCTTCTCCCGGATTTGATCATCATTGAAGTCGAGGATACCATCAAGGAAGAGCTCAATGTCCTTCTGGATAAAAAACGTATCGATCCTAACGCAAAAAAAATTCCGATTATCATGACTGGCCCCGTAATTGACCGCAGTAAGATTGCAAATCTGGTTGAATTCGGTGTCGTAAAATACTTTAATAAGCCGATTAAATTCGACGTCTTCTTTGATTCCATCGGCAGAATTCTCAAGATGCCCCTCTCAATGGATACAACTCCCTGCATCCTCGACATACACCTTAACGGAAGCATCATTTTCGTTGAAGTTGCTCAGGGCCTAAACCGTGAAAAGCTGTTGCTCCTAAAGTACAAGCTTGCCGAGATCATCAACAAATACAAGATCAACATTCCGAAAGTAATCCTCATGCTTACAAACCTTCAGCTCACTTTTGTTGACGGTGCCAACCTTGAACTGCTTTTGAACAATGTTACTGCAGGAAGAAGAATTCCAAACAAATACATAAAGGTTCTTTCTCTGGATAATTTCGTAATGGAACTTATCAGCGGCCATCCTGAATACAGCGGAATGGTTGTTTCACAGAACCTTCAGTATGTAATCTCTTCCCTCATGAACGATGACAGCAGCCTAGACTATGATTCAAAGGATTTCATCTACGACAATATCCTTCATTCTGACAGACCTACGGACGATGCTGCCCTTGGCTTCATTGATGACAGATCTACCGGGGACGGTGACACGGGAACAATGATGAAAGTTGCCCTTGTTGATGATGATGTTGTTGTCCGCAAGCTTCTTGAAAATACCTTCACTTCTGCAAGCGGAGAAGCAACCCTTTTTGAAAACGGAACAACCTTTATGAAGGCCGTGTCCGATGGTGCAGATTTCGACATAGTTGTCCTTGACCTCTATCTTCCAGACATGGACGGAATCAGCATTCTCAAAACCCTCATGCAGAGAAATTACCAGACTCCAATCCTTATTTATTCGAAGGCATCGTCTAAGGATGTTGTCCTGAATGCGCTTTCCCTGGGAGCAAAATGTTACCTTGTTAAGCCTCAGAAACCTGGCACAATCGTGAACAAGGCCCTGGAAATCCTGCACTCAAACAGGTAAACAGAAAACTCTTCAAAAGGAGCTACCATGGCACAACCGTCACTTGAAGTTGGAAGCAGATTCATTGCCAGTACCATGCATGAAGTCCGCACGCCTTTGCAGACCATCATCAGTACCCTGGAACTTCTTGAGGATACTCCACTTAACAAGGAACAGATAGAATTTATCCACCAGATTGAATTCAGTGCCAACGCACTTCTTGGACTTGCAAACGACGTCCTTGACTTTACGAAAATTTCATCCCAGAACTTCAAGCTTGAAATACAGCCTTACGATGCCATTGAACTTACGGAACGTGTTGTTGACCTCATTACGGTGGAAGCCTTCAACAGGGGAATCGAGGTACTCACCGACATTGACTACAGGCTTCCACAGAACCTTCTGGGGGATCCGGGCCGTATCCAGCAGATCATCCTTAACCTTGTAAAGAATGCCGCAAAATTCACGGAGACAGGCTATATCTATATCCGTGTTTCAGCCAAGGAAAAATACCTTCTCTTTGAAATCATCGACAGCGGTATCGGTGTTCCGGAAGACAAGAGGAGACTCATTTTCACTGACTTCTATCAGGTAGACGGAAGCTCCACAAAAAAGAGCAGCGGAACCGGACTTGGTCTTTCCATTTCAAAAAACCTGGTAAAGGTTATGAAGGGGAAAATAGGCATAATCGAAAATCCTAACGGAGGCTCGAATTTCTGGTTCGCCATCCCCCTTGAGTATTCGGAAGAAGAAAAGCAAAGGGCAAAGAAAATTGCAGTCCCTGAAAACACCAGGATCCTTGCAGTAGACGACAATACCATTGCCCTCAAATCCCTCAAGTCAAAGCTGGAATATTACGGAGTCACGGACATTACCCTCTGCGACAACGGAAATTCAGCACTGCAGAAAATCAAGGATGCTCAAAAACAGGGAAAACCTTTTACTGTAATTTTCATTGACCTCCTCATGACTCCGATCGACGGCTGGAGGCTTGCAAGCGAAATAAGGTCACTGCCGGACAGCAGCAAACTGAAGATGTTCCTCATGGTTCCGGAAGGACAGCTCAGGCAGGATGCAAAAATGAAGATGCTTGACTGGTACAACGGATACATCTACAAACCGCTCAAGCAGAAAGCCCTGGAAGATACTCTGGAACAGGCCTTTGAAATTAAGGCCAAGGCAATGGATTCAGGCCTCAACGAATTTTTCGAGACTTCAAGCACCCAGAAAGTTTCTTCCATCCTTGACCAGCAGGTTGCAAGCGGACTCAACATCCTTGTTGCGGAAGATACTCCTGTCAACCAGAGGCTCCTTGAAACCTTCCTTAAAAAATTCGGTGCCACGGTTTACCTTGCAGAAAACGGACAGGTTGCAGTTGACCAGATTGCACTCCATCCGGAAATCGACCTTATCTTCATGGACATCTTCATGCCGGTTAAGAGTGGTATTGATGCAACCATCGAGCTCAGGAACAAGGGCTACAAGGGAATCATCATTGCATGTACGGCAAACAATGATTCCGACGACTTCAAGACATACAAGAAAATCGGAATCAACGACATCATCGTAAAGCCTTTCAAGAGAAATACCATCCGCGAAATCCTCGACAAATGGAATTCCGTTCTTACGGTTCCAAATGCAAAGGACATCATTTCCCTTACCTTCATCGAGAACAAATCTTCCGAAATGTGGAACATCGAGGACTTCATGGATACTACGGGACAGAACATCGAGTTTGCCATTTCCCTTATGGACGAATACATTACCCAGTCAAAAGAACTCATGAACAACCTTAAGGAAGAACTGAAGAAAACTCCGCTCAACTACGAGAAGATTGAACTTTATACCCATACGATGAAGGGAAGCAGTGCTTCTGTAAGCGCAACCCGATTTGCAGATCTTGGACGCAAGATGAATGATGCAGCAAAGACTAGAAACCTTACCGACCTTGAATCGGCAAGAATCAACTACGAGATTGACTTTATTACCTTCACCAACATCGTAAACAACTGGAAGACATCCATATGATCAGAACAAACTATCACACCCACACAGAATTCTGCGATGCAAAAAACACTGCAGAGGAAATGGTTCTTGCCGCAATCGAAAAGAACATCTCAATACTCGGTTTTTCAAGCCACGCCATGTATCCCTTTGAGGGCGGCTGGCACATCGGAATAAAAAATTACGGCGACTATGTTGCGGAAATAAACCGGCTCAAGGAAAAGTACAGTGACAGGATAAAAATCTACACTGGCTTTGAAGTTGAATACATAGACGGAGTCTCCATCCCCTGCTTTGACACATACAAGGAATTCAAGCCCGACTATCTGATCGGCTCCGTTCACTTTGTTCCCGGCAAAGGAGGATACTACGAGGCGGACGGAGGCGAAAATTCCGTAAAGGAAAGAATCGGGAAATTTTTCGATGGCTCGGTAAAAAAAGCCGTGCAGGAATATTTTCATTGTGAACGCAAACTTCTTAAAGACGGCGACTTTACGTTCCTTGGCCACTGCGATCTTGTCCAGAAGCAGAACATAAAGACAAAACTCTTTGACGAAAACGAATCCTGGTATAAAAAGGAACTTAAGGTCCTTGCAAAGGAAATAAGAAAGGCTGGGGTCTGCGTTGAAGTAAATACTGGTGCCATCTGCCGGCTAGGTGCATCGGGTCCTTATCCAAGCCCATACCTTCTTGAACAGCTCAAGGCAAACAATGTTCCGCTCACCATCAATTCTGATGCCCATACTGCAGGCGGAATCGACTGCTGGTTTGACGAAGCCCTTCAGTACATAAAAAAAGCCGGCTACACAGAACTTGCGTTCTATGAAGACGGCCTTAAGTTTCAAAAGATTTAGCTGAAGGCAATTAGCGGTTGCGTTCGTATTCTGCCTGACATGCAACGCAGAAAGGTGCATAAGGAATTGCTTCAAGTCTTGCTTCTGCAATAGGTTCTCCGCACTGGAGGCAGATTCCGTATGTTCCCTGAACGATTCTGTCCAAGGCAGCATCAATCATCTTGAGACGGAACTGATCTGCTTCTCCAAGGGAATTAAGAAGAGTCCTGTCGATTGTGTCGGATGCAATGTCCACGTCATCGCCGCTTTCTGTTGCACCACCGAGTTTTTCAAACTGGTCGTTGCGACCTACAAGCGAATCAATGAGTTCGCTGCGTTCAGCAGTAAGCTTCTTTTTCTGTTTATCTAAAAAATCCTTTTTCATCATTATCTCCCATCTCTTATGACTGTCCGGTAGTTTTTCAGTTGACAGCCGTTTTTGTTTTGTTCATAATAGTATAGTATATTTTCTATAAAAGGCAAATATTTTGGAGGAATTGTGGCTAACAAAGACGAAGCTATCGAAGTTGAAGGTATCGTAAAAGAAGCATTGCCAAACACAATGTTCCGTGTAGAACTCAAGAACGGACACATCATTCTTGGTCACCTCAGTGGTAAGATGAGAAAGCACTACATCAGAATTGTTCCGGGTGACAGCGTAAAGGTTGAACTTTCACCTTATGACCTTAACCGCGGAAGAATCATTTTCCGCGAAAGGTAATCAAAAAAATTCTTGAATATAGCATAAAGGCTTTCCTATACGGAAGGCCTTTTTTATTTCCCTATTGCTCTGCCATGAGCCTTGCACCCTTTATCATTCCTTTTATTCCCGAAATAAGGGTAAAGAAGGCTATTATCTGCACAAGGAAAAACCATGGACCTGAAACATATATTACCGCAAGGCTGATCATAACCTTGCAAAGGTTCCTGCAGAAAAACGGAAATGCCTTCCGGCCCTTTGGTTCCTCTGTATTTCTTGAAGTCCAGGTATAGGTGTACCTGTAGTTGTTGTTTGCATCACTGCTGCCATTATAGGTGCCGCCGTTTCTGTAAGCATTCCTGAAGAACTCTGCAAAAGGATCATCGGTGTAGAAATTCTCCGCACTATGATAACCGTTCTGCTGGGAGGAAGTTGCACCAAGCATGTCGTACTGGCGCCTTTTAGTTTCATCACCAAGAATTGAGTAGGCTTCGTTTATTTCCTTGAATTTATTCTCGGCAGCCTCATCCCCTGCATTTCTGTCCGGATGATATTTGAAGGCAAGAGTCCTGTATGCTTTCTTTATTTCTTCTGCCGTGGCATTTTTCTGCACACCAAGTACATCGTATAAATTGCTCATCTGTCCCTAGTCTAAAGATAATAAAAAAACAAAGGATATGCAAATTTTCAGACCTTTGGCTTTTCCCTTATTATAACCCAAGTTGCCCCGTTTCCGCCGTGGTTCCTGTCGGGATGACCGGAAGTTCCAAGGCGCTTGTCGTTTTCTATGAACATGCGGACCATGGGGCCAAGCACAGGATCACTGCCGTTGGAATGGATTCCCTTTCCGTGGATTATGAGAATTTTTTTCAGATTGCGGCGGTAACAGTCGTTTACAAAATTCTGGAGTCTTGACCAGGCTTCATCACGAGTAAGCTGGTGAAGGTCAATTACGGCCTCCGGATTCATGGAACGAAGATAGTCAATGTTGCCAAGTTTTTCGCTGCGTGCGGCTTCTTCGCTTATCTTGTCCTTGTCTATGGTACCGTGGCGGTTAAGCCAGATTTCCATGGGATTCATGTGCCTTTTGCTGTCCTGCTCCATGATCTGCTCCCAGGTATATCCCTGCCTTGCGGCTTCCTTTTCTTCCTTTGTTGGAGCATTGGCTTTCTTGTGGGAAACCTGAGGCTGCTTTTTCTGCGGTTGTTTTTTCTGGGATCCTTCCCACTGATTCAGAATGTCACCGAAATTCATGTTTTCTCTCCATTTTTGAAATTCTTTTATTTTATCAGGCAGACCCTGTCCGAAGGTATCCAGCCGTAAGTGTCATTATGACGTACATACATCCATTCGCCTGCCACCCTTATTATAGAAACAACGCTACCCGGTTGGATGGTTACACTTGTCATCATATTATGTTCGGGAATCGGACTCATTTCACCTCCGGTAAAAATTCCGTGGGGTGACTTGAGGCGGACACCATAGATTCCGGCAAAAACCGAAGACATTATGAATAACGAAGCGAATACAGCAGCAAAAGTTTTTCTTCTGAATATCAAGAAAAGAAGAACCAGCACCAGGAAAGCAAAGGCAACAATGCACATCAGGTTGAACAGATAGAAGCTTGGCTCGTGATAGTCATAAGGCAATCCGAGGGCCATCTCCGCATTTTTTCTTTCTTCAGTAACCTTTGAGAAAATGAAGGAATGGCGTTCCCTGTTATGAAGCTCATAAAGAGCAAGCACTTCCTGGGGCTTTACCTCCGTCTTTTTCTTTGCCGACGCAACTTTTTCGGATTCGTGAAAAGCATACACGAAAGGATTTTCTTCCTTCGTCTCCTTGAGCAGTTCCTGGGATTTTCCTACACTGAACTTATAGACCGGACACTGAATGTCTTCTACCGATCCGTTGTACGAAGTTGCCGTTATGAAAATTTCCGGCAGGACATGATCTCCCTCCGAAAGAGGCTGCCAGTCAAAAGTTGCTGCACTCTGGAACTGGGTAACGAAATTCTTTTCGCCGGTTGCCTTGAATTCATATTCCCTTACTTTCTTGAATATGGAATTTTCCGGAATGTTCCAGTAGATGTTTTGTATGGATTCCATGTACCTTGCAGTTACCGTAAAAACAACGTGCTCCCCGGACTTTATCTTGAGGCTCTTGTTCTTGATGCCCTTTGATGACTCAAGGTTCTGGTTCTGGAAGACAACATTTATTTCCGGATGAATGAACCTTGGATTCTGAAATACTTCTACAGTTTCAACGGGAATCTGATAGAAACCGCCGTCGATGGTAAGGTCGATAGGCTTGATCCTATAGTTCCCGGTTTTTGCAAAGCGCATCCAGAGGATGATCCTTGTTCCGTGGGCATAACCGCCTCCCTGAGATTCATCTCTTGGAATAAGGACTGTTTCCTTCTTCTGGGAAACAAAGCTTACATTTGGAGGAAGTGAGTTTACGGAAATCTGAACGCTGTCAGGAGTTACATTTTCGATTTCAACAAAGAAGGAATTGTCGTCTTCCGTAAAGAGGGTATCCTGTGTTGGTCTGAACCTCATGCCCCAAAGGTATGCCCAGGAAACTTTTGCAGACAATGCCGTTCCCGCTGAAAGGAAAAAGAGAATCAGTAGTCCTGCGATGTTCTTTCTGAATCTTTTTGCTGACTTTTCCATTGCTGCTGTTCACCTTCTTTTATTATTGAATAGAGGGCATTTTCCAAAGTCTGGTCCTCGTTGTTTTCCGACACCGGAACTATTTCTCTTGCACTTTCATTGGAATGACTCGATTCCTCCCTCAGGGAAAGCTCAAGGTTTATTTTTGCATCCGTGCTTGTTCCGTCTATGAAAAGGGACTGCCTGAAAAAATTCGCTGCAGTCTCGTAGTCACCGCTTCTGTGGGCAATTATCCCAGAATTATAAAGGATTGCAAACTTGATCTGGTCCGGAGCATCCTCAAAGACAAGGTTGAACTTTGCAAGGGCCGCATCGTTTTCTCCCTGCATCAGATATGTTGAACCAATTCCATAAACAGAATACTGGTAGACAAAATCATCTCCCCTGAGCTTTGCATTGCTTGCCGCCTGAAGAAAACTTGCCGTTGCATTCTGATAGTTTCCCTTGCCCCAATCAAGTTTACCCTGAAGTATTTTTACTCCGTCGTCAAATTTAGGGGTACATCCTGTAAAAAAGAAAATGCAGGCAGTCATGGCAGCACCAGAAAGCAGCCTGTTCCTTCCGCCAGTAACATCAAGTTCCCCAAGAAGAATTGAAGCAAGGAAGAATACAATTGCAAGGATGATGAACATCTTGTGTCTTTCCTTTCTCTGGATTTCATAGCTCACCGCATTTCCATTGGAACCGGCAGAAATTATCTTGAGGATTTTTGTTGCAGACCCCATTTCCGAAGCATCAATATATTCGCATGAGGAAATTGAGCCCGCATTTTTTATGGACTTGATGATCCTTTCGATTTCCGATGTGCGGAGGGCTGTCTTTACCTTTGTCTGTCCGTCGCCTGTAAGAACTTCGCTTTCCCTTTCGCTGCCAAAACCAACGACAATTACCGGAATTCCAAAACGGGCTGATTCCGCCAGGGAAGACTGAAGTGTATTGTCGGTTTCCTCGCAGTCAGTAAACAGAAGGATATAAGAAGCCTCGGAAGACTGTTCCGGGAACGATGAAACGGCTGCCTTTATTCCCTTGCCAAGGCTTGTTCCTTCTGCCGTCATGAGCTTTGGAGAAAGGTTGTCCATGAGGGTTTCAACGCAGTTGTAGTCATCGGTAAGTGGAACTGCAACGGTTCCGTCTCCCTTTGCAAGAACTACGGAAACCTTTGTTCCGCCAAAATGTTCAAGAAGACCCTTTGCATAGATTGATGCCGCACTGAGCCTTGATATTCCGCCTGGAGCATCATGGGCTTCCATGCTGTAGGAAATGTCAAAGACAAAGGAAACTGCCTTTCCGTTTTTCTGAACTGGAATGGTGTCGGTTCCCCAGGAAATTCCAGCTCCTGCAAGGATGACCATGGAGGCACTCAAGGCTCGGAAAATGGTTCTGAACCAGAAGCAGTGTTCCATCCTGTCCGAAAGAAAATGACCTCTGGAAACCCTGTTTTTTTCAGATAGCACTTTCTTAAGTTTCCTGTATTTCAGGATCACATGGGTCAAGGCAAAGGCAAGAGGTATGAAAAGCCAAAAAACAACTGCATGGGATGCGGAAAAATTCATAGTACCTCCTGAAGAAAAATTCTCTTGATGATCCAGGCAAGGGATGCAAATACTGCCGCTGCCAGAAGGAAATACCTGTAATAGAAAGTATCGTTGTTCTTTATGTGATAGCTCTGCATTACGCTTTCATTTTTTCCAATGGTTGAAATTGCCTGCGAAAGAGAAACAATGGAACCCGTTTCAAAAAATTTTCCGTCACATTCTGCCGCAAGCTTAGCAAGGGAAGAAGGATCAAAATTCGATTCAAGATAGCCTGAATATGCCCTGTTGGTTTTTGGGTCCACATAGTCCAGGGGTACAACTCCGCGGGTACCTATTCCAAGAATGTAAAGGGAAATGTCCTTGCTCTTTGCAAGTCGTGCTGCAGTATTTGGATGAACGGTTCCCGCATTGTTTTCTCCGTCCGTAATGAGCACCACAGCTTTTTTTTCCGAAGGAGAATTTTCAAGATGATAGATGGCAAGGGAAAGTCCGTTGCCGATTGCAGTTCCGTCCCCAAGTTCACCTACATTGAGGCTGTCCAACCTGTCAAAGAAAACTTTCCTATCCATGGTAGGAGGAATAAGAAGACAGGCTGATTCCGCCATTTCAACAAGACCGAATTCGCTTCCGTCATTTTTTACCGCAAGGGAATGGATTGCATCCTTTGCAGCTTCTATTCGGTGGAAGTCACCAATGTCCCTTGCAGCCATGGAAGGGCTCACATCCACAACAAAGATGATGGAGGCACCGCGGGAAGAATAAACCTTCTGCTGCTGATGATAGACCGGAGATGCACATGCAAACACAAGGCAAACATAGAAAGCAATGCAGAGTATCCTTACAAAAACGGAGAAGGCTTTCCTTACTTTTCCGTCCCATGAAAAATTGCCTCCGTTCCAGTCACTCATGTTGAGGGCAAAGGTAATCCGCGAAAGGACCTTTATGTGACGCAATATATAGAGAATGGGAATAAGCAGAAGAAGGATGAAGGCACCTGGACTTTCAAATTCAACCATTGCTGTCCTCCTTTTCAAATGCCTCGATTATCTTATGGGTCGAAAGGATGAGGGATTTTTTCTCGCCTTTCATGAAGCCCGCCTGATGTTCTTCCACTGGAAGCATTTTTGAATCAATTGAACCGGAAGCAAAACGAATGTAGTTTGTGCGGACAAAATTTGCTGTCAAATCTTCAACGGCATGTTCCTGCCTGTCGCTCATCATTCCGCCGGTAACGGTCATGATCTTGTATTCAATGTTTTTACCCGTAACAGAAGCAAAAGGCGTCTTGAACCTGTATTCAAGGTATTCACGCAAAATGCACTGCCACTGTTCTGAAAAATCCGCATCCGTAATTTTCTTTCTGAGAAGCATGTTCAGGTGCCTCTTTGTCTTCACGGCATTCTTGTAGAAACTTATCTTAGTCTTTATTTCCTTCCACTTCCTGATGATTTCAGGCAGCTTGATTATTGCCGTACAGAAAAGGGAAAAAAGGATTACTGCAAGAACAAGGAAGAACCATACATAGTAATTCGTATATGGAAGAACTTCCGGAGCCTTTGGAGGCCTTAGTGTTGTTGCGCCAAGTTTTTCTGCAAGGGAAAGAATCAGCACCGAATTAAGTTCGATATTGAAGTCTGCAGAAATGTTTTCCTTTCCCCTCATGCAGATTTCTTCAAGATTGAATTTCTTGAATTTGATGATTCCCGTTTTCCAAGGAATGAAGGTAATGCAGAGGTTGTAATTTATGCCTGTGCGGGAAAGGGTTGTTTTCTTAACCAGGCAGGAAAGAGGATCTTCAAGAAAGTCTTCTGCCTTAAGGTCTATTTCCATTGTTTCATTGGAAGACGTGTTCTCGGCAAAGGCAAAGAAATCTACAGGGCTTCTGAAAGAATACTGTATCTGTCCCGAGTCTCCTATGAAAACGTCACGGGGAACCATTACCTGCAAAGTCGAATCGTCATTCTCTTCCTCTGCTGACTGGGCGAATCCTGAGAAAACTGAAACTGAAATGAGAAGGGCAAGGACTATCTTTTTCATAGGGAATACTGCTCTCTTGTACTGAAGAATTTTATCAGCTCTGCGGCAGGATCCTGCATGGTACTGATGGAAAGCGGTGCACCGCCGTTTCTGTGGCATTCCTTCTTCCACATTTCATTGCGATTTTCTTCATCTTCCCTCCAGGCCCTGGAAAATTTCTGTGATGAAGTCGGAAGGACACATTCAAAGCCCGTCTCAGGATCGCGGAAAGGAACGGCACCAAGTGAAGGAAGGATATCATCAAGGGGATCAGTAATCTTTATTGCAATGACATCGTTTTTCTGGCACAGATGGGCAAACGGTGTTTCCCAGCCTGCAGCACGGAAATCGGAAATGACAAAAACAAGGGTTCTCTTGCGGAGGAGTTTTTCTGCACCTCTAAGGGCACTGTCCAGTGCAGAACCCACTATCTGACCAGAACCTTTATCAAGCTCTGAAAGGATTAGCATGGCCTGATTTTGTCCTGCCTTTGGCGCAATGGAAAATTCTATCTTGCCGTCAAAAATAACAGAGCCCACAGGACTTCCGTTGTGGAGGGATGCCATGGTAATGAGGGAAGCACAGTCCACAGCCGTTTCAAGGCGCGACTGAATTCCGGAACCAGTATTCATGGAAAGGGATTTGTCCACGATGATGAAGACGTCCAGTTCCCTTTCTTCTTCAAAAACCTTTACGAAAGGTTTTCCCATCCTTGCAGTAACGTTCCAGTCAATGGCACGAACATCGTCGCCGCGAAGATATTCACGAACTCCTGAAAATTCCATGCCCTGACCGCGGAAAAGAGACCTGAAGGATCCGTTCTTCATTCCGTTAGCAAGAGAAAGGGAAGTAAGATGTAAAAGCTGCGCCCTCTGGGCTGTATTGTTCTTCAAAAAAATGCTCCGCTACATGTACTGAAATTTTCAACTAACATAAAAACTAACGCATCAGAATAGATTCGAGAAAACCGATCCAACTCTGACGAGTTGGATAGATGAAATCACTTCGTGATTTCATCATGGTACCGGCATAAAATCGATGATCTTTTCAATGAGGTCATCGGCCGTTACATTGTCTGCTGCGGCTTCGTAATTCAATACAAGACGATGGCGGAGAACCTGCTTTGCGACTGCCTGGATATCTTCTGCAAGGACAAAGCTTCTGTTTTCAAAAAGTGCATGAACCTTAGCACAACGGAGAAGTGCAATACCTGCACGAGGTGATGCACCAAAGGCAATGTAGCGCTGAATGTCGTTCTTCCTGTTAGGCTGAACCGAATTTGCTCTTGTTGCGTTTACGATGGAAACGATATAGGCAAGCATCTTGTCGTCAACCGTAACGGCATCAACTGCATTGCGGCATTTCTGCAAGGCATAGGAATTGAAAACCTTGTTTACCGGAATTTTTTCTGCACGGCCTTCCGACTTTACGATCTGAATTTCTTCTTCTGGGGTCGGATAGTGAACTATAAGCTTGAGGAGAAAACGGTCAAGTTCTGCTTCAGGCAAGCTGTAGGTTCCTTCCTGCTCGATTGGGTTTTGGGTTGCAAGAACAAAGAAAGGATCTGCAAGCTTGTATGTATTCTCACCGATTGTAACCTGCTGTTCTGCCATTGCTTCAAGGAGCGCAGACTGGACCTTTGCAGGAGCTCGGTTGATTTCATCTGCAAGGACAAGGTTAGCAAAAACAGGCCCCTTCCTTACATTGAATCTTCCTGTAGACTGTTCGTAGATGAGTGTACCCGTAACATCCGCTGGAAGAAGATCGGGAGTAAACTGGATCCTCTTGTATTCTAGACCCGAAATATCCGCAAAAGTTTTTACCGCAAGAGTTTTTGCAAGGCCTGGAACACCTTCAAGAAGAACATGACCGCCAGCAATGAGAGCCATGATGATTCCATCTACAACATCCCTCTGACCAACAACGCGGTTTCCTACTTCTTCGCGGGCGCTGTTTATATACTTGAAACATTCATCGAGTTCAATTTTTGTAATTACGTTCATTTTATCCCCTCAAATTTTATGCCGAAAATTATACTTTCAATTCTAATCCATGTAAACTTCACCGTGAGTATGGAATCCAGAATCAATGATAACTTCGTCGATGTTTTCCTTTGTAACAACGGTCGGTTCAAGAAGGATACAGGGAATTTTTGAATCCCCGTTATCAATGGTCATTCCGGTTGCAGCAATGGATTCCGCATTTTCTCCATTGCCTATACGAACTGCATATTCGGCAGCCTTTCTTGCAAGAAGTGTAATCGGCTTGTATATGGTAAAATCCTGATAGCCACGGGCTATGTTCTGGCATGCCGCAATGTCTGCATCCTGTCCGCAGATAGGTATGTGCCTGTCCGGATAATATACATTAAGAACAGAAAGAACGGCATCTGCAACTGCATCGTTTCCGCAGATAATCGCATCAGGAATCTGACCGCTGGTAATTACATCAACCATCTTTTGTTTTGCATGATCGTAATCCCATCCTTCAGTATAAAAAATATCATTGATTACAGGACCATGATTTTTTATGGAACTTAGAATTCCGTTCTGGATCAAGGTCATGTTGAAGTCTTCCTGCGGGCCAAGAATGCATATCCAGTTTTTTGTTCCGCTTATAGCCTTCATGGTCTGTCCCATAAGGCTTCCGACTTTTGTACTGTCAACGGAAATGTATAGGTCTATTTTCGTATTCCTTATCAGCCGGTCATAGGAAATTACGGGAATGTTTTTTGCACGGATTTTTTCTATTTCATCTTTCAGGGATTCAGCATCCTTTGGAAGAATTACAATTACATTCACGTTCCTTTCAAGAAGGTACATGAGCTGCCTTTTCTGTTCTTCCACACTGTTGCCTGCATTCTGAACTATGACATCTGCATTAAGGCTTCGGACGCTTGCCATGAAGACATCCAGGTCTCTCTGCCAGCGCTCTATGGCAAGTGTATCAATGGAAAAACCTACGGTAATGCCGTTCATGTTCCCCTGAGAAAGGTGTTCGTTTACATGCTTTTTACTGCAGGAGGTAAGGCCCGATGCAACAAAAAGAAATACTGCTACAGATTTGATAAAAACTTTTTTCATTTTCTAACCCCTTACTGGTTATTTGTATTTCTGAAATCGGTCGGAGAAATTCCGAACTTATTTTTAAATTGGCGGCTAAAGTAATTCTGGTCGCTGTAACCTGTCTGACCTGCAATCTCCTTGATGGAAAGATCCGTTTCAGCAAGAAGCTTCTTTGTCCTGTCCAATCGCCGGTCAGTAGCATAGTTGATGAAGGTTTCTCCCATCTCTTCCTTGAAAAGCTTGCTTACATAGAACGGACTAACACCTATGCTTGCGGCGACATCTTCAAGGGAATAGTTGCGGCTCATGTTCTGATCTATATATTCGATTATTTTCTTTACCAGCGGATTCTCCCTCTGCTCCTTCACCGACGAAACGGCTGTGGCGCATTCCACAAGAACATTTACAAGGAAATCCTGGATTACGGAAATTTCCTGGGCACCAACAAGCACAGTAAAGGCTGTATCAAAGGACGGGTTTTCATAGCCTGGATTCAATTCTTTGGTAATGTTGCGTATGTTTACCAGAAGCTCGAAAACACCGCTCTTGATCCTGTCAAGTTCAAGACCGGCAGAAGCCTGTTCCGAACAGAAAAGACCTGCAAGAAACTTGACTCCGGCGGAATCACCTATGCGAAGACGATTGTAGATTCTTTCACACACTTCATGGGATTTTTCCGGCGAACTGGATTTTTTCGTCATTTCCTCTGCAAGGAGACATTCCCCGTTTGGAGAAGTCCTGTTAAGGGCATCCACCGCTTCCTTGCAGGACAAGGAAACATTGGAAAGTTCATTTGAAAGGCGGCTGACTCCCATGCGGATCCTCTGGCTGATATTCATGCTGAGCATGGCATATATGCTTTTTGCTACTTCATGGAAACTTTCAAAAAGATCTTCCGCCGGATCACTCTTGTCCAGGCAGAAAAAAATGACAAGCCTGTTGGCCATGAAGGAACCCATAAGGTACTTGTATCTGTCCGCCAGCATCTTCCTGATACCATTGTAAAAATCATACTGATTCTTGGAGTCACCGTGTGGAATTTCAATGCATGTAAAAAAATAGTTGGTTACATCAAGATTAAAATATTCAAGGTAGCTTGAAAGATCTTCCTTCTTGTCGCTGCTGAACATGCAGGAATAGATGAAATCACTTTCTACCATCGGGGAAACCGTATCAAGTTTTTTCTGAAGGTCCAGCCCTTCATTATTTTTGCCTCGCCTTTCATCCACAAGATTCATGGCATTTCTTACTGTCTGGATTACCACATTCCTGTTTACCGGTTTCGTAATATATTTGTATGCACCGAGGTTCATGGCTTCCTGTGCATATTGGAATTTATCGAAGGCACTCAGGACTACGATGACGGTTTCCGGCTTAAGATTCATTATACAACTGATGGTTTCAAGACCGCTCATGCCAGGCATGTTTATGTCCATGAAGATGATGTCAATTTTTTCACGGTTTGCAATGGCAAGGGCTTCGCTGCCTGAAAGGGCTGAGAATAAATTCACCTGACCTTCAAAATTCTTATTGATAATAAACTGTAGCGAATCAATTACAATCTGCTCATCATCACAAGTCAAAATGTTATACATTTTCCGGTATCCTTATTATGAATTTAGTTCCCTGACCGTCATCATTTGACCTTATGTCAAAGACATCATCCCTATGAAAGTAAAGACGAAGGCGCAGGAAAACATTTATGAGTCCGATTCCAGTGTGCTCATCAGTTGATTTTTTCTCTTCTTTTTTTATTTCAGTGTAATCAGGAGTAACTCCTCTGCGGGCCGCATCAAGAAGTTTTTCCTTCACCTCCGAATTGAAACCACTGCCGTTGTCGCTTATAGAAATTTCAACAAATCCATCAATACGCTGAACCTTGAGTTCCACTTTGCCCCTTGCGTTCTGGAGCCCGTGCTGAATGCAGTTTTCTACCAGAGGCTGAAGGGTCATGGACGGAAGGTGCTGCATAAACTCTTCCTGAGGCACATCCTTTATGAACTCAAGGCGCTTTCCAAAACGAACCTTCATTATGTATACGAAGTTGTCTACCATTCCAAGCTCGTCGCTGATGGTTGCATCTTCCTTCTGCTGCTGGATGTTGTAACGGAAAAAGTCTGAGGTCTGCTCGATGAAATAGCAGGTCTTGTCGGCGCCTTCCATCATGGCAAGCTGCGCTCCGGTATTCAAGGTGTTGAAAAGGAAGTGGGGATTGATCTGGCTCTGGAATGCCTTGAGCTGAGCATCTGCATAGAGGGCCTGCATTTCCATTTCACGCTCGCGAAGTTCGTTTTCCGTACGGGCCTTTTCCCAGATGGTGTCGATATATTCCCTGATGCTTATGATCATTCTGTCAAAGGCACGGCAGATGTTTCCGATTTCGTCATGGCTTTCCCTGTTGAAAAGAGGAACATCAAAATCCCGTTCTGCCACGCGGAGGGCAACATCAGAAATCTCCGCAAGAGGTTTTGTCATGGAACCGATCAGGGCATAAAGAAGCAGGAGCAGAAGCATGAAAAATCCCAGGAAGAACACGATGTAGAAATTCAGGATGAGACGAACATTATTCCTGTCAAAATTGTAGACGGTGGAATTTTTCTTCATGTAAAGTATGTTCAGCCTTGAAATTTCATTTACAAGAAACTGATATACCTGAAGGCTTTTCTGGTAGTTTTCATTCACGGGTCTGTTTGCTCGATGTGCAGAAACCGCCTTTGAAGTATGCTGCAGGAAAGACAGGGCCAGCTGATGGACTATGTATTCCTGATGACGGATTTCATCGGTGGAAGGAAAAACCTGCATGGTCTGACAAAAATATTCAACACGGTTTGAGGCAATATAGTAATTGTTGATGCTTTCGTAGGTTCTGTAGTTGATGTAGGTTTCCAGTGCATTTTCCGCAAGAACGATGTCGTTGGAAAAGGAGTTCAGCTCCTCGTTGGAACGAAAGGAACGGCCTATGACTCCAAGAGCATACTGGTCAATGAACATGGTTACAAAAATACTTGTTGCAATAACAATGAAGAACATGGTAATGCTGAACATGATCTTCCATCGGAGGCTTTTGTTCGGAAAGGCTTTCAAAATTGGTTTTTTCATTTTCCCTTCCTTACACGGATTTCTGCGCTGATGTAGTTGTTTGCATATCCGCGGCTTCTGTATTCAAAAAGCTCGTACATTGCCGTGCGTCCAATCTTTACGGGATCAAGGGAAACAAGTTTTGTAAGGAGTCCTTTTTTAAGGTAGATTTCAAGGGTCTCGTTTTCACCAAAGCCCAGAACCTTTGCCTTGTGGGCTGCAGGAACGGAAGAAACAACCCTCATCACCCTGAGGGAATCTTCTTCCGTAAGGCAGATTATGGAAATGTTTTTCAGTTCAGAATCCCTGATGGCATTTGTAATCCTTTCCTCATTTTCTTCGCTGGAATTATCCAGGATTTCAAAGGAATCTATCTCACTGGATTTATAGAAAGTTACAAGATTGTTCACCATGTTTCCATAGTTAGGATTGGTTGACTTTCCGCTGATGACTATGAAGGTCCTGTCGCTGTCCCTTGCCATTTTTTCCGATTCCACGCCAAGCTGCCATCCAAGACTGGAGTAGTTGTTTCCGATGAAGGAAATCTGCGGAATATCCGGAACATAGTGGCCGATGGTAATGATGGGAATTTCAGTTCCGTCTGCACGGATTGCTTTCTTCAGCTGGTTTACCTGTGGATTAACATAGGCGATGATTCCGTCACAGTTGACCATAGCAGCATAGTCAACCAGAGTCTGGAGGGACATGTTTTCTGCCTCAAGAGTAGGAGCACGTAACTCCACCACCGAATTAAACTGAACTGCAAGGCTTTTTGCCCCGTCAAAAATCTGATTCAGAAATGCCGAATTGTCAGCCTGACCTACAACTAGAACGTGATTCTTTCTTTCCTGACCTGAAGACTCAAAGATGGCTCCCTGACCATTCTTCAATCTTGGAAGAATGTTTGAAAAAAACAGAATGATGCCGGCAGCCAGAAATGATATGGAGGCAGCAAGCAGTGTAATGAAAACTTTTTTCCTTGATGAGCTGTTATCACCGTTCATAATCTTCCATAATTATACCATAAATGTTATTATTTGGCATTATGAGTGAAAACAAAGATTTATGTCCGTGCGGCAGCGGCAAAAACTATTCAGACTGCTGCGAACCAATCATCAAGGGAACAACAAAGGCTCCTACTGCAGAAGCCCTCATGAGAGCCCGCTATACTTCATACGTAAAGCATGAAATCGACTTCATCATCAACAGCTGCGAAAAAGGCGACAAGATCGCTGAGATCGACCGCAAGGCAACTGAGGACTGGAGCAACAAGAGCACATGGCATGGGCTCAAGATTCTGCGCACAGAGAAGGGAACAGAAAACGACGACGAAGGAATCGTTGAATTCGAAGCAACATACACATCTGACGGCATGCGCGATGTTCACCACGAAATCGGTGGCTTCAGAAAGGTTAACGGCGAATGGCTTTACAGCGAAGGCATGATGCGCCCTACAACTGTTGTACGCGAAGGCAGAAAGATCGGCCGCAACGAACCATGTCCTTGTGGTTCAGGCAAGAAATACAAGCAGTGTTGTGGAAAAAATTAATCTGCGATTAATTTTTTCTCCGATTTTCGCACGACCATACGCACCTGCTTTGGTCGTGTGTGGAAAAAATTAATCTGCGATTAATTTTTTCTCCGATTTTCGCAAGGTCACACGCACCTGCTATGCCCTTGTGTGGTAAAAACTAATAAAAACCTGTGGGACATGCGCTCGTAGCAAGCGCGTGCGAGTGCAGAGAAGGGGAAGGAGGGGCCCGCCATAATGGCTCAGCGCTTTTAATCGTGAAGCGGGAGGTTATCCATTGCCCTTATCTCCGTAGCTGGGGCCCACTGGTTTTTAGATTTGCTTTTTCAGCATTATTTATACATGGCGTAGCTTTCTGCTGCGCTATTTTTTTAAGGCACAGATATGGCACAGAACATCTATACAGGATTCCACGGCGTAGAAGAAAAGGTTCGTCGTTATTCCGTTTCAAAGCCTGAAGGCATTGTTCCTCATGTTTACTATTCAAAACCTGGTCCACGCATCAAGAAAATCATCGGCATGGCAAAGGAAGGCGGCATTGAAGTTTCCCTTGTCGACGGCAAGCAGCTTGATACAATGTGTGCAGCCCTTCCACCTCAGTCACGCGACCACCGCGGAATAATCCTTGTCGTAGACGGCGAAGAAGAAAACGCAAAGAACATCGTTGCATTGGAAGAATGGCTTACGGTCTGCCCCGAAAATGCAACCGTTGTGGTCCTCGACAGCGTAACCGACCCTCACAATGTCGGCGCAATACTCCGTTCATGCGACCAGTTTGGTGCAAGCCTCCTTGTAATTCCAGACCACAGAAGCGCAAGCGACGTAAAGGACAATGAGATCATCGCCCGTACAAGTGCAGGTGCTTCAAGCTGGGTAAATGTTGCAAAGGTTTCAAACCTTGTTCGCTCGGTTCAGATGCTCAAGGAATGCGGTTTCTGGGTTTACGGTGCAGATGCAGGCGGAACATCACTGCAGGAAATCAAGTTCGACAGAAAGACCTGCATCATCATGGGAAGCGAAGGAAGCGGAATGAGCCGTCTTCTTGAAGAACAGTGCGACAACATCGTTTCCATTCCCACATGCGGAAAAATCGACAGCCTGAATGTTTCAGTCGCAGCAGGCGTATTGCTGTATGAAAGATACAGACAGGCACTGTAAAAAAAAGAGACACGGAACACCAGGGGTCGTTTGATGCTCCGTGTCAGGGAATATAAACAGGCAGGTTCCATATAAACGGAGTCTGCCTGATTTTTTATACGGAAAGGAACTTTGTTACGTAAGATTCGTCGTTGATCTGTTCCTTTGTCAAAGGTTCAATGATGTGTCCTTTGTCCATTACATATCCCCTCTGACTTACCTGCTGGATGAGTCCAAGGTGCTGCTCGATCATCATGACCGTAAGACCCAGGTCGCTGCTTACCTTCTGAACGATTTCACCCATCTTGTAAACGATGTTCGGCTGAACACCTTCGCTCGGCTCATCAAGAATCATGATCTTTGGCTTGTTAACCAAAGCACGGCCTATGGAAAGCATTGCCTGTTCTCCACCCGACATGGTTCCTGCCATCTGATTGCGGCGTTCTCCAAGACGTGGAAAGTAATTGTAGATTCTGTCGTAGGCTTCTTCCTTCTGAGCTTCATTGATCAGGGCACCGATTGTAAGGTTTTCATGAACTGTAAGCTTTGGAAAAATTCCGTGTCCCTGCGGAACATAGGCAATTCCAGCCCTTGCCCTTTTGTAGGCATTTGTCTTTGAAATATCCTTGTCTCCGTCAAAAATAATCTGTCCTTCCATGGTTGGAAGAATTCCGATTACAGTCTTGCAGAATGTGCTTTTTCCAACACCGTTACGACCGATGACGGAAACGATTTCACCTTCCGCAATTTCAAGATTCACATCATTCAATATCTGTACCTTGCCATATCCTGATGACAGGTTAGTAACTTTCAGCATGTCAGCCTCCTACTGCTTTCCAAGATAGATCTGGACTACTTCTTCATTTGAAAGAATCTCATCAAGGGTTCCTTCCGCAAATTTCTTTCCGTGATGAAGAACCGTTACCTGCTTTGCAATTGCGCGGACAAAGTTCATGTCATGCTCAATGAAGAGGATTGTCATTCCCTGAGCATTCAGTTCCTTTACAAGATCTGCAGTAAACTGTGTCTCTTCAGGACCAAGACCTGCTGCAGGTTCATCAAGGAAAAGGATGTTAGGGTGGCTGGACAATGCCATTGCAATTTCAAGCCACTGCTGCTGTCCGTGGGAAAGGTTCTTTACAAGAGGATTTCCCAGGTTGTCTATCTTTACAAGCTTTATGAGCCTGTCGATTTCCGCATCAAGATCCTTTTTAGGAATGAAGTTCTGTGCTGCAATCACCATGTTTTCCCTCAAGGTAAGGTCAGGATAGACTCCTGGAACCTGCATCTTGATGGAGATGCCCTTCTTAACGACTTCGTGGGATTTCATGCCCGTAATGTTGTGACCGTTAAGTTCTACTCTTCCGGCTGAAGGTGGATAAAGTCCCATGATTATCTTGAGGACAGTTGTCTTTCCCGCACCGTTCGGTCCGATAAGGCAGTGGATGTCTCCCTGGCGGACAGTAAGGTTGAAGTCTGTAAGGGCTGTGATTCCACCGAATCTTTTTGCTATGTTTTTAACTTCCAATACAACGGGTCTTTCAGACCCTGGTCTTTCAGACCCTCTTTCTGTTTCCTGAATCTCACTCATGGCAGAATCTCCTCATAATCTTTTCATCAAGTTTTCCAAAGAGAGCCTTAAAGAGTCCCTGAGGAATAAAGAGGACTACAACTACAAGTGCAAGGCCAAGGATAAGGAGTGAATAGCTGCTTCCTGATCCTGTAAGAAGGTTGTTTGCAAAGTAGTAGATGAATCCAAAGAGCATTGCTGCTACAGGGCTTTTCTTTCCGCCTGATGCAACAAGGATTACAGGAAGTGTTGCCTGTGTGATGCTCATTGAAGAAGGAGATACATATCCACCCCATGATGCATAGAGTACGCCTGCAAAAGCTGCGATGGCACCGCCGATGCTGAATACGATCATCTGAATTTTTGGAACGTTGTAACCGAACATGCTGCTTCTCTGACGGTTTTCCCTGACGGCAACCATTGTGTAGCCGAACTTTGATTTTTCAAGAATCTTGAAAACAAGAACCACTGCGAAAACCACGATTGCACAGAAGTAGTAGAGTGAAACTCCCTTGAGCTTAAGGCTTCCAAGGTAAAGCGGTGAAATCTTTGTGATTCCGTTGTACCCGCCAAGAAGGATTTTTCCCACATGCCATTCAGGACCTGCTGTCTGTCCAAAGAAGGTTGAAAGGGCAAGGGTAATGCACTGTGTAAGGATACCTACAAAAACATCGTTTACTCCGCCGTAGAACATGAAGTAACCGAGGACCAGGGCAAAGAGCCAGACAATTGCAATTGCAAGCAAAGCTGCCACAGGAGTCATTGAATGGATTCCCATGTTGCCAGAAATTATTGCGTAGCTGTAGGCTCCAAGACCGTAGAAGGCTGCCTGTCCAAAGCTGAATGTTCCACAGTATCCCCAGATGAACACGATGCTCAAGCAAAGAAGGATGCTGTTGAAAAAGTTTGTATAGATCTGAATTTTATATGCTGATGTTGCTGCCGGAAGAATCATGAAGAAAGCAAACATGAGTACTGCTATCAGGTTTTCTGATTCACTTCTAAAAGAACGGCTTATTGATTTCAAGTTCATAATTAAACCCCCTTGCGGATTTTTTCAACAAGACCAGAGAATCCGCCTGGAAGAACACGGATACAGATGATTGCCGCAACAAGCATTGCAATCTTTCCGATGAATTGTCCCTGTTCAAGAGAAACGATTCCGCTGATGACGCCAAGAACTGTTCCAGAAAGGAATGTTCCGATGAGCGGATTGCCACCACCTACAACTACAGTTGTGAATGCCTGGATGATGAAGCTGTCTCCAAGTATTGGAGAAACTGCCATTACAGGTGCATAAAGGGCGCCGGCAAGACCTGCGATTCCAGCTCCGATGGCAAAGGTCATTGAATATTCAAAACCTGTGTTGATTCCAAGTGCCTTTGCAACTTCTGCATTCTGCATTGTGGCGCGTGAATAAAGGCCGAACTTTGTGTAGTTGAAGAACATGTAGAATGCGACGAGCATTACTATTGAAACTACCACGAGAACAATTCTGTACACTGAAAGAACATTGCCACCCAAGGTAACCGAACCAAGCGGCATTGATACAGACGGCATTGTAGAACCGAAGATAATCTGTATAAGCTGCTTCATGACAAGGCTCATTCCGTATGTGATTACGATTGAATCCATAGGCCTTGAGTGAAGCTTTGAGATGATCAGTTTGTGGATCAAGATGCCAAAAACCGTCACTCCAAGAACTGCAATAAGTACGCTCAAGATGAACGGAATTCCCGCCAGAGCGCTTATTGTAAAAATGTAGGCACCAAGCATGATGAATTCACCGTGTGCCATGTTGATGATGTTCATCATTCCAAATATGACAGCAAGACCTATTGAACTCAGAATAAGAAAACTGAAGCTGTCTATTATCTGGTAAAGGTATGAAATTACTATATCCATTTACGACCCCCTGATAGTGAAATGGCGCGTTAAACCCTGGATAAACTTTGGATTCAACACGCCATTGTGTTCAATAAAACTCTTCTCCTATGTTTTACTTACCTTAGTTTCCGTCTGGAGTATACTGAAGGTTCTTAGCGTTCTTTCCTTCTTTTGCAAGGTCAACGCCAAGGCTTTCGATGAAGTTTGACTTAACACCCTTGAAAGTATTGATAACCTTGAGTGTGTGGTCCTTTTCAACCTTACCTACGGCAATGTCACGGATTGTGTGGTGATCCTTTCCGTTGATTACAGCCATTCCGCCTGGACCGTCAAAGCTTACTCCGCTTTCAAGAGCTGCGATGACTGGTTCAACATCTGCTGTTCCTGCCTTTTCTACGGCAGCCTTGTAAAGGTAAACTGATGTGTAGCATGCTTCAGCATCCCAACCCATGTATTTTACAGATGGATTTGCAGCCTTAAGGTCTGCAGTAAACTTCTTTGCAGCTTCTGTCTCAACTTCTTCGTAGTAAGGAGCACCTACATATACGTCTGCCATTGCAGGAGCTTCAAAGAGCTTGTGTTCACCGTTGATTGCGAGGGCACATGTTGTAACGATAGGGATTTCAGCAAACTTGCTGTTTGACCACTGTTCGTAGAATGACATGTGTGCAGCACCTGTACAGAATGAAATGATCATGTCTGGCTTTGCAGCGTTGATGTTTGCAATTGTAGAGCTGAACTGGCTTACACCGAGAGGAATGAATTCAGTCTTTACAACTGAACCTCCGTTGCGTTCAACAGCCTTCTTTGCCCACTGTGAAGAAATCTGACCGAAGTTGTAGTCTGCGGCAATGATGTAAACCTTTGCACCTGCAGGACATACATCCTTCATAAGGTAATCTACAGTTGGATCAATCTGCATTTCTGGGATTGGACCACAGCAGAATACGTAGTGGCTTGCAACACCACCTTCATATTCTTGGTTGTAGAAGTAAAGTGTTTCATTCTCTTCAAAGATTGGGCGGATGGCTTCGCGTGATGCACTTGAAATACCTGCGATAACCATGTCTACCTTGTCTTCAAGACAAACCTTTCTTGCCATTTCCTGGTAGATTGTGTTGTCTGTCTGTGTATCATACTGAATCAATTCAATCTGCTTTCCATTGATACCGCCTGCAGCGTTGATTTCATCTACAGCAAGCTTTGTACCGATTGATGCCTGGATACCATAGCTTGAAAAGTCTCCAGTAACGTCTGTAAGGATTGCAATCTTGATCTTGTCAGATGCAGCCTTCTTTCCACCACAGCTTGTAAAAGCCATGATTCCTGCTGCCAAAAATCCCAATGCAACTTTTGTAATTCTCTTCATAAGTCTACCTCTCATTGTTTATTTTCATCTTCCCGATGAATGACCCCTACAAGAGTCCTTTAGCCTTAACTGATTCCACAATCAGCTGAACGCAGTTCTCAATTCCAAGCGTTGATGAATTAAGACACAGATCATAGTTCAACGGATTGCCCCACTCCTTTCCAGTGAAGTATTTGAAAAAGTCATAGCGATACTTGTTTGTCTTTGCTATGAGTTTCTTCGCCTCACTTTCACTGATGCAGTTCCTGTCCATGATGTTTTCCACGCAATACTGTTCGGAGGCAACAACATTTACCTTCACAACATTAGGGAATTCATCAAGGATGAAGCTTCCTGCGCGTCCCACCACAATAAAGGGTTCTCCCTGATTGTAGATGTCACGAAGGACCTTGCTCTGATATTCAAAAAGATTTTTGTTTGACAGAAAATCTTCATGACCTGGTGCATATACCTCACCGCGATATGCGGCGGTACTCTGGCGGAAAATCCTTCTGTTAAGCTTTTCATCCATTACGTTGAACAAAGCCTCGCTGATTCCGCTTTCCGAAGAAGCAATGCTCAGAAGTTCCTTATCTATGAACCTGATGTTCAGCTGCTGAGCAACACGGCGTGCAATTTCTCCACCGTCGCTTCCCAAAGTTCTTGCTATCGTTATTGCAAATCTCTTAGCCATTTTCACTGCTCCCTTACATTACCAGCGGGTCGTACCACAAAGGCTGTCTCATTGAAACAAGATCCTTTCTGCGGACAACATTTGTCGGATATACGGAATCTGGAGAATTGCCTGTATCAACTGTCATCGAAACAAGCTCCTCTTTGTCTGCACTGCAGATCCTTTCATCGCGTGGGAACTTGAAGGTATCAGGACCAAATATTCCGCTTCTGCCGAATGCCTTTGATGAAACTTCGTTTGCAAAAAGCATGTAGCAGTTGTTTTCTCCTCCGCGTACCCTCCAAAGGTGCCAGTGGATTGTTGAATATCCCTTAGGAATCGGATAGTTGTGTCCGGCTGTAGTTCCCCTGAGTCCGTATGGAACAGGACAGTCTACGCTTGAAGGAGCAGCAAGGATGTCGCATCCAAGAAGTGCAAGGATTCTTCCCGTTTCTGGAATCAAGGCATCAGTACCGATCATGAGTCCAACTCTTCCGCAAGGAATGTTGCAGTAAACGAAGCCAAGGTTTCCTTCCTTTGCCCATTTCTTGTCTTCTTCGCTCAAGTGGATCTTTCTGTACTTTCCTTCAAGACCGTGTGGACCTACCATATATGCGCTGTTGAATTTTTCGCTGCCGTCAAGTTCTGCAGCACCGAACACGATGTAGATTCCGTTCTTCATGGAACAGTCAATCAATGCATCGATTTCTGCACAGCCTTCTGTTACTGGAGAATCCTTTGAGGCAAGGGCAAGTTCTGGGAATACCACAAGTTCGCTTCCTGACTTTGCTGCCTCTTCTGATTTTGCAATTATCTTTTCAAGGTTTGCCTTGACATCAGCAGAAGGTGACATCTGACAAACAGTCACTAGACTCTTCTTTCCTTTTGGAAGCGGATCGTGTCCGTAAAGGGGATGGAAGTCCAGCGGATTCCAAAGGTATGGGTCCCTCAAAAGATCCATGTACTGCTTTGGACGGCGGCTTTCGAATTTTGCCATTCCGTTTTCAAATTTCTTTTCGCGTGCTTTTTCAAGACTTACAGTTCCATAAACGATTGCCTCTTCGCTGTCGCAGTAGCTCTGGAGTGTTCCATCTGGATTGATGAGGCAGCTTCCGCCTGAAAATTCAACGGTGCGCTCAAGACCGATTCTGTTTGATTCAAGAACATAGCAGCCGTTTTCGTAAGCCCTGTTGATCCAGTATGGAGCAGGAGTTTTTTCTGCAAGCCAGTTGCTTATGTGGACGATTACATCTGCACCGCGCACACCTTCAAGACGAGCTGTCTCAATGAAGTGGATGTCCATGCAGATAAGCATTCCGATTTTTCCGATGGGAGTGTCAAAGACAACGTGGTCAAGATCACCCTGCTTTGTCCATTTAGGTTCTGAAATGTATCCGTGAGTTTTTCTGTGAGTTCCGACAACACCGTCAGGACCAATGAGGGCTGCACTGTTATAGTAGGCACCAGTCTTTGTGTTTACTTCAGGCATGCCGACTACAATGTAGCAGTCATATTTTTTTGCAATGTTTCCAAACAAGTCTGTAGTAGGACCTGGAATCGGCTCAACATAAGGTTCAACTTCTTCCCTGTCGTACCAGCAGTAACCTGTAGTTGCCATTTCAGGAAGGGCAATGAGTTTTGCTCCGTTCTTTGCGGCTTCTTCTACAAGTGCATACTGCTTTTTAAGATTGTTTTCTTTTTCGAACATCTTAGGCTCGCAGTTGATGGCTGCTACCTTGTATTCTTTAAGTGCTTCAATCATTTTCGACCCCCGTCTTTTTGAAGATGGCCAAAGAATATCCTGATTGAAGCACTGGTAATTATAGGTTTTGGTCAGATTTTATATGAAAAATTCCACATTCCAACTTTTTTCCTATTCTTTAGAATAAACCACAGGAGTCTTTCCTGTCCTTTCCTTAAAAAGTCTGCTGAAATATGCAACGTCTTCAAAACCAAGTTTTGCTGCAACCTGGTTCACCTTGTATCCCGAACGGCGCAAAAGAATTTTAGCCCTCTCGATTTTTGCAAAGGAAACAAAATCGATGAAGCTCATACCCGTTTCTTTTTTAAAAAAAGTGCTCAGATATTTTTTGTTCATGAGAAAGTCGCGGCTAATGTCTTCAAGGCTGATTGAATTTTCTATGTTCTCAAGGATGTAAACCCCGATGTTTTTTAAAACCTGATTTTCCGTACTCATATTGAACTTGTTGAATTCATTGTACATTTCCTTGATCCTGAACCTTGCAACTTCAATAAGTTCTTCCATGGAATTAAAAAGCTGATTTCTTATGCTGCAGATTTCTTCAAGCATTGAAAACTTGTTTATGTAAGGTTTTGATTCAAGGCATTTGGCCGAAATATATTTGAGGATGTGGTTGAATTCAATGTCTAGTTCCGTAATGGAAAAATCCTGCTGCTGAATGTACTCCATGAATTCATAGACGACACCGTCGATGAGCCATTCACCGCTGTTGATGGCCTTGACGATTGAATCGGCCTTGAAGGACCAGAAATAATCATGCTTTCTTTTAGACTCAATGAATTCCATTGCCCTTGTAATGCAACTGGATATTTTCTGTTCATCAACAGGCTTCAGAATATAGTCGAAAACTCCGCCACGAATACCTTCAACTGCGTAGTCAAATTCTGCAAAACCGGAAATAAAAATTACAACGGGACAGAGGTTCTCCCTCTTTATTTCCCTAAGAAGAGTAATTCCGTTCATTTTGGGCATGTTGATGTCCGTAAGGCACATGTCGACTTTTTCTTTTTTCAGAATTTCCAGAGCTTCAAACCCGTTCTGGGCTTCACCCACGATTTTAAAAATTTTCTTATCGCTGAAAAAATTCAACCCCGCAATCTGTTTCCTGCACAGCCTATTATCATCAACAATCAGAATCGAATATGTAGACATTTGGTTCTCCAAAAAAAAAAGCGACACGCACAAAATGTACGCATCGCCTTTGACACTGTCCTAAGGAGGATTATAAATTCGGAACAGTGCCAGCTCTTGTATATTTAAGCAATGAATTCATTTATAACTAAAATTTATAGCCATTCACCGTCTGCGCTGAATTCCTTTGGCTCGGCAATCTTGGAATAAGCAATCGGCCTTCTGTCCTTGATCATGTTGAGACCAAAGAAACCTACATGCATTGCATCGTAGCGGTCTTCCTGAATGCTTTCAGTCTCATAGTAAACGATGCCTTCCTTTGTTCCTGTAGACGCAACGATTTCACCGCGAGGATTTACAATATTGCTGTTTCCAAAATAATTTCCCTTTCCGGTAATTCCAACCTGGTTTGCAGAAATGAAGTAACAGCAGTTTTCCATGGCACGAACACGGTCATAAAGATCATAGATGTAGAATGATCTGTCCTTGCCGATATCTTCAGGTTTTGTTTCAAAAGTATCATAGCCCCATGCTGTAGACATGACGATTACTTCTGCACCCTTGAGTGCAAGAGTTCTTGTGCTTTCAGGGAACGACTTGTCGTAGCAGATGAGCATGCCGATCTTTCCGATGGCAGTATCAAATACCTTGAATTCATTTCCTGGAGTATAGATGTGAAGTTCATCAAATGGATTGTGAACCTTGCGATAATTTCCAACAAGCCCTTCAGGTCCAACAAGAGCCATTGAGTTGTAGAGAACCCAATCCTGGTCCTTGTCCTTTTCCGTATATCCAAAAATTATGTAGATGTTCTTTTCTTTAGCCTTCTGCATGATTGCCTTGAAGCATTCACCTTCACCGGCGATCTCTGCATTCTTGTACTGGTACATGAAATCCGAGCTTTCCATCTTAACAAGGCTTGTAAGATACCCCTGAAGACTCTGTTCTGCAAAAACTACAAGGTTAGATCCGTTTGCAGCAGCTTCATCAATATACTTGAAATATTTTTCCAAATTCTTCTTCTTATCAAAAACACAGTTGATTGCTGTAGTTGCCATCTTAATCATAATCGTACCTCTCGTGGAAATTAAGTATGGCTTCTTTATATATTTAAATCAGATGAAAAAGTGATGGAATTTTTCCATTTTTACCATGAATAAAGTTAGGTTGAATTAAAATCCAAGGAACCACCCACAGCAGGCTTGGCATGGTTCCTAGCGCAAGCAGGTTTTTTCTACCCTTCTCCCATATCCCAAGCTGATGTTAATTTTTCTATAACACTAAAAAAAGCCTGCGGAGCAGAGGTTGGGCGAAAGCTTTGTTCCACACAGTCCCATCACTTCAATAACTTTCGTCCCAAGATTGCAGATGCAATCTTGTTCACGCATTTAGCTATCAACTTGAAATCGAAGATTTCACCGGAGCAGGCTTGATGCGGTTCTTCGCGTAAGGCAGGCTTTGCTTTTCCGTCCCCACACTCAAGATGATGTCAATTTCCTTTTAACAGCTAAAAAAAGCCTGCCGGAGCGGAGGTTCACATCAAACTGCGACTTGAGACGCAGTCTCATCGGAGCAGGCTTGATGTGGTTCTTCGCGCAAGGCAGGCTTTTTTTATTTATTTTACAAGCAGGAAATTGACATCATCGCAGACAAGCCATGCACCGTTGGCACCGTCTTTGGCATACTCGGCTGCCATGCGGACTTTAACCGTGATGCTATCAACGGAATCATCAACCTTAACGCTAGGAATTTCCACACGATCAAATTTTTTCCACTGGTTTGGAATTACGGCATCAGCCTTGAAAGCAACAGTCTTCCCGTCCTTCTTTTTTACTTCAACCAAAAGATAGGACCCGCTTGGATTTTTAATTCCAGTTCCTTCAAAGGAAGCAAAGCATTTGTATTCACCCTTATCAAGACCCTTAAGCTCCTGGCTCAAGGTAAAATCAAAGTTGTCAGGTTCCCAACCCGTTGCATAGCAGAGCCCTTCCTTTGCATTCTGGTTGTTTTTGTCTACCTTAGGATTTCCCTTTCCAAGATCGTTTGTAACGGTCCAGCCTTCAAGACTGCCCTTCTCAAAATTTCCGTTTACAAGGAAGTTGCTTGCCGTAACATTTACATAGCAGTTAACATCGTCACCCTTCTTTGTCTTTCCAGTAACTTTGTATTCACCAAAATCAGGATGAATCAAAACCGCTTCAGCCTGTGCCCTGTGCCAGTCGACGGCCTCATCAACAACGCTTCCGTCGTTATAGGCAACCTTTGCAGTTGCAGGAAGTTCATTCTGTTTTCCGTAGGCAAATTCCACGCGGAGGTCATCGATATGGACAACCTTAAGCTCACCTTTTGATCCTGTGCGGGCATAGTTCCATACATTGATGCTGTCCAGAACCTTTCCGTCAAAATCAAAGAATGCCTGATTGTCCCAGGTTCCGCCGTTGACCGCAGACTTAACTTCCTTGTCATAATCGCGAGCATTGAAAGTTGCCCAGCCACTTCCGTTCTGAGCCCAGCAGTTCTGGTTGTAGGCAAGAACTTTTTCCGCATCACGCTTAGAAAGATCAAAGTGCTTTGGAGGAATCCATGCAGGTTCCCAGTAGAACACGCCGATTCCCGCACCCTTGACCTTTGCAACTGCATCAATTACATCGCGGACTGCAATTGCCTGCCCTTCAACTGTAAGTGGATATTTAAATTCCTGGTTTGCCGACATGGTTGAAACAACATTTCCAAATCCATCTCCGTCTTCATCTGTAAACGGATAGGAAACTTCCATGACCATGACTTTTTTATTGTAGAAATTCGAAAGCTTGCGGAGAACAACCGAAAGCTTCTTTACGTCGCCGTGCCAGTAAGGATAGTAAGAAGTTCCAAACACATCGTAATCAACTCCATATTTTTCAAGCAATGAAGCCTTGTGCTCAAGATAGCCTTCGGAAAGAGGATCAGTATAGTGAACTGCAATCTGAATGTTCCTGTCAAAATCGCGCACTGCCTCTGCACCTGCCTTTACAAGGGAGCAGACCTGTGCATCGTAGATTTCACCGCAAAGCCCGTTGTTGATTTCATTTCCAACCTGAACCATGGAAACCTTAACTCCTGCCTTCTTTAGTTTCTTAAGGCTGTCGGTAGTAAATTCCTTTATTGCCTTCTGCTTTTCTTCAAGGCTGAATTTTTCCCATCCCTTTGGTGCCGTCTGCTTGTTAGGGTCTGCCCAGAAATCAGAATAGTGGAAATCGATGAGGACCTTCATTCCGGCCTTTGTCGCTCTCTTTCCAAGCTTGCATGCAACTTCAATGTCGTTAGCTCCGCCGCCGTAGGTTCTTCCGTCTATAGTATTTGGATTGTTCCATACACGGATGCGGACAGCATTTGCACCGCCTGCTTTTAAAAGTTCAATTGGATCAGAAGTCATTCCCTTTGCGTCATAAAATTTTGCGCCGCCTGCTTCAACGGACACAAGGGAAGAAATGTCCACACCCATATAAAAATTTTCCGGAATATTGCTTACCGGAAGAACAGTAATTTTTTCAGATTGCGGATTCACTGTCACCGGGGATTTTTTCAGGCTGCAGGAACCAAACAGAGAAAGCGCCATTACTCCAGCAATAACAAGATTTGCATTCAGAATTGTTTTTTTCATTTTTTACCCCGAAAATACATAAATTTATCAACACGCGTTGACCATATAAGTATAACACAACCTTTTACTAAAGCAAGATTTTGCTTATGGAGTTGAGCAAAAAAATTGCGCAGGATAAGATGATGATAATTATTTAACTAAAAGGAAATTGACATCATCGCAGACCAACCATGCTCCTTAAAATTATTATCGAGGGAATCGAAGTGTATCATATCTTAGTGTTAACGGAAAGGAAGTAACCTTTCATTGTTCTCCAACATTTATAATGAGTATATGAACATTATTAAAAATGAAATATAATCCGAACACCATGAAAAGAATTCTTTTATCTGCAGCACTTTCCTTCTTCTCACTTTTTTTTGCCTCTGCAGAAAAAATTCCATTCATATACACGACGCCGGGGCACCAGACCAAGCTTTCAGTAGAATGGGACGAAAAGTGGTTTGGACAAAGTTCTTCTTATGAATACCACCACGGAATTGCAAGAATCGCCTGCTTCATGTCTGCCATAGCCTATGATCCTACTATGCTGGATACTAACTACCGTATGTTAGGTATATCCTCCAAAGACATTTTTCTCAACTATGATGTTGACTACAGCGATTCCCTTTGGGGAAATGACCAGTGCGCCTATAGCATTGCCTCCAAAGACATTGTCAGCAGCAAGGGAAAACAATCGTTAGTTATCGTAAACATCCGTGGAACCCCTCTTTCGGCAAACGAATGGTTGTCTAACCTTAACATAAACGACAGTGCACAGACGGAAAACAAGATTCACAAGGGGTTTGGAAAAGCCTCTTCCATAATTCATACGGCATTGATTTCATACCTTCTTCGCAACAAGATTGATCCTACGGATTCCTTTATCCTTATAACGGGACACAGCCGAGGGGCCGCTGTTTCAAACCTCCTTGCAAGAACTCTGTACGATGACAATTTTTTTAAGCCGGAAAACTGCTATGTATACACCTTTGCTTCCCCAAACGTAACCACAAAAAGCGAAGCAAACGCAAAGGAATTCGGTTTCATCTGGAACATAGTAAACGCCGAGGACATAGTTCCTACCTTGCCTTTCTACCGCAACAACTGGCACTTTATGAAGTACGGGAACACCAGAACCCTTTCCAACTATTGCAACACTGACCAGGAACTTTTTGAAGACAAAATCCTTCCGGAAATCAACAGGCTCTACCAAAGTTTTTTTGAAAGGGATTACTGCCCTTTCTATACAGGACCTTTCATTCCTATCTACATCACGCGTCTTGTTTCCCACTACGTTGGAAACGTGGAAATCTTCTACAAGGGATTTTCCGGACTTCATACAAAAGCCGTCAACCTCATGTACAAGATATTTCCTTCCATTGAGGATGAAATAAAGGAAAAAAAGAGCAAGCGCAAATCGATTCTTGTAGAAAAAATGAAGGAACGAGTAAACGAAAAGCGTCCGGGCTTTACAGACTACATGACCAATGCATTTGCCGACATGCATCAGATTGAAACCTATCTTTCATTTCTTCTTGTTACGGAAGAAGATCACACCTATTCCCAGATGGATTATACCCTTGTCGTCATCGAAGGGGCCATCGAGTCTGCAATCTATGACAGCAAAAAAAATGTCTACCTCCAGGTAGTCGAAGGACTTGTTGGAATTGAAAATCAGCAGATTCCCGTTGCGGCAATTCCTACAGCAAGCAAGCAGCTTCTTGTTGGCGTTCCATCAAACATGGAATTCGAAATGTTTGTTACGGATGATACTGTCTTACTTTCGCCGGCAAAAGTAAGACTTGAACATTTCAATGCCGCGGGAGTATACAACGGCACCACGGAACCTCAGAGAATTTACCTGAATGCATACAACGGAAGCAAATTCAAAATCGGAAAAAGCATAGTCGGAAAGGCTGGAATAAGGGAAGAAAAAGTTTCCTTCAGGGAACGAAAGGAAATTGTTGACCTTGCAAACCTTAAGCCGGAGTATCAGGTAGGAATGTATCCTGAACTTTCCTTTGGAACAGACAGGAACCTGACCCTCGGAATTCATTACGGGATTCCTGTTTTCTACGGCACTGCCCTCCTGAACTACGATCTTTCAAAATGGGACAGAGGTGTCGATCTGCTTGCTGGATTCGGACACAAGACTCCTTTCTACGGCAGATATTCCCTTGATACGGAAGTCCTCGGGAAAATGTGCATTTTTTCTTCCAAGGCTAATGCAAATGAAAGGGCCGCTTTTGTTCCGGAACTAAGGCTTTCCCTTTCAAGAAATCTTATAGGAAATTCTAGCGGATTCATTGCCTTTGCCTTTGATCTGAATGTAAAGGAATTCAATGACAGCGCCTTTGACTCAGACGCAAGAAAGAGAACCTTCTCAGGTTGGGAACTGAATTCCAAATTCCAGCTTTACCCGGCTATTCAGTTTGGAATCCGATTCTAGTTTTTCCATTCAGCTTCTAGCGGAAATAAACGATTTTGTAGGTGCCCGAAATTCCAAAGCCAGCTTTTTTATAGGCATTGTAGGCCGCCATGTTTTCCTGCCTTACAAGAAGAGTTGCAGTCCGACCGACTTTTTCTGCAATCAAGGCAATCCTGTTTACGAGGGCAGCAGCATATCCTTTACCGCGGAAATCGTTCTGGGTATATACGCCTGAAATCTGAATCACCTTGCTGGAGAACATGTTTATGTTTGCCTTTGTATAGATCGATTCCTCGTCACCAACCGCATAGACAGTATTGTTTTTTACTGCCTTATCAAGATTCATCCTTTCCAAAGGCAGATTTATTTCTTTCCAGGGCGGAAGAACTTCCTCAACGCAAAAGCCTGTCTGTAGCGGCATGAGTCTTTCGCAGTCTTCCATTTGACATACAAAAGTTTTTGGAGCACTTCCGTCTATGTAGACCTGACCGCCATATTCCATAAGGAACATGTTCCTGCAGTCCTTCTCCTTATACTTTCCCTTTATTATTTTTTCCATCTTGAGGACATCGCTTTCTTCGCCATGAATGCAGAATACCTTCTTGTCCTTTACAAAATCCGATACAACAGACTTTATTTCCTTAGTCCATTTTGGAATGCAGCAGACAAAGGAATGTCCCTTTGAAAAGGAAAATACACCAAGGATTTTACTGTCGCAAACGGCATATACCCCTTCATCCTTCGTAAGAATTTTTTCATAGAGGGTGCTGCAGAATTTCTCATGGGGCAGAACAAATTTTTCAAGGTCAGGAAACAGATTGTCCTGTTCAACTGCATGAACTAATTTCACCGGCATTACTTCTTCCTCTCCTTTACAAAAGCATTGCCAAAACCTTTTGCTTCAAGCTGCTTTACAACTGAAGGAACATCCTTTCCATCAACCTTTATGACTGAAACCCTGGTGTTGCCGCCAGATTTTTGAAGGGCAACATTCTTGAATTTTGCCCTTGATATTTTTTTAGCATATTCGCGGGCATTGTTCTCATCGGAAAAGGAGCCCAGCTGAATGTCATAGAGCTGTCCGCTTTTAAGTACAAGTTTTTTTGCAGACTGGGATTTTGCAGCAGTTCCCTTTGAAGGGGTGATTGGAATTTTCTGGGCCTTTGCGGCAGACACTGCACTCTGCTTTGTGTTGGCACCCATTTTTACGATGTGTATTTTTACTTTTGCGGTTCCGGTCTTGATCATGTCAAGCTTTACGGCCGCTCCTTTGGAAAGGTCAACTTCTCGCCCTGCAACAAAAGGCCCGCGGTCATTTACACGGACATCAACGCTCTTGCCGTTGGCATAGTTTGTGACTCTGATGATTGTATTGAAAGGGAGGGTCTTGTGGGCACAGGTCATGTCATACATGTTGAACCTTTCGCCGTTGGCAGTCTTGCGGCCATGAAATTTTTCAGCGTAGTAAGATACAACAACCTTGTCCTTGTAGAGTTCAAGGCAGAATGCTTCGGACAAAAAAAATACCGACAGCAAGAATATGACAAACTTCCTCATACTCTCATTGTCGGTCTCTTTTAAGTTAAAATTAATAAAAGACTTAAGTTTTAATAAACATTCGAGAGGGTAATCTCTTTTTATAATTTTTAAGGTTTTATTTTTGGCTGTGTCCGTAAATTGTGTTGCTATACTGGATGCGGTGGTTGAGCCTGTCGAAACTACCGCATGTTTAGTTTGAACTGCTTGATTTCGACAAGCTCAATCGACGCAGCAACACTTTCTACGGACATAGCCTTATTTTTTAAGGAGTGCTGCAAATGGATTGTATGTCTCGCCGTCATCATCATCGCTGTGAGATGACATGTATTCCTTTGCATTGTCCTGTTCTTCGTTTGAAACAACTGTGCTCAAAGAAATGCGCTTTTCATCTGTATCGATTTTTTCAATGATGACATCAAGAACATCGCCTGGATTGAAAACCTTCTTGAGGTTTGTATTGCGTTCAACATTGAGCTTTGAAACGTGAACGAGACCGTCAACACCGTCTGCAAGATTAACGAAAACACCGAAGTCTGCAACGCGGCTGATCTTTCCTTCAATCTTGTCACCAACACTGAACTTGTCTGCAACTGAATCCCATGGATCTGCTTCAAGTTCCTTTGTTGAAAGTGAAACTCTTTCGTGCTTCCAGTCTGCCTTGATGATCTTTGCCGTGATTTCCTGACCAACTTCAAGAACATCTGCAACGCTGCTTACGCGAGTGCGGCTGATTTCTGAAACTGGAAGAAGTGCCTGGAATCCGTTAAGGTCGATGAATGCACCGTATGATTCGATTGACTTGACTGTACCTGTAACTGTCATTCCCACAGTGTATTTTTCTGCAAGGGATGCAAGTTCAGCAGCGGCCTGTTCCTCAAGGAGAACACGATTTGAAACGACAATGTTCTTTCCGTCGTTCTTGAATTCTGTAATCTTGAACGAAAGGTGCTGTCCAACATATTCAGAAGGTTCCTTTCTCTGGCGGTAACCCATCTGGCTGAATGGACAGAAAGCGCGTGTTGTTCCGAGCATAACCTCAAAACCACCCTTGATTTCTCCCTTGACTGTTCCTTCTACAGGAATGCCGTTCTTATATGCATTTTCAAATACTGAATTGTCACCCTTTGCAGAGCTTCCTGCAATCTTTGTTGTAAAGTGGAGTTCTTCGTGCTTTCCGCCAACAAAGTAAACCTTGATCTTGTCGCCTTCTTTTACAGTGATGTTTCCGTCTGCATCCTTGAAATCTGCAACATCAACAAAGCCTTCGCTCTTCAAGCCCAAGTCGATGAATACTGTGTCACCGCTGATTGCAACAACTGTAGTTTCTACAAGCTGTCCTGGTTCATATAATCTTTTCATTTTCTTTCCTTTGGTACGATTTGAATTGTTACGACATTATAGAGAGATTTAAAAACATTGTCACCCGTAATGGCAAAAGATTAAGCTCCATACACTTCGTTTTTATGCCTTGTGCCTATCTGTCTTAGGGCATCTGCAAGGGGAACTGACGGATTTTCTTCCCTGTAATTTTTCAAGTCCACGCTGAACCTTCCCATGGAAAAATGATTCAGAAGGAAAACATTTTCCCACATTGGGTTTGCACCGTAGGCTTCTTTCAGTCTGTCCTTATAGCCAAGGAACACTCCGCCCTTTTTTAGCTCACTGTGACCTACAAGCCAAAGCTGGGTATCTTTTCCAAGGCCCATGTGAAGTCTTGCCGTAATTTCCGCACACCTGAGCTGACTCTCTTCTATGAGATTTTGTATTTCCTGACCGCCTTTTTTTGCCAAATCTTTCAGCTGCTTGGTCTTTGCAGTATGAACCGGAGTCTTGTTCATGATGACGGTCTTTTTGCGGAAATCCATGTTGAGCCCGGGATTTTTTTTAAAGAAGTTTTCCGCAACAATACCGCTTTTGCCCACAAAGTAGCGGTTGTTTTTTGCAAGCTGCTCGTCCTTGCCGGGATTGTCTCCTATTACAATCAGGTTAATTTCGTCTTCCTTCGTAATGTCGTCATAGGCCCTGTTGAATACCACGCTGGTTTCAACCTTATAATCTGTACCCGCAAGTTCCTTCTGCAATGGTAACAGTTTAGGTGCCAGCTGCCCCCATTCTTCGCAAAGGGATCTGTACTCATCACGAAACTGTGTAAAAGCCTTCCACTGCCCGTCTGTCATGTAATCTGTCTCCTTGAACATAAAAAATGGGTACAGAATCTGCACCCATAAAACTAATTTTAAGGTTTATTTTTAGCCACCAACGCTTAAGAATTCAAGGCTTCCGCCCTCTTACCCCTACCGCAGCATTCACGAACTGCATTTGCAGTTCGTGGCGCGGAAGTTATTAAAGATACTGATCACTAGGAATTCAAAGCTTCCGCGCAACCCCACTCCTCATAGTATGCATCTATTTCCTTTACCAGTTCCGGCGTGAGAACTGTACCCGTCAAAGCTTCCTTTACTTCTTTCATTGTTACGATAGCACGGGCTGGGAAACCGTACTTTTCTGTAATCGTATCAAGAGCGCTCTTGTTGCAGTCTGCCGATGCCTTTTCCATTCTGTTGAGGGAAACCATTTCACCTACAACTGTAACCTTTGCCTGGCCTGTTACGATTGGATATGTTTCTTCAATAGATTTTCCGGAAGTTGTAACATCTTCAATGATTACAACCCTGTCACCATCCTTGAGCTCGGAACCGAGAATTGCACCCTTGTCTGCACCGTGATCCTTTACTTCCTTGCGGTTTGAACAGTAGCGGATTTCCTTGCCGTAAAGTTTCTGGTAGGCAATTACTGTTGTTACTGCAAGAGGAATGCCCTTATATGCAGGTCCAAAGAGAACATCAAAATCATCGCCAAAGTTAGCGTGGATTGCCTGCGCATAGTATTCACCAAGCTTTGCAAGCTGACTTCCTGTTACGTATGCTCCTGCATTCATAAAGAAAGGAGATTTTCTTCCGCTCTTGAGAGTGAACGAACCGAACTTCAAAACCTGGCACTGAACCATAAAATCAATAAAATCTTTCTTGTACTGTTCCATGTCCGTAGTGTAGCACTTTTTCTTCATCATTGTAAGCAATCTTTTTCTTTTTTATTTGGAAGTAGCACAGGTAAAGAATCAATCCAAGCAATACCTAGTGACTATTCTGACACAAAACATTAAAATGTCGGACATATTTAAGGGAGGTTTTTTTTATGAAAAAGACACTTATTGCTTTTGCAGCCTCAGTACTTTTCGCTGCTGCAGCTTCAGCACAGGTTCTTCCTAAAGCACAGATGAAGAACACATTCTGGTCAGGATTCGGCAATCCGTATGCCGGCGACACTATGCTATACGGTTTTACAGACACAATGCAGGCACGCTTTGACAAAAATGATTTTATTGTTGAAGGAATGCTCAACACAAGTTTCCTTGCAAACTATGACAACAAGGGTGACGTTGACAACTTTGTTTTCGGAACATCAAACCAGAATGCACTCAGCCTTCACTACGGTAGACTCGATGGCTACACAAGCGATAATACAGTAAAAGCCAGTGCAAAAGCTATTGACGGAAATTACAGCAATGCTGTTTATTCACAGAACACTACTCAGGATTCTTACTACGTAAACTTCCTCTACCACCTGAACCAGAACTTTGACCTTGGTGTTGGTACAAAGCTTAACTGGCAGGTAGGTCCTTGCCCACGCTACGGTGCATGGCTCTTTGAACCAGGCGCACACTCACGCCAGGGTGGCTTCTCTACAAGCTATGACGACAGAGGTGGAGTAAGAACACAGACTTCTTCTGAATTGGTTCATTCATACAAATTCAATGTGCACAATGCCGGCAACAGACCTGGTACAGCTGATGTTGTAGGTTTCGTTCCATACGCAAACAAGTATGCAAAGCGCGCACTTGGTGTAAGATTCAAGACAGACAAGAAAAGCGACATCGGCCTTGAACTTGGCGTTGCAATTCCTAACGGATTCAACACAGACGATCCTGCATCAAACTTCGGTGCCAAGGTTACTCCTTGCGACTGGCTTTCCTTCAGCGCAGCTATGGAAGGTGCTTTTGATGAACAGGCAAACTTCTACACTGGCGCTACAATCGGCATGAAGAATTTCGTGCTTGACGTATACTTTGCCGCAGACAGCCTTTTCTCTGATGCAAAGAATGATGAAGCATACGGACTTGGAGCTTCAATTACATTCATCATCCCTTCAACAGACATTACATTAAGACCGGAAGCAGGACTCAACTGGTTTGAAGACGACAACTACTCTAGTGCCTTCTACACAGGCTGTGAACTTGACCTTCCACTCACAAAGGAATTCGAACTCAACGTATGGGGTTCCTTTGCATCAGGTTCAAAGGACAAGAGATGGGATGACGCCAAGGCAACTGAAGACTGGGACGGTGGAACAATCCTCAACCTTAAGCCTGGCATCAAGTTCATCTATTCAAGCCACACAACTTTCAATGCTTACCTTAACCTTGAAAGCCGCACAGCCTTTGACGGACAGAACAGAAAAGCATGGTCAAGCGGACTTTTCGTAACATACATTTTCTAATCTGACATCCATTTAAAATTATAAAGGTCTGGAAGTTCAACAACTCCCAGACCTTTTTTTATATGCGTCCTCCGACAACCTTGCTTGCCTGAATTTCAAATTCCACTTCCAGGCTTTTCTTAAGGGGAATGTAAAGTGCTTTTTCTTCAATCTTAAGGAAAGCACTGCGGCTTATGTTTTTTGCTCCATATCGGGCAATATTATCGGTGTAGCTCTGGCTGTCCACTATTACTCCGCCACATTCTATGAAGGCCTTCATGAAAATAATGAATGCACTTTTTGAACTGTCCGTTGCCTTTGTAAACATGCTTTCGCCGCAGAATACGCTTCCCATTAGGACACCGTAGAATCCGCCTACCAGTTCCTCATCCTTCCATACTTCAAAGCTATGGGCATAGCCTTCCTCGTGGAACTTGGTATATGCCTCAATCATCATGTTGCCTATCCAAGTCCCGTTCTGCCCTTCTCGGCTTTGCCTTGCACATTCAATCATTACCTGAGGGAAAGCCTTGTCCATGGTGTATGTATACGGAGTATGCTTAAGGAATTTTGCAGCGCTTTTTGGGATATGAAAATCCTGTGGCTGAAGGACAAAACGAGGATCTGTTGAATGCCAGACTACAGGTTCCCCATCATCTTCACTGAACCAGGGAAAAACACCCTGCATGTAGGCCGAGTACAATAGCTGCAAATCTATGTCTTCCGTTACTGCACAGATTGAATCGCCGTATTCCGCGTATAAAGTTCCAGGCTGTGGGAATTCATAGATTGTCTCCGGATCTATGAGATTACCTGGCATTTGATTTCCCCGTTTTCGACAACTATTTCAACCTTACCACCGTTAGTTAGACTACCGAACAGCAGTTCGTTAATCAAAGGCGAAGCTATCTTGTCTTCCGCATAACGCTGAATGTTTCTTGCTCCAAATTCATCGCTCATGCCCTGTTCAGCAATGAAATCATAGGCTTCAGGCCCTACAATCAGCTTAACCTTCTTTGCTTCCAGGCGTTTTGCTATTGCATCCACGGATTTGCAGGCAATGCGAACTGCATTTTCCTTTCCAAGACGGTCAAAGTATACGATTCTGTCAAGCCTATTGCGAAATTCCGGAGTAAAGGTCCTATCCACCGCATCCTTAAGTACAAAACGGTCGTTAGTTAGTCTGTCACCAGAACCGCTGAAACCTACAGAATTCTTGCCCATGTCACTTGCTCCGCAGTTGCTCGTAAATATTATGAGGCAATTCCTGAAGTCTGCCTTGCGTCCCTGACTGTCAGTGAGTGTACCGTAGTCAAGAACCTGAAGCAGAGTATTGTATATGTCCCTGTGGGCCTTTTCTATTTCATCAAAGAGGATGATTGCGTGGTTTTCCTTTCTTACAGCTTCCGTCAGGACACCACCGTTTTCGTAGCCTACATAACCCGGAGCAGAACCAATAAGGCGGCTGATAGAATAGGATTCCTGATATTCGCTCATGTCAAAGCGCAAAAGCTTTATGCCCAGTTTTTGTGCAAGAACCTTTGCAAGTTCTGTTTTTCCAACGCCTGTAGGACCAACAAAAAGAAAGCTTGCCTCCGGTTTTTCCAAGTTGCGGAATCCAGCCCTGGCCTTCTTTACGGAAGCACAAACCAGATCAACGGCAGCATCCTGACCGAAAATTTCAGCCTTTATCTTTTTATCAAACCCCTTAAGGTTTTCCTTTTCCTTTCCGCTTATGTTTTCAAGAGGAACCTTTGCAGCACGGGAAACCACATGGCGTATTTCATTTACGGTTACCCTGCTTTTTCCGTGAAGGCGCGAATATACTCCGCTTTCATCAATTACATCGATTGCCTTGTCCGGAAGTCTTTTGTCATTGAAAAAACGAACGGAAAGATCCACTGCCTGGGCAATGCATTCAGGAGAATATTTTACCTGATGGTATTCTTCATACTTTGGAAGGATTCCTTTTAAAATCTTAAGGCACTCGTCACGGGTTGGTTCAAGGATATCTATTTTCTGAAACCTTCTTGCAAGGGCACGATCCTTTTCAAAAATCCTAGTATACTCTTCAAAGGTTGTGGAACCAATGCAGCGCAGATTTCCCTTTGAAAGGGCCGGCTTAAGGATGTTGGCTGCATCAAGGTTTCCGCTTGAATTGCTTCCTGTTCCAGCCCCTATCATGGTGTGGATTTCATCAATGAAAAGAATTGCCTTAGGTTTTTTCTGAAGTTCTTCAACCAGCTTCTTTATTCTCTTTTCAAAGTCCCCACGGAATTTCGTACCGGCAACAAGGGAACTCATCTCAACGGAATAGATTTCAGCATCCTTGAGATAGTCTGGGACATTTCCTTCTGCAATGCGCTGTGCAAGGCCTTCAGTAATCGAAGTTTTCCCTACACCAGCATCGCCTACATGGAGGGGATTGTTTTTTGTCCTGCGGCAAAGAATTTCTATCGTACGCTCTATCTCTTCATTGCGGCCAACAAGCTTGTCCAGCTTTCCTTTCCTTGCCTGATCCGTAAGGTTCGTAGCATAGGCTGAAAGGGAATCCGGCGATGACTTTTCAATAGTAGCTGCCGCTTCCTCCGCCATCTGTTCAAAATTCATTTTTGAAAGGTCAAAGAACTCCGGGTGATCCCGTTCAAACTGACGGGCTGCCACAAGGAATTCCATGTTGATTCCGTGTTTCTTCATAAGGTATGAAGCATGCAGCCTTGAATCTGAAACCATGGAAAATAAATAATGATATAAGGTTATTTCCCCTGACTTTTCTTTTCTTGCAATTGCCTCTGCCTTGTCAAAAACCTCATCAAACAGAACGGAATGGGGAACTTCATCGCCGTCGCCGTATTTTCTCTTGTCCGTAGGATTGTATTCCTCAAGATACTCAAGGACTTCCTTTTCCAGGGCAGGCAAATTTATGTCGGGATTGATTGAAAAATGATATATAACCGAACTGTCCAGCATGCAGAAAAGGACAAGCTCTGGAGTTGCATATTCAAGGCCCCTTTCAAAAACAACATCTTCGGCCTGTTCCAATACGCTTCTAAGTTCCTGAGATAATTCCATTAGTCTTCTTCCACCGTAATCTGTAAAGGAAATCCTGCAGCCCTTGCCTTGCTCTGTGCTGAACGGGCTTTTGTAGCCGCAATGTCATAGGGATAAACGCCCGCAACGCCCTTGCCTGATTTGTGAACTTCAAGCATGACGGCACTGGCTTCTTCAAAGCTTTTGTTAAAGTCATCCATCAGGATACCGACGACAAACTCCATTGTAGTATAGTCGTCATTGAACAAGATGACCTTATACTGCGGTGGAACATCAAATTCCACCTCAACATCTGAGTCCGTCTGGTCTGAATATTTATTCTCTGGCATAGAATTACCAATCCTAATGAAGCTAACCTTTAACCGCTATCACGATTGCTCCCGCAATCGTGCGCCGAAAGTGTCTTGATGCCTGATTACTAAGAGGCAAGGCTTTCGCAAACCACCTTTTCTCCGCTATCACGATTGCTCCCGCAATCGTGCGCCGAAAGTGTCTTGATGCTTGATTACTAAGAGGCAAGGCTTTCGGCGATCCATTGCCCAATCTTAACGCGATATTCACCGTCTTTAAGACCTTCTTCAATTTCTGGTAAAAGCTGAACCTTTCCCTTTTCAAACAGAAGGGCGATTGTAGAACCATGAAGGTCAAAGTATCCTTTTTCTTCACCTTTCTTTACGGCACAGTTTTCGTGGTGGTTGATTATACCGCCAACGCTGAAGGCACCGATTTCTACTGATGCAACATCACCAAAGTTTTCCGTATGGAGGATGTTCCAGCTTCTTCTGTTCAAAGTGAAAACCTTGTATTTTTCCAAAGCTATTGGCTGAACGCAGTAAAGCTTTCCCTTGATAAAGTGGTTGCTCTCTACGGTTGCATTGTCGCAGTAAATATAGCGGTGATAGTCGGTGGCACAAAGCCTGAACACAAGGCACTTGCCGCCTATGAATTTCTTCCCCGTTTCTTCATTCTGGAAAAAATCCGTAAGGCTGTAATCCGCACCCTTGATGCGGAAAGTGCTGTCGACCTTTATATCGTAGGCCGTCAAAAGGCTGTCGCAGGGACTGATAAAATGTGAAGGTTCAGGATCAAAGGAAACCGATTCTTTTTTTCGTGTAAAGAAGTCGTTAAAAGACTTGAATTTTCTTCCTTTCCATTCATCCATGTTGATTCCGTTCTTCTTTATGAAAGGCTTGATGGCCGGAATTGAAAGGGAAGATCGAAGGAAAAGTCCAAGAAGGGCTGGAGTCCTCAAAGCAAGGATTACTTCAAGAAGCACTCTGCCCGGTTTTGTTCCATAAAGGAAAAGAACTGATTTGTCGTTTGGTTCTTTCTTCATATTGAATACTAAGCGTGTATTTTAACAGCAGACAATGAGTGCAACTATTTCCGCAATGCCTACGCAGATAAGCACAATCTTTCCAAGCATGTTAGGCTTAATGAGTTTGAAAGGACTTATGAAGGCAATTCCACAGACAATAAGAATGCCTGCACCAACATATTCGCTGAAAGGTCTTCTCACAACGCTGCAGATGTCATAGATTGCAGGAATGATGAGGGCAATTGATGTAACTGGAAGCCCCTTGTAAATATGACGTTCTTCTGTTGTAGTCTTCTGGCGTTCTGCCTCATCAACATTGAAGAATGCAAGGCGGATGAGTGCACAAAGAAGATAACAGGCACAGATTGCAGTTACAATGTTATGTACCGGTGGAAGAGGTCCAAACTTAAGTCTTGAACCTTCGCGTCCAAGTTCATAGACGATCATGGCAGGAAGAACACCGTAGCAGATAAGGTCGCTCATGGAATCAATCTGGATTCCAAAACCTTTCTGAAAGTCAGTACGGTCTTTCTTTGTTGAAGCAACTTTTCCGTCGAACATATCAAGAACTCCCGATGCCATAAGGCAAAGAAGGGCAGCCTTGAAGTTTCCGTCAAGAACATAACTGATGCCGACGAAGGAAACGATCATTGCAACATAAGTCATCCAAACTGTGTAATTGTAAACACCTAACATATTTATCCCCTAAATATAACTACACGCTTTTGCCAAGGTAACCAAAAATGATGCTGTATGCAAGAATGGTCCATGGTTTTGAGGTCAAAAGTATAATCAGAAACTTTTTGTAGGACAGGTGAGTAAGGCCTGAAAAGTAACACAAAAAGTCATCCGGCGAAAAAGGAAAGGTTATTGCCACCCAGAGGAATACCGAGTAGTTCTTCCTGTTCCTGTTAAGCCACTTTATACATTTGTTGTAATGCTTCTCCCCCATGAGAGAACTTACAAATGAAACCCCGAATTTGCGGGACAAAGTGAAAGCAAGGAGCGACCCTGCACAGATACCGATGTAGCTGCAGATGAATCCTTTCACTGTTCCAAAAAGGGTAGCCCCAACGATGCAGCCAAGAGCACCTGGAATTACCGTATAGACTACCTTTATGCACTGGAAGAAAGTCAAGATGAGTGGACCGTATATTCCAAAGGACGCAATGTATTCCTGAAGGTTTTCTTCGGATTTAAAGCGTCCCTGAGAATATTCGTAGACAAAAAATACTGTCATGGCAATGAAGCCCACAGCAAAGACAGCCGTAAGCATTGCCTTTACTTTTTTGCCTGAAAAAACTGTATTCTCATTCCCTTCCATATTTGCATAATTCTAACACATTTTGGAATAAATAAATAGATGTCAATGAGAATTGTGTAATTTTTACTGTGGCTGTTTTTCTGATTTGCCTTCAAGGAATGGACGTGCAACCTTTACCTGGAAGAAGTCAACGAGAGGTCCCATGAAGAAAGCAGTGATGATGGTACCAATTCCAACAACTGCCTGAATGCCGTCGATTTTCTTTGTTGCAAGAAGGAAAAGACCAACGCCTGCAACAACACAGATTACATCGGTAATGATTCTGATGAACTTGAACTGCCAGATGTGCCATGTGTTTGAAATGATGAGGGCAACAGCATCGTATGTTGAAACGCCAAGATCCGCAGTAATGTAGAAGGAAGAAGCAAAGCAGATGACGCCGATACCGATCAAAAGGAAAATCGCACGGAGATAGAGGGCTGGGGCAGGGAAGAAATGCTGCAGTGTTTCAAGGGAGAACTGTGCCACATATCCCAAAAGGAAAAGATTGATGAAAGTTGCAAGACCAATGTAGTGGCGGTCAAAAATCAGGCTGAACAGAAGAAGAATAACATTCACGATTACATAGAGTGTTCCAAACTTGATTGGAATGAGAGCATCAAGTCCTGCCATGAGGGACTGGAAGGGATCTACTCCAAAAAACGCATGCTTGAAAAAACCTACGGCAATGCCACAGATAAGAACACCGATGGCGCTCATGAGGCATCTTTTTACAAAATGATCCTTGCTGAAAATATTCATTGTATGCTCCTTGTCATTCCAGACCTGATCCGGAATCTGTGCCATTTGAATGCTGAAACAAATTCTTTATGGCAGAACAAATCGGACAGTGCCCGACAATAATTTATGATGGAGAATTTGCTTTTAGCCGTCAAGGATTTACATCAATTAGAAAGAAAAATTATAAGTAACACAAAACACTAGAACTGAAAAAAGAACCAACGGTAGATGGCATCAAGGCGTTCGTTCATCAGCTTCTTGATGACCTTCCTTATGCTGAACATCTTGAGAACATTTTCGTAGTTTGCATCGGCGGAAATGTAAAAGAGGATGTCCTCGCCACAATCGGTAACATGGATATTTATGCGTAGGTTTTCCTTTTTGCAGGCATTGAACCCCAGCAATCCAAGATTGTTCATGTTTGTAATCGAAAGGTAAAGCTCATCCTCCTGCATTTCGTATTTCAGAAGAAAGTAAAGGTTGCCAAGAAGACGGTCATGCTGATGGCAATAAAGGTTCATCCCGTTGCAGTTCCTTGAAACCGCATCCGCAATTTCCTTTCTTTTTTCATCGCTTTCAACGGTGCACACCTTTTTGTAAAGAACAGTTCCATCGGGATTAGAATCCGAGAACCTGTAGCGCATGCCGCTCATGTTGGACAGGGCCGTAAAGATTTCCGAAATGTCCTCCATGGAAATATCCTTCATGTTCTTCTTTCCTGATTCAAGTACTTCTTTTTTTGAAACCAGATAAAGAAATTCGGCGGTGTAGGGGCTGGAAGTTTTTTCTATGCGGTCGGAAATTATTTTTTCCCTGTATTTGCACTGGGGAACAAGGGAAAGGCTAAAGTCATCTTCCTCGTGGATTACGCTCACATCCCGATCCCTCAAAAGTTCTTCAATATATTCTACGGGAACAATTTCTTCAGGAGTGACTGCAGCCAGGACAGTCATTAGGGAAAATAATAAAAACAAGATGGAAAAGCATTTTTTCAGCACGGAATCATCCTAACATAAAAATGTGTTTTATTACACATTTTCTTCTTGCTCATATTCTAAATATTCAACAAAATTGAAGGCAAAGAGGTAACATCATGTCTGAAAAATCACAGGTATATTTTACAAATTTTAAGGCAACGGGAAGCGAAAACCTTCTTAAGAAACTTCACCGTCTCATGAAGACTGCAGGTTTTGAAAACATCGACTTCAACGAAAAATATGCAGCAATTAAAATTCACTTTGGTGAACTTGGAAACCTTTCATTCCTTCGCCCTAACTATGCAAAGGTTGTGGCAGACTATGTAAAGGAACTTGGCGGAAAACCTTACCTTACAGACTGCAACACACTCTATGTAGGTTCAAGAAAAAATGCACTGGATCATCTTGAAACAGCATATCTCAACGGTTTTTCTCCACTTCAGACAGGATGCCATGTAATCATCGGTGACGGTCTTAAAGGAACAGATGAAACCATCGTCAATCTCGAAGGAACAAAATGCGAATATGTAAAGGAAGCAAAAATCGGACATGCAGTCATGGATGCCGATATTTTCATTTCCCTTTCACATTTCAAGGGACACGAAATGGCAGGTTTTGGCGGAGCTGTAAAGAACATCGGCATGGGCTGCGGTTCAAGAGCCGGTAAGATGGAACAGCACTGCGACGGAAAACCTCACGTTGACCAGAGCGGATGTATCGGCTGCGGTGCCTGTTCAAGAATCTGTGCCCACGGCGCACCAATCATCACAAACAAGAAGGCAGAAATCGATCAGGAAAAATGCGTTGGCTGCGGAAGATGTCTTGCCGTATGTCCAAAAGACGTCATCAGCGCAAACTTCAGCAATTCAATCGCAATGCTCAACTACAAGATGGCTGAATATTCCCTCGCAGTATGCAAGGACAGGCCTTGTTTCCACATCTGCTTGATCTGCGATGTTTCTCCAAACTGCGACTGCCACAGCGAAAACGACATTCCTATCATCCCTGATGTGGGAATGCTTGCAAGCTTTGACCCTGTAGCCCTAGACCAGGCATGTGCAGACCTTTGCAACAAAATGCCTGCCATTGAAGGAAGCATCCTCCACGACAACGAAAAGGAAATGCACTGCCATCACGGAGACGGAGAGCACGATGTATTCAAAATGAATCATCCTGATACAGAATGGGAAAGCTGCCTTGCACACGCAGAAAAAATCGGTCTCGGTGTCCGCGCTTACGAGCTTAAGAAAATCTAAAATGATATAAGGGTAGATTTTCGGATTTACTTTATATAAAGCACCATTGGGCAGCATGATTTTTCAGGCTGCCCTTTTTTATTGACACTTGAAATTTTCTATATTAATATTAATATTGTAATCATTACAAATTTTCACAGAGAACCATCATGATCACTCAGCTTACAAGACAGGAAATTGCAGACAAACTAAACTCAAAAAAAATCAGGCCGTCGCTACAGCGAATTGCCGTCTATGATTTTCTGCTGAAGAATCCCTTTCACCCTACGGCTGACAACATCTACATGGCTCTTGCCCCTACAATTCCAACCCTTTCAAAGACAACCGTATACAATACCCTAAAGCAGTTTGCGGAAGCTGAACTCGTTACGACCCTTACCATTGAAGACGGGGAACTGCGCTTTGATGCTGACACTAGCAGCCACATTCATTTCAAATGTTCGGAATGCGGAAAAATTTTTGACATCTACGAAAATATTGATCTGGAAGAAGAAATACTTCCCAAAGGCTTCCAGCTGCTAAAAAGCCAGACAAACCTCTGGGGAATCTGCCGCGACTGTGGAAACCGCTAGACGAAATCTTACTGAAAGAGAATCAGTCCTTCCGGAACAAGGGCACGGTAACGGATGCGGCATTCTACTACGGCAACAAGAACAACCACAAAAGAGAACCAGAAGAAAAAATTGTCCATCTTAAATCCGGCAAAATAGTTGTACACACCATGGAGAATAACGGCAAGGATGAATGAAAGAACCTTTGTACTTTCATTCTTTATGCTGTAAACGAATAGTCCCGAAAGACCTGCACAGGCGGTGTGGATTACAACTGCAGTAAGCATCCTGAGACCAAGGTGCTCAATTCCCGAAACAAGGTAAACCATGGACTCAAAGCAGCCCAAGGCAAGACCGCTCAGAAGGGCACAGGCAAAAAATGCGGAAAGGCTGTGCTTTTTTGAAATGAGGAAAAGCAAAAGCATCTTGATGGTTTCCTCTATGACACCGTTGATCAGAAGGCTTTTCAAAAGCACCTGAGAAAGGGAATGGGCCGAAACCAGGTGGTAGTATTCAATGGCAAACTGAATGGCTGCAATTGGAATTACTGCAAAAAGTCCTATGAGGATTGAAAAGATTCCGCTCAAGAATTTGAATTCCTTGATGAGAATCAGCATGCAGGTAAAGATTGCAAAAAGAGGAAGAAGGCAAATCAAAAAAGGAAATACTGGATCCGAAATCATTTCTATGCCCTGAACTGTTCAACAGTAAAATTAACGATGCTTCTCATCTGCTCAAGGCTTGTCTGGTTCAATATGCCAAGACGGAAAATGCCCGATTCAATGAGAGTATAGAAAAGGTCGTTCATGTCCTTTACGGGAACATTCTTGATTTCACCTTTTTTCTGGCCGCGGATGATGATGGTGCTCATAAGGTGGATGATTCTGATGACGCGTTTTCTGATCCTTTCGTTAATGTCCACTCCACCTTTTTCAAGCTGAATCAGATACATATGGAGGACCTTAAAGAACTTTGAGTTCTGTTCTGCCACATCAAAAATCTTGAAGAAGATTTCCTTAAGGCAGTCGATGGAATGAAGATCAGGTTTCTTTATTATTTCCATAAGCTGATGCTCAAGGTCGCCAGTAAGCTGCTTGATGCTGAAGGAAAAAATTTCTCGCTTGTTCTTAAAATAAATGTAGAGGGTAGTGCGGGTGATTCCGCAGCGGTCTGCAATCTTCTGGTAGGTAACATCCTCGTATCCTTCCGCAATGAAAAGCTCAAGGGATTTTTCGAGGATTTCCTTCTTTCTTTTTTCGTGCTCTACAACAATAGCCATTTCTATGCTCTTTCCTTAACGGTAAATGTACAGGGTTGTATCAAGGTTTCCGGCCTTCAAAGTTTTTACTGCACTTGCTTTCTTGCAGATGCATTCCTGGAGTTTTTTCTGACTTGTGATTACACCCATCTGCCAGTTTTCAAAATCAACGAAGAGGGATTTCATTTCGCCGTAAAGGTCTTCCGCATCAGCCTGGTCAAGAAGACGTTCGCCGTAGGGTGGGTTGCAAAGGAGAAGACCTGTTTCATAAGGAGCATGGATGTCCTTGTAGTCGCTCTGAATGAAGTCGGGACGCTCTATCCTCATGTCACTTCCAATAAGCTGAAGAGCACGTCCTGCCATTACGCAGGCATGTTCTGCATTGAGCCTTGAGCGTTCAACGGCCGCAGGATCAATGTCGCTTCCAGTGATGCGGCATTCAACATCAGTACGGATTTTAGAAGCTTCTTCCTTTTTGATTTCAAGGGCTCTCTGCTGATTGTAGATCACAAGATTTTCATAGGCAAAACGGCGGCCAAGTCCAGGTGCAATGTTGTGTGCATAGAGGGCAGCTTCAATGGCGATTGTACCGCTACCGCAGAATGGATCATGCAAAGGAGTCTTGCGCCTCCACATCATTTCCTGAAGGAGCACGGCGGCTGTCGTTTCGCGAAGAGGTGCAATTCCTCCGTCCGTTCTGTAGCCGCGCTTATGAAGGGCTTCGCCGCTTGTGTCAAGAAGGATTGTCGCAACATTCTTGTCAAGGTAAACGCGTACATCCGAACTTTCGCCAGTTTCAGGCATGGATGCCATATGCCATACATCGCCAAGCTTTGTATAGATTGATTTTAAAATCATGGACTGGATGCTGTGCTCGCTGTTGAGCTTGCTTCCATGAACGCGAACCTTATCCACGATTACGCGGGCGGTCTTCTTAAGGTAGTCCTGCCAGTTTATCTTATAGCAGCCTTCAAAAAGTTCATCAAAGTTGTAGGCCTTGTATTCCGCAAGCTGAATGTAAACGCGGTCACTGGTCCTAAGGCAATAGTTTGCACGATACATTGCATCAATGTCGCCGCTGAAAGTAACGCGTCCTGGAGCATGCTTGTCCAGAAGAGAATATCCCAAATGCTTGATTTCATTTCCAAGGATTTTTTCTGCGCCCACGGCACAGAGTGCAACGTATGTCATGACTGCCTGCCTGTAAATTTTTATTTTGACATTTTAGCAGTTTTTGTAAATTTGTTCAAATTGAACAGACAAATCAAACTTTGCGAAAATGTTTTCGCCAACGGATTTGTTCGCACCTACGGTGCTCACTTATTTGTCACGGATTCGAAAAATCTGACGATTTTTTTCATGTTCTTTGTCCAAAACCGACATTTTTTATTTTTTTACGGTTATTAAATATACAGGGAGGGAAAGGAGTTATACATGTGCAATATCAAGCGAACAACAAAGGATTCTGTTTTTACTACTCTGTTCAGTCATAAGGAATACGCCCTGCAGCTCTTTAAGGTGCTTCATCCGGAAGAAAAAAATGTTACGGAAAAGGATATTGAGATAATCACCATCGACAATGTTCTGACTGACGGCATTTACAATGATCTTGGACTCATGTTCAAAGACAGGCTGATTATTCTTGCGGAAGCTCAATCAAACTGGAACGGCAACATGGCCATACGAGGACTTTTTTATCTTTCAGAAACCTATAAGCGGTATATCTCAAAAAATAAAATTTCCCTGTTTACTTCTACAACAGTTCAGCTTCCTGTTCCAGAAATCTATGTAATCTTTACAGGAGAAAAGGGAAACCGCCCTGATGAAATTTTTCTCTCAGACCATTTTCCAAAGAATTCATCTTCACCACTACAACTAAGGATAAAAATGATTTATGATAGTAGGAAAGGTGATATTATCTATCAATACATCAATTTCTGTAAAGTATTTGACCAGATGCGGAAGGATTTTCCTGACAGTGTCGTCATGGCTGTTAAAAATACCATCAGCATTTGCCGAAACAAAGAACTTCTCGCAGAATTCCTTAGAGATCACGAAACGGAGCTGAATGACATTATGTATGATTTTTTGTATAACGAAGAATACTGGCGAAAGCTTATGCTGCGTGATGAGCGCAAGAAGGCTCGAGAAGAGGGCTTGGCTGAAGGTCATGCAGAAGGCCTGATAGAAGGTGCACATTTAAACTGTACCCCATATGGTAGACACATTTAGAAGAAGGGAACCATAAAAGTAG
>JAKSLX010000019.1 GCA_024400915.1 Treponema sp.
AAATTTATTGGAATTTTGTTGGAAATAATTTGGAATTTCTATTGCAAAAAAACATTTAGCCCGCACCACTTGCTTTTGAGAAAAGCAAGAAAACAAAGACCGATTACGTATAGCTACCCCTTCACTATAAATTTCCTCGGCAAGAAATTAAGCCTTTCAGCAGCACTTACCATAGACCGACAGAAAGTGCCTTATCGGGGGTCATTGGCATCATAACCAATCTGCAAATAACCTTTCATCCTCTGCTAGATGGGGGAGCCTTCGTGGTTCTCCCCGGATAGCGGCCTCAACATATCAGCGCCTGTGCTGTGTTTCCACTTCCCGCTTTCGGAATTCTGGTTGTTTACTAGTCAAACCAGGACATCACAGAATCCCTCAATCAGAACTTTCGTTCCCCAATACGCCGGTTCATCATCACCATAATCAACTTAACATCATTCAAGGCGTAAGTCATTCAACTTGTAGTTGAATGAAATTCCTACTAATAGCACTTATATTATAAATGTGGACTGCGAAGTTAGCTTCCAGCCCATGTTTTACTGATAACTTGCATTTGAATGATAAATTAGGAAGATCAATCTATAATTTAAAATGTCAGGAGAATATCTATGAAAACGAATAAAGAATTTCCAGCAACTCATTCTATGAGTACTGAATGGTTTATAGCTGATGAAGAAGGAAATATTGCTTTAATATCATTTGATGAGAATGGTCCTATTCCTAAAAGTATTCCCGATGAAAGCAATTCTTATCTGATGACAGCTGAAGAGGATTTTGGAGAAAAGGATAAAGATTCTATTGAATATCTTGAACTGACCGATGACCAAATTGAAGAATTAATGTCAGATGCTGTACCCCCAGATAAAATAAATATAGAAAAACCATATTCTTATTTTGTTCAACTCGATGAATCTTATAAAAAAGAATTCTTTGATGTATTCATAGATGAAATTGATTTTTGCCTTTCCCATAAGCATGGAATTTATTTTGTATGGTGTATATACGATGAAGATAAACCAGAGTTTTATAGGAATCGAGAAAAAGATACATTTTTAAGAACTGTAAAACGCGCTGTTCATCTATATCCTGAAGAATATACAGAAGATTATTTCTCTGGAACTAATTCGAAATGGCCATTACCTTTCTATTGTTATAAACAACCATATTGTTCAGAATCTGAACCTATTAAACGTACTAATGTTCCGAAGCATCCGTTTAAGGAAGAACAGATTTCAGAAAAACAGAGAAAAAAATTGGTTCGTCTGCCTTTCAAATTTTCTGAATGCGCAGAGTTTAAAATTGATGATTTTATAGATGACTGCAGAGGTTATTAAATATGCTTGACCGAATCTCCATAGACCTAAGCAATTATTGCTCTAAACAATGTGACTTCTGCTACAATCACTCCACCAAAGAAGGAAATGTAATGTGGACTGTAGAGGAACTGATTCCTTTTGTCCTTGATTTACATAAGCATGGAATTGATGCGGTTTCCTTTGGCGGTGGTGAACCTTTTGAATTTGACGGTATCTTCAATTTGATTTTCGGCTTGATGGATGAAATGTATGTTTCAGTTACATCAAACGGACTGCCACTAGAAAATGCTGAAGTATTCGCCCAGCTGATTCAGAATAAACCGGATAAAGTTCACATCACAATTCATCATCCTGAAAATACTGTAGAAGTTGAACGGGTAATTGCAATGGTAAAGAAAATTGCGGCAGAAGGAATAAAATCAGGCGTAAACCTTCTTGTTTCAGATTTTAATTGTGATAAGGCAAAAGACGTTTATAATCTATTAATTGCAAACGGAATCACTGCTGACAGAATCATTCTTATTCCACGAAGATTTACCTGTGAACCTACTCCCAAATACCTGTCTGAAATTGCAGGAGGAAAACCATTCCAGTCACCTGCCTGTCTCACCGGTTGTAAGCAACCAACAGAATTCTGCTCCCTTTCCTGGGATAAAAAAGTAAACTGGTGCAGCTATGCCAGCGGAAAGCAGCCGTTAAAAGAATTAACTTTCAACGGCTTAATGGATGCTTTGAATAATATTGTGTTTGGATGTTGTAAGAATAAATACCTCAATTATTAGTTTTTCCATGTTGTTCTTTAAAACTTATGATCCTTCAAAACTGATAAAATCCCAGTTAGGTTCTTTTTCAATCATCAAAAGTAATCTATCAGACAAACACATAACTCTCCTATAATACGAAAATCTACTGCAACTTTATTATTTCAAAATCCTGATAATAACGTTTAATAATTTCCATAATTTCTTTAACTACCAGCGTAAAAGGAGCTTTTTTACAAAAATACTCACTGGAAATATTATTCCAATTATAGGAAAAATTAATTCCTTTTGGTCTTTCGAAAAAATCGAATCTATAAAACTCCTCTATCAGGTTTGCTATATCACGCATAGCCTCTGGTTTATCACAAGTTTCATATTCTTCATAATTATTTGTTCCTGATTCATATTCATTTAATATTTCAGAAACTCTGTATAAAACTTGAACTACCTCTGAATACAGTTTTTCATTAGGTCCCCAATCTTTTTCAATTTCTCCAGGAACTCGTTCATCTGCAAAATCATTATACGATACTGAGCCATCATTAAAAATTTCAAAACTGCAAGAATCTTCTCCCTGCCCATCAAACCAATATGTTTCTTGGGAAAAATAAAAAATAGATTCTTTTATATTTTTCTTGTTCATACTTATTCCTCATTTTAAAATTAGCTGCACCATCGGGAAATCCTAGATTTTCCGCAGCTCACCTTTCGACTACACTCAGTTGTCGAATCGCTTTGCGACCGGTTCACTGTTTTGAGAAAAGCAGGAAAACAAAAATGGAAAGAACCGTTTTTATCCGTTGCCCGGTTTTAGTCAGATAACCTTTCATCCTCTGCAAGACGGGAACTCTTAGTGGTCGCTCCAATTGGGTTTGCTCTTTCAAGTAACGTTCCAATCACCATAATCAACTTAGCATCAATCAATCCGTAAGTCATTCAACTTGTAGTTGAATTCTCCTATCTGACTAGCTTCAAAAAAAGTGAATCAAGTTTGTTCAAGCCTGGATTCCTAGTTATTTCCATGGATTCAAGATACCGGTCAACTTTGTCTACCATCGTTTGAATGTATTCATCGATTATCTGAATGCGTGAACCCGTTTGTTTTTCTGCCATTGATACCTTCATCTCAAAAAGCTTTGCAACACTTTCCTTGAGTTCCGCAGGCAGATAGGAATCCACAAGAACCGGAAACTCAATTGTCGGCGGAGTTTTTCTGTCCATTACCCATTCGCAGGCAAGGCATTGCCTTAAGTTGTAGAGATATTTCTTGTAAGTCACTTCGTCCTTTCCGTCAAAATATCTTCCAAGATTATTTTTTGTTGTTGAATTGTAGTGATACAAAGATTTCAAAACAGAGAAATATTCAGGAATTATTCTGAGGACTCTCTTCCATTCCCTTCTTTCTTTGTAGACAATGGGAGAATTGGCCCATTCAAAAATTGAAGGGTTTGATCTTTCAAGGAGCGAAAGGAGTTTCTTCAAATCCCATCCGGAAATGTCGTACACTTCATTGAGCTCGCACTCCAGTGTGTCCTTCATTCCTTCAAGCTTAAGGTAATCTTCCAGAGGCCTTACATACACAAAGCGAACATCATAGTCACTGTCAGGACTTGCAAATCCCCAGGCACGGCTTCCGCTTTCGCAGGCGTAGATTATCTTTATGTTTTCTCTCTTTTCTATTTCCGAGAGCTTTTTCTTTATTTCCTTTACTATCTGTTCGTGTGTCATTTTCATATCCTCTAGCATTGCAATTGAAAAAAAGACGAATGCCAGGACAACTACCACCGTTTCGTAGAATCTGTTTCCAGCATCCCAAGAGGATTTATTAAGGGAACATCCTGACATTCAATAAAATAAGGCAGGTCAGCCGGAATATGAATCCAAACCAACCCATAATCAACATAGGCTGGAATATAAATTCACAGTCCACAATTTGAATAGTAATCCAAACCTGCATCAATTTCATTCAACTTGTGGTTTATTTTTTTTGTTCAATACAATAATCGATATTTCTGTGAAATCAGAATAAAGCAAAAAGTTGTATAAAGCGTTAAAATCGCTTAAAATTATTTTTAGTTTCCAGAATCGGAAGATGATTTAACATTTGTGGAGAACAATATGAGAAAAGAATTTTGTGAAAAAGATGGAATACTCATAACATACACAGATGAAAATGTCTGTTTTGAAGATACAAAAACTGCCGAGTCTATTCTTCTTTCAAATGAAGGTAAAGTTTTGCATTCAAATTTTAACGACGAGAAAAATCTTTATTTTATTGATTATTTGAAACAAATCTATCCGGCAATCACTTCTTATAGATCTTTTGATTCTGTGGAGACAGCATAAATGCCAATATATATTAGAACTTTAGGATACAAGATTTATATATGGTCTAACGAGAAAGATGAACCAATTCATTTTCATGTAACGAAAGGAGATCCCGCTGAAAATGATACAAAAATCTGGGTTCTGTCTAATGGTTCATTTGAGGTAGCTCATAACAAAAATAGAATACCAGAAAAAGATTTGTCGAGAATTCTCACAGCCATGCAGGTTTATTATTTTGACTTTGTAAATTTTTATAAGAACTATCTTAATGTTGAAATCAAGTTTTATAAATAACAAACTGAATAAATAATTTCCAAACGAAAAAATGACTCAATCTTCTTCTCCCTTTTCCGAATAGATTACATAGCAGTTTTCAGGGAAATGTTCATCAAGAACAACATCCACTTCAGTTTTTCCAAAATTGAATTTTTCATCGTAAAGCTGAGGAAAAAACCATGCCCTGTTTTTCGGACCAACAGAATCCGCATCTTCACCAATGATCTGTCGTCCATAATAAAACTTTTTCTGCTTGAACTTCCTCCGGTCAAGAAAATCTAAAAAAGCATAACATTCATCTCCGTCAATTACAGTCAGTTCATCTGCTTCATTCAGGATTCTATCCGTAATGATTTCTTCAATATCATCTTCATTCCAGATGTCTGGTGAAGCAGTTATTTCTGTCGGTATTCTTCCCGTGTAATCATAAAAGATGTTTGCTACCCTGCTCCATTTCTGATACAGGTGGCAGTCATCAGGAAAAACTCCAGCCATTATCACTTCATCATTCCGCCTGTAAAAAGAAAAGTAGCAGTCTTCAGGGGCCTCATTGTCATAGACAAAATTATCCATTACTTCACAGTAGTCATTTTCCAACAGATACCTCATGTCCATGACATGAAGTTTTGAAAGCGCCTTTCCGTTCACTTCAAAAATGTTTTCGCTATAATTAAATGCACTTATGTAGTTTCCTTTGAAAATACATTTTTCCTTTGCAATAAGGGTTTTGTACATGTCCCTGGCAATTTCCAGAATGCTTTCCATATTCCCCGTATATAGCAGAAAAGTTACTGCATAGAACTGCCTGAAGGCTTTATTGAATTTGGGTTCAAGAGTTTTTGAAATGTAGAAGCACTGAACAAACCCCGGATTAAAGTAGTCTCCTGCATGATAAAAGAGTTTCCCATTTACATACTGAAAGAATTCCTTCCTCTGAAAGTCAGTAATTTTTTCTCCCGTCCATATATATACAGGTTCAAAGTATCTTGAAAATTTTTCGTCAAAATTCCTGAGGCAATAATCAAAGCAGAATCCCTTTCCTTCATCAAAAAACAGGCTCCTAACATCAACCAGAAGAACCGGTTTTTCCTTGTGCTTCCTTGACTGCTTGTAGCACCTCAATGAATCTGAAAAACAGTATTCCAGTTCAGTCCTGAAAGTATATGGGTCAATCTCATATTCGTTTTCTTTAATGAAGGAATAGAGGGCAGATCTTAGCTCCATGTTGCTGACGGTAAACTTGAAAGAGCGGATGCACCTTTCCTTTTTCCGGTCATCCTTCCAGGAATCACTCCAGATTTTTACAACGCATTCATCAACGATATTTCTTTCCCCGTTTCGAACCTTGTATAACGGCTCTACGGGATTTATCATCATCCTGAATCTGCAGTCGGAAGACTCATATTCAAAGGGAGACAAATTGAAAGTCCATCCGTTATCCTGTAAGGACATTTCATGACATAAATGTTTTACAAAGGATTTTATTTTCTGAATGAAAACCGGCTGGAAATTGTTGTCTGAAAAATCAGAAATGAAATACTCTGCATCATCAATGCCCATGAAATGTCTCCTGACCCAGACTGCATATTTCATGGTTTTAAATTCTTCTAAAGTCAGCTGCTCGGTAAAATCCTTTTCGTTGTTCCTTGGAATCAACCTGAAGGACACGCGAATTTTTTCTGCTGCATCAAATCCTTTGCCGTGCATGTGAGTAAAAAACATTTCCTTCCTCCTGTAGCGGAGCAGGCCGGATTTGAACCGGCATTTCCCGAAATAAATTTCAGTGACTTACCCTATCGCCCACTGCTCCCAAGCAACTAGAATATAAATGGAAAGGGATGACATTGCATTCAACTTGTAGTTGAATTCCTTTTGTTTGCCAAACCGGAATTCCCGTCCTAAACTATAAGTAAGGAAGTGAATCATGTTTGAAGATGAAGAAGCAATCGACGAATACAAAGAAAGATACAATGAAAATGAAGACCAGTCGGATATGCCTGGAGACCCAGCCCTTGATGAATACTTCAACAATAATCCCAATGACTTAAGATACTTCACCTATTTCCGCCGCTATTCCGACTGGCCAAAGCAGATTGACGATTATGCCCACATCTTCAAGGACCGCTACGGGGTATTCCCCAATGTCCTCATCATGAACAGAATAACCGAAGGACGCCTAGAGGATGCTTTTTATGAAGTTATTGCCAAAGATATGGATCCGGAAGAGAAAGAAAAACTTGCTGTTAAGCTTGGAGTTGAGCGCGGAGATAATTTTGATGAGTGCGACGACGTTTGGGAGTCCCAAATTTCATCTGATGCCTATTTCTCAACGGAAGAATACAGACTCCTTCTTCTTGAATGTTCGACGTTCGGTTCAGGTGTAATGGAATTCATACGAGCACACGACTTCCTTGCAGACGATCCAGTTTATACAGATGGATGCAAGGTTTCTTCAAGAGACAAAGAAAACACGGATGTTCCCGTAATCGACATGATAAAAACTGCTGAAAACCTTAAGCGAATAATGGCAGAAGAAGATGTAACTCCAAAAATCATTTCAAGAATTACAGGACACTCCCTTCAGGCCGTTTACGACTGGCTTGCAGGAAAGAAAATGCCAAACCTGGACAACCTCATGCTCCTGGGCCGTCTTCTGAACAGACCCATAGAAGAACTTATCGTGACCCATAATAGAGAGAAGTAGAATCCTTTCAGTGCTGAATAAGAAGCGAACCAATTTTGATTTTATTTATCATGACAATTTCCTCCACCTCTTCTAATATAACATTCTGAAGGGTGGCATCATTCAGCTTATGGTTGAATGATGTTTAACATGAACAGTAAAACCTCCGCCTCATTCCCCCTAAAACTTCAAAACCATTTCCTTGTATTTGCTTTCTGAATTCAAAAATCCGGCTTTTTTGTAGACAGGGTAGCCATCTTCTGTTGCCTTAAGCTGAAGCTTATCAAGTCCTTTTTCTTTTGCATTTTCAATAAGAAGTTTCATCAGATTAAGGCACAAGCCCTGGCGACGGTAATCAGGCCGAGTATAAACGCTTATGACTTCTCCCACCAGACCATTTATAAAATTTGGATTTGCAGGTTTTTCAATGACCTGAAGAAGAGCAACTGCAGCCACTGTTTTCCCATCCCGAGCCACAAATCCAAAACAATCCTTGTTCAGATGCTTTTTAAAATACAGGGGAATTGTTTCTTTCATTATCTGCATGTGATCAGCGGAAACCCTTTTCTGGTCTTCAAGAATATATGCAATCCTTAATTCCGTTAGCTGATCTATTTCTTCTTTTGTTGCGTATCCAAATTCCATTTACAATTCCCCTTTTTCATTATGATTTTGTTTCATATTAAATCCTTCACCAGATGAAACTTTTTATTTCCTGTCGGAATATCATTCAACTCACCAATAATTCTATATCCGTGTTTTTTGTAAAACTCCGGTGCCTGCCAGCTCATTGTGTCCACATGGACCGAATGACAACCACGGCGAATTGCTTCTTCCTCCGCAGCCTTCAGCAATCTGGAACCAATGCCGGTTTTACGATGTTTTTCATCTACCCAAAGAATATCCAGATGCATCCAGCCCCAGTAAGTTCCACCGAGTATACCCGCAATCACATTTTTTGCTTCATCATATTCCACAATGTTCAAAAGCTCATGATTATCAGGACCAACAGCCCTGCTGTTGAATTCTTCCAGAGACTTATTTACAAAATCGATTTCTTCTTCTGATGGATTACAGTTCATTTCTTTATCCGCACAAAATATTTTTCTTCATTCTCGCCGACAATCTTACCGCCATTGTTCTGCATAACTTTTAAGGAAGCAAGATTGTCTTTGTTTACACGCAAGTAAAATTCATCTTCTGGAATTATGTTCTTTCCATATTCCAGCATTAAAGCCAGGCCTTTAGTTCCGTAACCTTTTCCGCGATATGCTTTTCCAATTCCATAACCGATATGACCGGAACCTTCTCTAAGTGCATCATTCAAATACTGGCGCAACCTGAAAAGCCCAGCAATTTCGTCATCATCCCAAAGGAATAAAAATGTTTCTGCCACCATCCAGTCAGGCATGTCGATTCCTTTTGAATATTTTATGATTTCTGGCAGGGCGTTCTTTTCAAAATCTTCTCGGGAAATATTTGGCCACTGATTTGTAAGTCCATTTTCGTCTTCCGGCATGGCAGCAATAAACTGCCATTCTTTTTCAACATCTTCAAAGTTTGCTTCTTTTAAATAAATCATAAACTTACCTTTCGACGATTATTCTTTACTTCAGACCTGATTTTCTTCAGCTTTAATTTTCTTTCTTTACTTGCTTTAGTTGGTTTTGTCGCCTTTCTTTTTTTCTGCACCACCAACGCCTGAACAATTCTATTCTCCAAACGAGCCAGCGCAATTTCACGATTCCGTTCCTGATACCTTTCGTCATCAACATCAAGGAACAGACAATCATCCTTATTTAATATAGAAGAAAGTTTGATTCTAAGCCGCCCGCGTTCTTCTTCCGTTATCCCATCAATGGCACTGATAGGCAGCACAAGATGAACTTTAGTATTCACCTTGTTTACATTCTGGCCGCCGTTTCCACCGCTACGGGCAAAAGTCATCTGAGAATTATTCAGGATAGAATCATGAAGAACTGACTTGTTCATTTTATCATTATAAACTCAAACATTGTTTTTTTAGATAAACTTATACTTTAACGGGAAAAGTTATGCTAACCTTTGCACCTATTGATTTCCCCCTTGTTTCATCATATTGAACCGCTGTTTTAATGACAATTCAAAATCGGCATGTTGCATTGAACGCCCATGGGATATTTCATTGCCATCCCTATTCCACTGTGCTAACATTGAATTCATGATGAGGCGTTTTTTCAGTATTTTAATTTTTACATTCATTTGTTTCAGCGGTTTTTCCTACACTAAGGAAGAAGTCATGAAGTGGGAAAGCAAGAGCACTGCCTTTTACGGAGGAAGATTTCATGAGAATGTTCTTGATAAAGTCCGCGTTTTTGAAGGCAAGCCAAAAAATTTCCTTATGGAATTTGACGAATGCAACTCCTACAAAAATCATCAGCTGACTCAAGAAGAAGAAAAACTTTTTCTGGAATATTTTTCCTACATGCCTGAAACTTTCCAAAAGTGCTTTAAGGAAGATGTCTTTGCAATTTATTTTGTTGAAGGCATGTGGTATGGCGCCCTTACAGATTATATTTTCGATCAAACCGGAAGAATGTACTGCACCATTTTCTTTAACATTGACCTCTTCAATAAAAACCTGACCGAATGGTTTGAACACAGGGACAATACGATTTTCAAAAAGACTGACGAAAAAAACATGCTCAAAGTTGAATGCAGCACTGAATACAAGGCTCTCCTTCACACGCTGATTCACGAGACTGCCCATGTCTATGATTATACAAGGCAGATGACCCCTTACTGCGATTCAATGGAAGAAGAGGGAAAAACAGAATCGGAATATTTCAGTGTATGGAAAGACATGCAGCATCCTCTAAAAAAATATGACAGTCCTCTCCTCTCAAAATTCAGTTTCTATTATTTTGGAAAACAGATTCCATATTCAAAAGGAAAGAAACTGATTAAATATCTTTCCACAACTCCTTTCAGTTCCCTTTACGGTGCAAAAAACTGGATGGATGATTTTGCAGAAACCGTTACCCTCTACTACTTGAAGAAAGCTTTCGGCATCAACTACAAGGTGACTTATGTTTCCAACGGAAAGGAAATTGTATCCTACAGTTACGAAGAAAATAAAAATGTTCAGATGTGGAATTCAATGTGCAGGATTATTACGGGAAAGTAAAGAATTCTTCCGTCAGGATTCGAACCCGAACTAAAAGCACCAAAAGCTTCTGTGCTACCATTACACCACGGAAGAATGATTCAAAATCGAATGCTGAAATTATATCAAATCTTATCAGGTATATATAGATACTTGATAAGATTTTTAAATTTTTACTGAATGTTCAATCAGACCTACCATTGCAAATCCAATAATTCAACCCAGCTTAATCGATACTGAAAATTTCTTTTTAAAACCAGATGACTGAATATCTTCCACGATGTGATAAACCTCCGTTATATAACAATAATTTTAATATGGAAGATTGCAAATTCAAGGGAAATTTACCAAATTTCATCCTTTTCTGCCCCCTGCAAATTTTCACTCAAATCTATAGTTTAATAATTGAAAAAACTGTAAAATGGATGAAAATTCATATTTTAAAGAGGCAAAAAATGACTGCTTATTTAGCTGGAGTAGTTGCATCTGCTCTGTCATTTATCTTTATTGTTTTTGCAATCGGTACCATCGGCTATCTTCTTGGAGCCATCAAAGTTAAGGGTATCGAATTGGGAACTGCAGGTGTTCTCCTTGTAGCTCTTATCTGGGGTGTTATCATCAACTTCATCCCTTCTTTCCAGATCGGCGAAAGAGTAATCACAATCTGGTCTGACAAGATCAAGGGCAACTTTGGTATTGTTTCAAACATCGGTACAGCTTTGTTCGTTACAGCTGTTGGTTTGATTGCAGGCCCTAAGTTCTTCCGTTCATTCAATAAAAGCACACTTGCTTACATCGTTCTTGGTTTTGTAATCATCATCATCGGTGGTGCAACAGCTGCCATCTTTGCAATCCTTGATCCAAACTGTTCTTCTTCAATGGCTGTTGGTCTTTTGACAGGTGGACTTACTTCTACTCCAGGTTTCTCTGCTGGTAAGGAAGTTGCCGTTGCCCTTGATGAAGCTGCAAAACTTGCCGGACAGGTTTCAACTCTTGAAGCTGATGTTACAGCAGGTTACGGCATTGCATACACATTCGGTGTTCTCGGTGTTGTTCTCTTCGTTCAGGTTCTTCCAAAAATCCTTAAAGTAAACATGGCTGATGAAGTTGCAAATTTCCAGGCTGCAAACCAGATCAAGATTCCAGAACCAAAGGGACAGCTTATTCAGATTGATCCATTTGGATTCTTCGCATTCTTCCTTGCTGTTGCACTCGGATGTCTCATCGGTGCAATCAAGATTCCTGTAATCAACTTCTCCCTCGGTAACTCAGGCGGATGTTTGATCGGTGGCCTCATCGTCGGTCACTTTGCACACTTTGGCAAGGTTGACTGCCGCCTCAAGAAGGAAACATTGAACTTCATGCGCGAACTTGGTCTCGTATTGTTCCTTATCGGTGCAGGCGTTCCAGGTGGAGTTAACTTCATCACAAAGTTCCGCTGGACATACTTCATCTACGGTGCTGTTATGACAACAGTTCCAATGATCGTTGGATACATCCTTGCAAGATACATCTTCAAGCTTTCAATCCTCAACAACCTTGGTTCAATCACTGGCGGTATGACTTCTACTCCAGCCCTCGGTACATTGATTGCTACAGCAGGTACAGACGAAGTTTCAGCTGCTTATGCTGCAACTTATCCATTTGCACTTGTTTCAATCGTTCTTGCATCTAAGATCATCATCATGCTTATATAGTCTATCTTAAAGCTCAAAATGAAAGGCTGGCGATTTCGTCAGCCTTTTTGTTTTATTGAATTTCTACATCCAGTGGATTCCTTATGAAACTGTTGGCAAAGCAAAGTGAATAGGCTCCAACATTTTTAAAGACTATTTCATCCCCCACTGCAAGTTTTCCATTGAAGCCTTTTTTTATGATGTCGTTTTCAAGACAGGTGCATCCCGTAATGGTATAATCATTCAGCATCTTTTGTTCGGCACCACATCTTATAATTTCAAAAGTAACGCTGTCACTCAAAGATGTAATCATCATGTCCTTGAAGCTTACATCAAGAATTACAAATCCATTTTCCTTTATGTGAAGGACTTTTGCCACACTTTCAAAAGCACTTCCAACAATTGCAGTACCACATTCTAAAATTATTTTTTTGTTTTCAAGGCCGAAGTTTTTTAAGGTTTCAAAAATTGCCTCTGACACAGATGCAAAATCAATTTCTTCGCCGGCAGATTTTTTTCGTGGATCAACTTTTTCGTAGCTGCCAGCAAGACTTCCTCCAAAATCAAGGTATTCTAATAAAGGAAAATCCTTTGCTACCCGTGCAAGTTCTTCCGCTTTTTTTATCCAGAATTTTTTCTGCCTGGTTTTTGTAAAATGACAGGACAGTCCCTTGATTTTTATTTTACCAAGTGCTGAAAGTTCCAGTGCTTTTTTATAAGTCTCTGATCTCACTTCAATTCCAAAGCGGGATTTAATTCCGTTGCCAATGTCAAAGCAAAGCCTTAATCCAAGCTCAAGTGAAATTTTTTTCTGATCAAAATACTCTTCTGCCCATGAAAGTTCTTCTTCATTATCGATGTTTGCCATTCCGCCGGAAAGTGCCGTGGAAACAAAAAGTTCCTTTTCCTTGCACACCCCGTTGTAGATGATTTCATTTTCTTTCCAGCCGAAAGCAAGGGCTTTTTCATACTCTTCAGTTGAAACAACTTCAGCTTTAATGCCAGACTTTTTTACATCCTCAATGACATAAGGATGGCAGTTTGTTTTAAATGAATATGCAAGCTCAAAATCTTTAAGGCGGAAACCAAATTCTTTTCGTATGGCTTCAATGTTGGATTTTAGTTTTTCGGGATGATAAATATATTTTCTTGTATCCATTTTAAACTCGTCGTTTAAATCAGTATATCATATTTTTCCTTCATGCTATAATCGCATCATGAACATTACATACCGCAAGGCTGAAGAAAAAGATTTGGAACAAATCATGAAAGTCATTCGTGACGCACAGGCAACCTTAAAGGCTGATAGAGTTGACCAGTGGCAGGATGGATTTCCAAGTGAGGAAGTTATTCTTGAAGACATGAAAGTGCGTTCTGCATTTGTAATTCTTGTTGACGATGTTGTTTCAGGATTTTTTGTATTGGCTTTTGGAATCGAACCAGACTATGTGAATCCTGCCAGAGGTGCATTCAAATCTAACGAACCATACGCAGCCATTCACAGGACTGCTTTTTCAAAGGAATGCAAGGGTAAGGGACTTTCACACTTTATGTTCCAGTCAGCTTTTGCGGAAATAAAGAAGGCCGGCGTTGATTTCGCAAGAATCGATACCCACCACGACAACAAAAGGATGCGCCACATCATGGCCCGCGAAGGCTTTGAAGAAACTGCTGTAATAGTTTTATCTTCCAATGGTGACGAACGCGTTGCTGCAGAAAAGAAACTGTAAAATGACTTTAGGGAAATTTGATTTCAACAATCCAAAACATCTCAATCCAATAATCGACAGGGTTGTTGAGCTCTGGTCTCCGCCAACGGATGACATGGTTTTCAGACGGCTTTATGTTGAAGCCATCATAAGGCAGAATGCCGCAGGCAACGACATGCAATTCCAGCTGTCAGAAAACGGGGAAATCCGTTCCATTGCCTTTGCTTCAAGACTTGGTGAACACACCCCGTGGTACGGCTGGTGGCAGGAAAAATTCAATTCCCTTCCGGAAGAATACCAGAAAATGCTTTCCTTAAGCCGTTCCTATCTTTCCCTGATGGATGAAAAAACCTACAGCTACATGGACAAGGATGATGTAAAGCTCAGCCTTTTTGTGAGCGTTAAATCTGGTTGGGGGAAACCGGTTCTTGAAGGTGCCATGGATTTTTTCAGATCAAGAGGATTCAAAAACCTTTACCTCTGGACTGACTGCGAATGCAATGTCGATTGGTATGTAAGCCGCGGCTACGAACTTGTGGAAGAAGGAACCTACGAACCTTTTTCCTACGACGAGCCATACAAAACCTACATCTTCAAAAAGCCCTGCAAGGAAACTGTCCAATAATTTATTCATTCCACATCTTCTGATATAATTTTCCATCATGAAAAAGATCTTTTTTGATTCACGCCCAATGGACAAAAGAGCCCGTGAAGACTTTGGACTTACAGAAGAACTTATGATGGAAAACGCAGCCGCTGCCATGGAAGATGCAGTGACCCCTTATGTTTTTCACGAAAGCACCCGTTACATTGACCGCCCCCATGTTTTGATTTTGTGCGGTGCAGGAAACAACGGTGCCGACGGATATGCCCTTGCACGCCGCCTTGTATGCCACGAATTCTGCGTTACCTGCTGTGTCGTTGACGAGCCAAAGTCAGAGCTTTGCAAACTACAGAAAAAACGTGCAGAGCTTTCAGGCGTAATGTTCACCGACCTTTATTCCCTTGATGATTTTATAGAAGAAAAAAGCTTTGACATCACGGTAGTCGTAGACTGTATTTTTGGCGCAGGATTCCGTCAGCCATTGCCTCCAAACGCAGAAGCCGTACTTCTTTCAGTTTCAAAAATCGACTGCCGTAAGATTTCCTGCGACATCCCAACAGGACTTGATGCTTACGGCAACGGAACAATAGTTTTCAAGGCAGACGAAACCGTTACCATGGGATCTTTAAAGCTTGCCCTTTACAGCGACAGGGCTAAGGACTGTACTGGAAAAATCACCCTTGCAAACCTTGGCATTTCAAAAACAAACTTTGAGCACGAAAGCAAATTTCAACCAGATGCATATCTTCTTGAAAAAAATGAGATGACCTTGCCATGGCGCAGAAAGCAGAATGCAAACAAAGGGACCTTTGGACATGCCGCCATTGCTTCTGGTGAAAAACCAGGAGCCGCAAACATCGCAGCAAATGCAGCCATAAACTTTGGCGCAGGGCTTGTTACCCTTACAGGAGTTGATTCAAGCAGCTTCATGAGCATCATGGCATCAAAGGAATTGCCTTCAAACACAAGTGCCCTTCTTTTAGGAAGCGGCTTTGGACGCAGCAACAAGGATGCAGAAAAATATCTTTCCTATCTTAAGGAAAACAAAAAAGTTCCTTTTGTACTTGATGCCGATATTTTTTACTACAGTGAAATCAAAAAATTCCTTGAAGAAAATAGCTCAGAGGAAAAAAACAGCCGCTGCATTTTGACACCACACCCAAAGGAATTTTCAGTTCTCCTTGAAAACTGCGGACTTGGAAATTTTTCCACAGCCCAGGTCGTTGAACAGCGTTATGAACTTGCAAAGAAATTCACAGAAACTTTCAAAGGCTGCATTTTGATTCTCAAGGGAACTACAACAACAATCGCCCATTGGTCAGCAAAAGAAAACCGCACTTGCATCTATCTTAATCCACACGGAACCAACGCCCTTGCAAAAGCCGGCAGCGGAGATGTTCTTGCAGGACTCTGCACAGCCTTGCTTGCCCAGGGCTACAATGCAATCAACGCAGCAATCACAGCAAGCCTTGCCCACAGTCTCGCATCAAAAAAATACGACGGCAGTTTTGCCCTTACTCCAGAAAAACTGATAGATGAAATCGGAGCATTGAAATGAATTATGTAAAGCAGTTCTGCATCATCCTTGCATTTTCATTTACAGGTGAAGTATTAAATCGCATAATCCCATTGCCTGTGCCTGCAAGCATCTACGGTCTTGTACTTTTGTTTCTTGCACTTGAATTTAAAATTATCAAGGTAGAACACATAAAGGAAGTTTCAAAATTTCTTTTGGGAATCATGACACTTTTCTTTGTTCCATCAAGCGTAGGCTTCATCAATGCACTTCCATTGATGAAAAAATACGGGCTGCTTTTCATTTCCATCACGATAGTTTCAACCCTAATTGTTTTTGCCGTTACAGGGCAGGTAACCCAGGCACTTATGAAAATCCGCAACAGAAATTCAGTTTCAGAAAAACCGGAGGATGAAGAATGAAAGACCTCTTGATGAACTCAGCACTCTTTGGAGTTACCCTTACTCTTTCAACTTTTCTTTTGGGTCGTGTCATCCATAGAAAAACCAACATCTTTCTATTCAGTCCACTTCTTGTGTCCGTAACATTATGCATAGTCACACTGATTCTCATTAAGATTCCATATGAAAATTATCTTGTCGGTGGAAACTGGGTCGGATTTTTCTTGACACCTTCTACAGTCTGTCTTGCAGTTCCCCTTTATGAACAGTTTGAAAAACTCAAGAAAAACTGGTATGCAATTTTAGGCGGAATCACCTGCGGTGTTCTTTCCAACCTGGCATTCATTTTTGGAATGTGCATGATTTTCAAAATCGGTCATGTTGAATATGTATCAATGCTTCCAAAATCAATTACAACTGCCATAGGTCTTGCCCTTGCCGATGAATTCCACGGATTTGTTCCCATCACCATAATGATGATTGTTCTTACGGGAAATCTTGGAAATCTTTTTGCTCCTCAGTTCTGCAGAATTTTCCACATAACTGATCCTGTAGCCAAAGGCGTTGCAACGGGAACTTCAAGCCACGCACTTGGGACAGCAAAGGCAATTGAAATGGGTGACATAGAAGGCGCCATGAGCGGACTTTCAATCGCAGTGACTGGTCTTCTTACAGTTGTCTTTGCACCATTTTTCGCAAACCTTATATAAAAAACTTTAAATGCATGATTAGAATAAAGTTCAACGGGGGTACATATGAAAATTCCATTTACAGAAATTGATGCAAAGGATTTTCCAAATTTCAAAGGCGGGGAAAAAAGCCTCATTGCAAAAATGTTTTCCGACGGCTCAAACAGGATTCTTCACGGAAGGCTTGTTCCTGGAGCAACTATTGGAATGCACTGCCATGACACTTCAAGTGAAATCATTTTCATCCTCAAAGGCGACGGAAAAGTTCTTGTTGAAGACGGTGTTGAATACCTTAAACCAGGAGACTGCCATTACTGTCCAAAGGGACACACCCACAGCCTCCAGAACAACAGCACCACGGAAGACCTTGAATTCTTTGCCGTTATTCCAGAACAGGATGTCTTTGAAAAGATGAAGACCCGCCGTTCCATACGCAAGTTCAAGAAGGAACTTCCTCCAAGAGAAAAAATTGAAAAGGTGATTGAAGCTGGTCGTTGGGCAGCCAGCGGGAGAAACAGGCAAACATCCATCATCGTAGCCGTTACAAACAAGGAAATCATTGAAAAACTTACAAAGATAAACGGGGAGATAGCAGAGCGCAATAATCCCCTTGGAGAATTCTACGGTGCACCTGTAGTCCTTATCGTACTTTCAGACAAAAACTGGCGCAACAAAGTATACGACGGTTCATTGATCCTTGGAAACATGATGCTTGCCGCCCATGACCTTGGACTTGGCAGCTGCTGGATCCACAGGGCAGAACAGGAATTCAACATGAGCGAATGGCAGGACTGGCTTAAGAGTCTTGGCATTGAAGGCGAATGGGAAGGCATCGGTCATCTTGCACTTGGCATTCCAGACGGTGATTATCCTGACGAAATTCCAAGAACCGGAAACAAGGTTTTCTGGTGCGAATAAAACTGTTGTAAATCCAACAAAATTAAAGGGACACTTTTTCAAGTGTCCCTTGCTTTTTTTAAATTCCCGTGTATAATTATCTAAAACACAAAATGTTGGAAATCCAACAAAAGTAAAAGTCCATGGAAAACATAGAAATACTTCGAAATTGTTCTCTCTTCAAGGGAATGAAAGACAGACAGATTGAAAGTGCCCTTAAAAAACTTGGCGCAACAGAAAAGAAATATCGCAAAAATTCTTTCCTTGTTACAAAAGGTCAGAAAGAAATGCAGCTTGGGCTCATGCTTGAAGGTGAAGCTGTTGCAAGTCAGGATGATGTTTGGGGAAACAAATACATAATCAATGAAGTAAAATTCGGACAGACTTTTGCAGAACCTTATGCTGCGGCAGACATGCCTTCAAACATAATCATACAGGCAAAGGAAACCTGCAGAGTTCTGTGGTTGAATATTTCTAAAATCAACTTTGCAGGGAATGACCCTGTTCTGCTTTTGGTTACCTCCAACCTTTTGCAGAACATGGCATTCAAACTGCTTAACCTTAACCAGCGCCTTACCCACATTTCAAAGCAGACAACTCAGGAAAAACTCCTTTCCTATCTTTCTGCTCAGTCAGAAGAAGCAAAATCATTGGACTTTGTTATTCCCTTCAGCCGCCAGGAACTTGCCGACTACCTTTCAGTTGAAAGAAGCGCCATGTCTGCAGAGCTTTCCAAACTTGTGGAAGATGGGAAACTAAAGACAAGAAAAAATCACTTCACTTTATATCCGTAACTTTTGTTGCAGCAATTGTTTTTTTCGCCTAGAGTATAGGCATCATGAAAAAAAATTATTTTAACATATTATTTCTTTCCGCATTGTTTTTTTCCTGCCATTACGGAACAAAAGATGCGGATCCAATCGAAACCAACAAGATAAAATATGACTCTGCTTTTTTTGCAGACAAAAACCTTTCCTATCCTGATGATCTTATTATCCCTGACAAATACAACACTGGAGTTGATCCTTCCATCTCATTAACTAAATTCACTGATTCTGCAAACATTAACGGAGTTTTCATCACTTACCGAACGGATACAAACCAATATATGATTAGCTCCTACAATGAAAATCATGTTGAAAACAGGGACAAAACATTAAAGTCAGAAATGGCTGATTCCATCACAATCGAAAACTATGATTTTTCAGAAAGACCTTTCATCATAATGAATGGTGAACGCTTTTCAAAAAAGAAAACCATCACTTTTAATAACTGCAGGTTCGCAAGCTTTAGAAATCCACCGAACGAAAATAACCAGGTATGGATCATTTTCAACCACTGCACTTTCAAAGGTGGAGTTAACGAAGCCCAGATTTCCATGGACCACTGCTACATCGGCGGTTTTACTGCAGACGGAACAAATCCAACCCGCTACTTCAGGTGCACCAATACCTACATTGCAGACCTCGTTACTGAGGCTACTGACAAAGAAGTCCACATTGATGGCTTCCAGACTTATGGCCGTGCAAACATTGCCGGCGGAAACATCTACTACAACAATGTCCGCTTTGAAATTCCATCCATTCATATTGCAAACCAGCATTCAGGTACGGGCGTAAATGCCTGCGTCATGTTCCAGCTTGAATACGGAAATGTCGACAACTGCCTTTTCCAGAACCTTTTTGTTAACGGCGGAGGCAAATGGTTTCCTATATATCTTACAAGCGGAAAGAAAAGTAAAGGCACTTTTTCACAGAACAACCTTACCCTTAAAGACGTTTATGTTTCAAACAATTTCGGAAAGATCTTTTATTCTGGAAGTTATGATGAAAATGCAAAAGTCATAAATGTCGCCCACAGGAATTCAATTTATGTAAGTTCAGTATGGAAATCTGATGATGGAAAGACACACATCATCTGTTCCAATGATACGATTTTTAAAAGTACGCTCCTTGTTAAAACCGACAAGGGAGATTTTCGTTTTCCAATTCCACGATGCCCAAGCAACTGGAATCTTGAAGGCAAGGAAAACGGTCAGAGAACTGCAGAGCAGAAAGCAGCAGGTCTTGTTGATGACCCTGCAACCTGCCTGAAAGACGAAAAAGGCAAGCCGTATACGGAATATAAATTCTCCGACTTTCCTTTTGACATTGACTGTGTGATCGATGAAAGTGTTTCTGAAATCACCTGCTTTGACGAAGAAGAAAACGTTCAGATACGACATGTAAAGTTTTAGTTTATATTCAATATAATTTCAAACGCTGTTCTCTTCCAAAATTTACATTGACAAATTCCCTTTACGGACCGAAAATTCAAGTATGAATATGATTGGAACATTTTGGTCACTTGTTCCGCCAGTTGTTGCCATTGCTTTGGCACTGATTACCAAGGAAGTTTATTCTTCTCTCTTTATCGGTATCGTTATCGGCGGACTGTTTTTCTCTGGGTTCTCTTTTACTGGAACTATCACTCACATTTTTCAGGACGGCGTAGTCAAATCCCTTTCCGACAGCTACAATGTCGGCATCCTGGTTTTCCTTGTTGTTCTTGGCACTCTCGTTGCAATGATGAATAAGGCAGGAGGTTCTGCAGCTTTCGGTAAATGGGCTAAGGAACACATCAAGACAAAGGTTGGTGCTCAGGTTGCAACAGTAATCCTCGGTATTCTTATCTTCATCGATGACTACTTCAACTGCCTTACAGTAGGTTCAGTAATGCGTCCGGTTACAGACAGGCACGGGGTTTGCCGCGAAAAGCTTGCCTACCTCATTGACTCAACAGCCGCACCTATCTGCATCATTGCTCCGGTTTCTTCATGGGCAGCAGCAGTTACGGGTTTTGTTGAAGGCGAAGACGGTTTTACTTTGTTCCTTAAGGCAATCCCGTACAACTTCTATGCACTTTTCACAATCATCGCCATGTTTGCAATCATTCTCACTGATGTTTCTTTTGGTCCAATGAAGCATTTTGAAAAGGCTGAACTTTTTTACAGCGAAGGTTTTGAAGAAGAAGAAAAGACAGATTCTAAAGGAACTGTTTTTGACCTTGTTTTCCCTATCGCAACTTTGATTGTCCTCTGTGTAATCGGAATGGTTTACTCTGGCGGATTCTTTGCAAGCGGAGAAGAAAAGAAGGGATTCGTTGATGCATTCTCTGCATCCGATGCTTCAGTCGGTTTGATGCTCGGCTCCATGGGTGCCCTCATTGTTACCATCATCACATACCTTGTTCGCCGTGTCCTTAATTTTGGTAACCTTATGTCATGTCTTCCAGAAGGATTCAAGGCAATGGTTCCAGCCATTCTTATCCTTACCCTCGCATGGACATTGAAGGGAATGACGGACAGCCTTGGTGCAAAGGAATTCGTTGCAGGAATCGTTCAGAGCGGAGCCGGCAGTTTCATGAGCTTCCTCCCTGCCCTTGTATTCGTAATCGCGATTTTCCTTGCCTTTGCTACAGGCACATCTTGGGGTACATTCGGAATCCTCATTCCAATCGTAGTTGCAGTTTTCAGCAACACGGACCCAACTCTGATGATCATTTCAATTTCTGCATGTATGGCTGGTGCTGTCTGCGGCGACCACTGTTCTCCAATTTCAGACACCACAATCATGTCCAGCGCAGGCGCCCAGTGCGTTCACGTTGACCATGTATCGACACAGATTCCATATGCCATGTGCGTTGCAGGAGTTTCGTTCGTAACCTACATCATCGCAGGCTTCGTAAAAAATCCATTCGTTCCGTTCATCATCGGAACAGCAGCCATCATCGGCGGTGTGATTCTGCTTAAGAAAAGGTCAAAGTAGAACCTCTGCATGACAGAAAAGAGACTTCAATTTTGAAGTCCTTTTTTTTTATCCTATTGTTGCACCTATTGCGACACAGTATAATGTTCCTATAATTTAATTTCTTTAGTCAGGATGTAAAAAATGACACCACAGGAAACTTTCAACAGCGCACGCAAAATCGTCATCAAGATCGGCAGCAATACCCTTGCAAAGAAAGACGGAACAATAAATGTAGAATTCATGGAAATCTTTGCAATGGAATGTGCAGCCCTTGCAAAACAGGGCAAGCAGCTGATACTTGTTTCATCAGGTGCACAGGTTGCAGGACTTTCTACAATCGAAGGATGGGCACACAAAGGTGACATCCACTATCGTCAGGCTCTTGCTGCCATCGGTCAGGTTGAACTCATGCACAAGTGGCGCGATGCATTTAAGAAGGCCCAGATTCATGTTGCACAGCTCCTCCTTACAAAGGACGACTTTGAGGACAAGCACAGAACCCTTAACATCCGCAACACAATGTTCACACTTGTAGATGAAAACGTAATTCCTATCATCAACGAAAACGATAGCATTGCGACGGACGAATTCTTCATCGGCGACAACGACAACCTCAGTGCCCTTACAGCAAACCTCTGGAGCGCAGACCTTCTGATCCTCTTTAGCGACATTGACGGAATCTACACAGACAATCCAAAAACAAATCCTGATGCAAAGCTTGTTGAAGTTGTAGACAACATTGACGAACTTAAAAAATCAATCAAGATCGGTTCGACAAATGCATTCGGCACAGGCGGAATCGCAACAAAGATCGAGGCTGCCGAAAAAACAACAAAGTGCGGCATTCCAATGATTCTTGCCAACGGCGGAAAGGAAAATGCCCTCACCCACCTTGCAGACGGAACACAGAAGGCAACGGTTTTCACCGCCGATGACAAGGCCCTGTTCCACGCAATCATGGGCGCATAAACAATTCATAAAAAAAAGCGGAAACACATGCACAATGTATTTCCGCTTTTTTTATTGTCTTTCCATGCAACTAGAATGATTTGACTTTCCAGCTGCCACTTTTTTCCTTGATCACGCACATTGGTTTTGCAACGCCTGCATCCGCACCGTTAACGCGAATCTGGTACATGAAGAATTTTTCATTTGCACTTCCACGGCTTTCATCAGAACGAACAAAGTAGTATTCACGGTCTGTCTTGCTAAGGTTACGCCACCAGCTTTCTCCCTTTGCAAGCAATGTTCCATCTGCCTTTACGGCGTCTTCTTCCGAAGAACAAAGCTGCTTCCAGACTGCCTGATCTTTTTTTACTGATCCGTAATACAGGAACCACTTTGCAACATCTTCCGCATTCAAATTTGCAGGAACCTTTGTTGCATTTTCAGGAATTCCCTTTGTCCATGATGAGGCCTGCTTTCCCATGGCAGCATCAAGCAGCTTTTCACCAACCAGAACTGGCTTATTGTTTTCAATCTTGATTGTTGCCCTGCCCTTAACGCGAACAGCAACAACTTCCATCTCAACTACATCGCCCCACCAGCTGTATGCATCCGTAATGCGGCCAAGCACTTCGTATGAACCCTTATAATTTCCAAGGGCATTGTTCAGCTTGTAAAGGTAATCCTGAATTCCATCATTGTATTTGATTACAAAAATGTTCCAGTTGCTTTTTTCTCCGCACCAGTAATATTTCTTGCCGTACTTGTCGGTAACAAAATCTGAAAAATCAATGGCAGGGAATGGCATGATTTTTTTGTAGTAACCTCTGAAGTCATCCACAACAACGCTGGCACTCACCACATCCTTCCATTCACCTGAAGCCTTATACGACGACACCATTTTATCCCATTCAGCATCACCAGCTTTTGCAATGTCCTTTGCTACATCGGCAAAAACAGCATTCATGGCAATAAAAGCACCCATTACCAAGGCAATAATTTTTTTCATAGAAATCTCCTTATTAATTATGTATTCCCAATATTCTCTTTTTTATTTTCTCAAGGTCAATATATGTTGATTTTATTTTGCTTGCATTACATGTAAACAAGTCAGTCATAGATTTTTTTAAGGTAACCGTCAAAAACCCATCCTGAGGTTCCTGGTTCAAGCAGTTTACCATCCTTATCAAAAGCATCTTTGTAAGCTGCAACATTGATCCAGTGTCCATTGATTCCGTCTATTTCTATTTCTTCATCCTTTCCTTCAATCTGATACAGAATGCTTCCGTTGTTGACTACGCATTCGACTTCAGAATCTAGATCCGAAGATTTTCTCATCCTTATGTTTTCCTTTACAGAATAGACAGCACGCTTTTCTCCACCGATTTTGGAAAACCTATACCAGTTGTAGTAATTAATGCCCCTTCCATATTTGTCACCCCATGAATCAGGCCTGCCATAAAAGACACTGTCATTTTCACATCTAGTTGACATTGATACAATGCTATCCGGAATAAAAACATTCTTTTCCGGCATATCCAGGTCTATACTCTTTACACCATCAGGAACAATCAGGAATTCCTTTGCTTCCGTTGATCCATCTATGGCGCAAACACTCATACTGTTTTTGTTTATGATAAATCCATCTTCATACATGAAATTCCTGCTTCTTGGCGAAATTTCAAAACTAAGAACATCGTTATAATAAGTTTCGGAAACCTTTTCCAGAGTATCAGGCAGAATAACTTTTTTTAGTTTAACATGTTTGTATTTCTTCTTGTCCTTCATGTCATAGTACAAAGTTGTAATATGCCAATTAATTTTTTTTACATTTTCTGAAACAGTCAGCACTCCATCTTCCGGCGCCTCAAGAAGATATTCAATTTCTCCGTTTTTCTTTTCATAGATATATCCGTTTTCATATCCCAGCTTATTTGAGATTACCACGCCATTTACGACAAAACTGTCAGGGATTGGATTGAAGCCTGGATCTGGAAGAACTGCATACCCTCTTGCCTTGTAGTCATCTACAAAATCAGGATCTTTTGCCCCTTCTGAATTTTCTTCATCCTGGCTTCTGATTTTTCTGTACTCAGGAAAGAATTCAGCGTTCTTCCCTCCTTCAATTTTAAATCCTTCACAACTGTCGTCAAAATAATTGAATTCAACTTTTCTGACACTTTCAGGAAGAATCAATGTGCTCACTGTACAAGGGTTAATGCTGTGCCTTCCAATAATTTTTGTTCCTTTTTTTACATAATAATATTTATCTGAAGAACATTTATCGTGTATCGAACATTCTGGAACCAATCCAACAAGTTTTTTCTGGGTCTTGTCATATATTCCATAGTAATGCCAGCTTTCTGATGAAGGATCTTCCGGATCAACCCGCTGTTTATCAATTTCATAAACAGGATTTTCAGGATCGATTTCTATTGAATCAATATAATCTGTGTCTTCACTAGTCCAGATAAAAAGTCCTTCTTGAATTAAAGTAACGGTTTTAGGTATATAAAGTTTTTCTATGTGATGGGTAGGATGTATGGGTGCCCAAGAAAACCCCTTGCGTGAAATATAGGTGACGGGAAGATCCTCTATGTATTCAGGAAAAACTACAGTATCAACTGCTTCATGATATCTGCTTTCCTTTGGGATGTAATCTGCAATGCAGATGTGGTCAGATGCCTTTACGTAAACAAATTCTCCGAATCTTCTATGGAGTGTATAATCGTTACAAAGCTTTTCGTCTTCCGTATCAAAATCATTATTGTTTTCATCGGAATCATCTGAACTTTCGTAGGGCTTGTATTGAACGGTGGAAAAATCATAGTCCCCAAAAAGTTTCCTGTAGGAACTTTTTCCACCATTGCATCCAGAAAAACACATACAGACTACCCAAAGGCAAGTCATAACAAAAATACTTTTTTCTCTAGTTTTCATCATGGCTTGATTATATCACAGATGCAGCGGTCAAGGAATTACATGGCAGTGCAAGTTAGTGCAGAAAAGACAATTGCTTTCACAACCAAATAGTTATAAACTGATTCCATTATGACTAACATCGGATTTATTGGAATGGGCAACATGGCCCAGGCAATTGCAAAAGGTTTCATCGATACAGGAAAGGTAAAGGCTGCAAATGTTTTTGCCTTTGCACCAAACCAGGAAAAGCTTAAGAAGAATGCTGCTTCAATCGGATTCACTCCATGCAGCTCCCTTGCAGAACTTGCATCAAAGTGCGACACGCTCATCGCAGCCTGCAAGCCATACCAGCTCAATGCAGTTCTTGGTGAACTTGGAACGGCACTCAAGGACAAGGTGCTCATTTCCGTTGCCGCAGGATGGGTTTTTGACACCTTCAACAACATGCTGAACCCTGCCATCGATCCCTACAACACAAGGATCCAGTGCATCATGCCAAACACTCCTGCAATGGTCGGTGAAGGCGTTATGCTTTTTGAAAAGAAGAATTCCCTTAAACCAGAAGAACTTGAGCAGGCTGTGGAACTTTTCAAGAGCCTTGGCGTTGTGGAATTCCTTGATACATCTTTGATGGGAATCGGCGGTGCAATCAGTGGCTGCGGTCCGGCCTTCATGGACATGATCATGGAAGCCTATGCAGATGCCGCAGTCAAATACGGAATCAGTCGCGACACAGCATACCGCCTTGTAAGCCAGACAATGGTAGGCAGCGCTGTCCTCCAGCAGAAAACTGGAAGCCATCCTGGAGTACTTAAGGATGCAGTCTGTTCTCCAAACGGAACGACAATCTGCGGCGTAGATGCCCTTGAGAAAGCAGGCCTTCGTGGTGCACTCATTTCAAGCATCGATGCAATAATGAACAAAAAGAAAAACTAAATTAAGGCAAAAAAATGGGATGTCCAATAAGTATGATTTATGGTGGTTGAGCCTGTCGAAACCACCACTAATAACGTAGCAGTCATTTCGACAAGCTCAATGAGCGCTACGCACAATACTTTTGGGACATCCCCTTTTTATTTTGTTCTCTGCTGGATGTAATTGTAGACAAGCTCTGTAGTAGCATCAATTCCAAGCTTTGAAGAATTAACGCAAAGATCGTAAGCGCTTCTGTCACCCCACTTTCCACTCTTCTTGCAGAAGTAGTCGTGGTAGGCCGCACGCTTCTTGTTGTGCTGTTCAATCTTCTTGATGGCACCCTTTCTGTCCAAGCCTTCGTGGCGTTCAATTACACGCTTGATTTTTGCTTCCATGTCAGCATAGATGAAGATGGAAATGAAGTTTTCCATTCCGTGGAAAATATCATCTGCACATCTACCTACGATTACAAAGGAATCGCCGTCTGCAGCCTTTGACTTCAAAAGTGCAAACTGAAGTTCAGCAATGTTTTCTTCAGGAGAACTTGAATGTCCGCGAACAGTCCTTGAAAACAACTTGAGCTTTGGCTTTTCGTCGTATTTCTTAAGGTTGTTTGTATCTACATTCTTGATGCCTGCAACTTCGTCAAGAAGGTTTCTGTCAAAAACTTCAATGCCCAGCTTATCTGCAAGCTGCTTTGCTACAATATGACCTGCACTTCCGTATTCACGGCCAATAGAAATGATAATCTGCTTTTCCATAAGAATAACCCCCGATTTTCTACAGTTATCCGACACCTTACAGGTATCTCACGAAGATAACCAAGGTAGAAATGATCATTACGATTACAGTTGCAGGAACCGCAGTCTTACAGTATGCACCCCAGCTTACAGGATGTCCTGCCTTAGCAGCTACGGATGTTCCGACAACATTTGCACTTGCACCGATTGGAGTTGCACTACCACCAATGTCAGTTCCCATAGAAAGGGCCCATGTCATTGTTGTAAGGGCTACACCCTGCGATGCTGCAAGACTCTGGATGACAGGAATCATTGTTGCGGCAAACGGAATGTTGTCTACGAATGCAGAAGCAATTGCTGAAACCCAGATGATGATTGCTATCATTAAGTATACATTGCCTCCGGAAATTTTACCAATAAATCCTGCAACAATTTCAAGAATGCCTGTCTGTTCAAGTCCACCTACAACCATGAAAAGTCCAAGGAAGAAAAGAACTGTCTTGTAGTCAACCTTGCTCATGATTTCTGGAATGTACTTAGGTGCCGTAACAAGAGTGATAATTGCAATTCCAAGACCGATTGTAGCAACGCTCAAATGTGTCTGTGCGTGAGTTACAAGAAGAACAACTGCAAGGCCAAAAATTCCGCAGCTGATTCCAAAGCCCTTCTTATCAAGGATTGCGCTTTCAGGTGTAGGGAAAGAAGATGTGTCTACAGATTCAACATTCTTGAATTCCTTCTTATATACAAAGAAGAAATAGATTACTGTAAATACAAGCGAGATTGCAGCGATCAAACCTGTGTTCATTACGAAGTCAGCAAATGAATAACCGAATGATGTACCGATGATGATGTTTGGAGGATCACCGCACATTGTTGCACTACCGCCTAAGTTGGCACAGAAAACCTCAGAAAGAATCATAGGAACCGGATTGAACTTGAGGAGCTGGCTCAATTCAACAGTAACTGCTGCAAGGAACAGAATGACTGTGATTGAATCGATGAACATTGCAAGAACGGAAGACATGAGCATGAAGGTTATGAAAATAGGAATAACCTTGTACTTTACTGCCTTTGCAAGGAGCATGCAGAGCCATCTGAAAAAGCCTACGCGTGCCATACCTTCAACCATGATCATCATGCCGGCGATAAAGATGATTGTCGCCCAGTTGATTCCGCTTGAAGATTCTTCAGCTTCCTTTGCATACCAGAAGCCGACCGTGAAAATGTTCTTTACATTGAGGGTTTCCATTACGGCTTCCCACGAATGCATTCCCAAACCAAATACCAAAAGCAGTGTCAAAGCACCGCAGACCAAAGTAATCCACTGGCGTTCGAAAATTTCCAGGATGATCATTACGAACATCACGCAGAAAATCGAAACGGCTAAAATTTGAGCTAACATGGGAATATCTTAACGTTTTGTTGAATATTCCGCAATTAGTTGCAGATTTTTACAGAGACAAAGTGATACGAAGAAGCACTAAGAAACAGGTCTGTCCCCTATTGCACTTTTGCTTTGTGTAGATTGATAAAGAAAATTGCAGTTCAGGGAACATTGCGGGCCTAGCCCCGATAGGAGCGGAATGCGCGGAGCCTTGGCGAGCACATTGGAGCGGATAGCGGGTTTAGCAAATGAGTGTGCTCCAAAACCGCATGCACATTATGGATATGAACACATTTTATAAATTATTCTATATAATCATATTATGTTTAATTATATCTGGCCCGTAGCCATAATTGTATTTTCAAATATTCTCTACCAGATCTGCGCAAAAGGCATCCCTGAACAGATGAACACATATGCCTCAATGGCAGTAACTTACGCTGTTGCAACAATCTTCTCTGCAGTCATGTATTTTGTCACAAATAAAGGCGGAAATATCTTTCAGGAATTCAAGCTGTCAAACTGGGCAACCATCATCCTTGGAATTGTCATCACTGGTCTTGAAGTTGGGTTTATTTATGCATACAAAGCAGGATGGAAAGTCAGCACTCTTGCAACAGTAACAAATGCCTTCCTTGCCATCGCCCTGATTTTTCTTGGATTTTTCCTTTACAGGGAATCCATTACATGGAGCAAGGTTCTTGGAGTTGCAATCTGCCTAGCAGGACTTTGGTTTATTAAAAAATAGATTTCTTATGCGGTATTTATTCAATCCTTAATTTTGCATTTCAACAGTTACTATGGCTATCATATTTTTTCCCTTTGCCTATAGTAAAATGATTCTAAAGCCTGAATATTTTCCACATATTCATGAAACATCCTCCTTATGCTAAACTACCATTATGAATGTCCTTATCATCACTCCTCCATTGGTTCAGCTGAATGCACCATATCCAAGCGGAGCATACCTTTCATCTTTTTTCAAATCTCTTGGGCACAAGGCAACCTGGCTTGATCTAAGCATTGAACTGGTTCACGAAATCTTTTCTCGTAGGGGCCTTGAACATCTTTTCGCGCTCACAGAAAAGAAAGCCATGGAAAAAGCTAAGACTGCCGAAAGTCAGGGTGATGAGGAAACTGCACGCAATCTCCGCCGCTATGTCCTTCAAAGTGAACTTTGGATCAATTGGATCGATGACATGATGAACATCCTTACAGATGGAAACGGAACAAGCTCCCGAGAAATCTGCCACAAGTTTATGTTCAGCCCTAATGTTCCCCGCGGTGCAAGAATGGAAAACTACATCGAAAGCCTTGACCGCGAGCCTAATGCCGACGACTGCCGCAACCTTGCAACCATGGCACTTGCCGATCTTGCGGACTACATCACCGTTGTGTTCGACAGGGAATTCAGCCTGGTGCGATATGCAGAATCAATAACTGTAAACGAAACGAGTTTTTCCGAAATTGAAAAAAGCATCGATTCCCCTGTGCTTAAGGAATTCTACAGCCGCGTTCTTGAACGCACCGTTGGTTCATTGAACATCGAGGAGAACACCCTTGTCTGCATTTCTGTTCCCTTTGCCGGAACCTTTACTTCCGCTCTTTTTACGGGAAGATGGCTTAAGGAAAAATTCGGGAACCGTTTTTTCATTTCCTTTGGCGGCGGTTTCATCAACACTGAACTTCGCGAAATCAAGGACAAGGCCTTTGGAAAGTATGCGGACGCCATAAGCTATGACAGGGGATACGGAAGCTACAAAAATCTTCTGGACCTTGGAGTTTTTGACGGCAATTTTTCCAATCCCCTTTATAAGATGACTTTGCTCAACCCAGAAATCAAATGCGCCGAACACAAAAATTCCGGTTACGAAAAATTTGAAAACCAGATGACGGAATCAATTGTTCCTGATTATTCCAATATAGATTTTTCAAAGTATCCTCGCGTTGCAGATGACATAAATCCAATGCAGCGGTTGTGGTCTGACGGCGCCTGGATGAAGGCTTACCTTGCCCACGGCTGCTACTGGCACCGCTGTGCTTTCTGCGACACAACATTGGATTACGTTTCATCCTACAAAATGACCTCCATTGAAAACCTTTATAAAGGTCTTTCTTTCCAGCTTGATGAACATAAAGTCCGTGGAATCCATTTTGTTGACGAAGCCATGCCTCCAAAAGCAATGGTAAAATTTGCAGACCTTGCATTGTCTGAAAAGAAAAACTATTCCTGGTGGGGCAACATCCGTTTTGAAAAAGTCTACACCCGCGACATGGCGGACTTTATGGCTGCAGGCGGTCTCATCGGCGTTTCAGGTGGAATCGAAATTGCAACGGGATCGGGCCTTGACAGCATCAGCAAGGGAACGGACATAAACTCAATCGTAAAGGCCTGCTGTGCATTCAAGGAAGCTGGCATTCTTGTCCACGCCTACATGATCTACGGATATTTTGGCGAGACGGAACAGGACACCATCAACTCTATGGAAACCTTAAGGCAGCTTTATGAGGCAGGCTTGCTCGACAGCTGCTTCTGGCACAAGTTTGTTCTGACACGGCACTCAAGGATTTATTCTGAATGGAAGGAAGGCAAATATCCAGACTTAAAACCTGTTGAGCCAAAGAATGCCGGTATCTTTGCAAAGAACGGACTTCACTTTGAAGGCGAAAACCGCCTTGCAAAATTTGGTGACGGTCTCAATGCCTCGCTTCAGGCATGGATGCACGGAGAAAAACTTTCCATGAGCGTAAACAAATGGTTTGACTTTAAGACTCCATCACCGTCCATTCCAAAGGACTTCATTGAAAATGCCATCGCACTTTATGAGGCAGAAAGAAATTCCGACTGGGGAAAAATTCCGTCAATTGAAAAATGCCGCTGGCTTGGCGGAAAAATAATGCAGGACGGCCGCCACATTTTGTGGAGCTACATGCAGGAAGAATACAGGTCAAAGCTTCCGGAAGGAAAGGATGGCATCCAGAAAGAATTCCTTGATGCCCTTGACTGCCTGAAGTGCGAAAAATTCAATCCTGACACCATGAAAAATTTCCTTGCAAAAAATCCGGAGTACGAAAAAATCTTCCGTAAACTTCGCGGTTCAGGTCTTGTTGAAATTTAATTTCAGAGAAGGAAATGATTTTTTTAAATTGATTTTACTGGTAGCCAAACAGCACTGTCCTGATTTTTTCCATACCATTCGACATTGATGTTTCCGTCAAGTTCGTATTCGGAATTTCCAGGCAGCCATTCCTTCCAGATTTTTTCATCGAGTGACTGTATTGCCTCTGGATTTTTGCCGTGGCATTCAAAGACAGCCCAATCCTGTTCAGGCAGAACATAACTTTCCATTCCATCAGAAATTTCTTCGTCATCGATTTTTTTCCCAATGAGGTAATGGAATTTTTCTTTTCCCATGTCGTCAATGCAGAGAGCATATTCTCCAGCAGAATTATCCTTTGCAAGAACTTCATCCCAGAAGCCAGGAATTTTTTCACGGGCATCCTCAGAAGCAAATTCCCTTACATAACCTGCAATCTTGATTTCTTCCATGTGTCTTACGGTGCACTTCAACTGGTCGCCGCCATAAACAGAAAGATTTATTTTCAGCGGAAGAAAGACATGCAGATCCGCACCCTGCCTTACCTGTGTTGGATTGGAACCATGGAACCGTGTGAATGCCTTTGTAAAGCTTTCGGCTGTCTCAAAGCCATAGTCCAGGGCAATGTCCAGTATCTTTCTGTCCGTCTCTTTTATTCCCTTTCCTGCAAGATACAGCCTTCTGTTTCTGACATAGGTTGAAGGAGAATATCCTGTAAGAATCTGAAAGCCCTTGTTGAAAAGCATGGGCGACATATAGATTTCTCGCAGGGCTTTTTCTGCACAGTTTTCCTCAAGGAGATTTTCTTCAATATATTTTATGGTCTTATGTATACAGCTTATCCATTCCATGGTTTTATTTTATCTCCCATTTGCTTTTAAATCAGTTGAATCCACCTGCAAGGTCGCGGAACTTTGGAACTGTGTCCCATATCTTTTTAAGTTCATGAAAATTCTTTTCAGGCTCAAGCATCAGTTCCGCAAGATCATCAAGTTCTTTGTACTGCTGTTCCGAAAGATCATAATTGCATTCTTCAAGATAACGGGGTTTATGCCAGAAGAAAATTTCATCATTCATCAGGGAATGAAAGTCAAAGAACATTCCCCAGAGAGCTGCCTTGATTCCGTAGGTAGGAGGGTTTGAGGCATGGCGGATCTGTTCGGTTTTAAAATTTCCTTTCCTGAGACCAAGGTAGGCCTGTGCACCAAAGATGAATCTATCACGGGAAAAATCAAATGGATCAAAGTCAATTTTTTCCTCGCAGCAATCGGCATCAGTCAAAATCCAGCGTCCTGATTTTTCATCAAACCATTCTGTAATCCAGTGGTCAAAGGCTGTCGTTCCGTCGGAAATATATGGGGCAAATCCACTTCTTGCACGGGCAGGAATTCCTTTTGCCTTTAATATCGAAGCAAGAAGGATTGCCTGTTCACGGCAGCAGAGGTGGAGCTTGTCTTTTGTTTTTCTTTCAAGGCTGTAGTTTTTATCGCGGCGAAGAAGCTCATGCATGATTGATCCTGCAGTATGAAACCTTTCGTTTTCAAAAAGCAATGCATCGAATGGAATCTCCGAAAGTTCAACCTCATCTGCACGGATTCCGTTCCTTGCATTTATTATTGCCACGGGATGAATTATCTGCCTGCGCTGAAGCAAGGCAAGCTCCTTTACATCGTCGGTCAGATTTTTTGCAAAATTTTCATAAGGCCCAAGATAGGTAAAGGCACTTGTCTGTCTGTAAAAATAAAGAACGTCACTCATATGCTTCTCCTGCATCTGGAATTTGATTTCATTCTAGTGCTGGAGAAAACATTCTTCCTGTCATTTTTAAATTTGTTTTGTCAGGTTGATTTTATAAAAACTAGGCCAGGCATCCCATGCTGTTGAGGATGATGCTTGCGGCAACGGTTGCTGCAGTTTCAGTGCGCATGACACGGCTACCCATTCCAAGCAAGGTAAATCCGTTTTCCTTCATGAGCTGGCGTTCCTTTGCTGTCCATCCACGCTCACTTCCGATGGCGGCACAGGCACCTTCCCCACTGTTGAATTCAAGGGAACCAAGAGTTGCTGTCGGTTCAATGTTATCGAGGGCGCAAAGCTTGATGCCCGGATTGGAATTTTCCTTTATGAAGTCAAGGCATTCCTTTAATGATTTGTGGATGAAAAGCTCTGGCACATGAGTGCTTGCAGCCTGAACGGTTCCGTCCAAAAGCATTTTTGTTCCTGCATCTGTAGTTGCAAGATCACTGCTAAGGTAGGATTTTTCTGTAAGCTCGGTTTTTGTAAGGTGAACTTCCGAAACGCCCAGGGCAGCCATATCACGCAGAAGGCGTTTAAGCTGAATGGGGCGTGGAAATCCGATTATCATTTTTAAAGGGAAAAGATTTTTTCCATCTGTCTCTTCTGCAAAAGAAAAGAAAATTTTTCCATCTTCGATTTTTTCAATCGTTGCTTTTCCAGCCTTGCCTCCGATTACGCCTGCAGAAAAAGATTCCCCTTCTTTTTTATGGAGAACCTTTATCAGATGCTGCGCACGTTCATCGGCAGTGCTCAGTGGATTATTTATTTCTTCACTTGTAAAAAGACAGATGTTCATTTCTATTCCTGCAAGATTAAATGTACTTTCTGAGTTCCTGATGGTGAACAGTCTTTGTCTTTACTGCAACAATGTAGGAACCGAAGATTGCCGTAAGGGCATCGATACCTGCTGCAAAGGCACAGATTACAGGCGCCGCATTTTTCAAAAGAAGATATCCAGATTCAAAGTTGCGTCCGTAAATCAAACACATTGCCGTTACTGCAATGAAAGGTCCACCACATGGAATTCCTGCAAGTGCAAAAGAAAGAAGGAAAGAAATTCCGCCGATCCAGAAAACATCTGTTACAGGAATGCCAAGACTTGAGTAAGAGCGTAAAATCAAAACAAAGCTGATTGTCTGAACAAGGGCTGCTCCACCGCGACCAAAAATCGAGAACAGTGGGAAAGCAAAGGCATTTACCCTTCTCTTGATTCCCAGAGATTCCTTACCGTGACGAAGATGAAGGGCAAGTGCAAGGTTTGTGTCTCCGCTGAAGAAAGCCGTGATAAAAGGACAGACACCTGCATAAAGAACCTTGAATGGATGAAGTTCATGGCAGAAGAATCTTAAAATCAACGGATAGATAACAAAAGCAACCAAAAGCAAAAGCACAAAAAGCATCAGGATAAGGCTATTGAAAACTCCGGTCTTCATGGTTGCAATGAATTCAAGTGTCCAGCGGAACATTACAGCGATCATTCCAATTGCAAGTATTTCCGTAAAGAATGACATCACGATATAGAATACCTTGCTCAAAGAATCAAAAAGACCAACTGCAGATTTAGATGCGTTCAAGTCGCTTGCCGAACCTGCCCCTGCAAGGAATGCAAATACAAAACAAGGGAAAAGATATACACCATCAATCAATGCCTCAAATCCTGAATGAGGGAAAATCTTTGTAACAAGGGTACGCCATGTAAATGGAACGACTTCGCTGATTTTTTCAGTTGTAATTGGAATTCTTGGAAGCTTGATGATGAGTGCCGAAATAAGACCGATAATCATAAGTCCCAGTGAAGAAGCAACTATTACTCCCAAAGTCCATCCTGCCGTCCTGTAAAGCTGTTTTTCATCACGAAGCTTGAAAGCAGAAACTGCAACGGAAAAGAAAAGGACAGGAACGAGAGTATAACGTCCTACGCGAATTACAAGGTCTACGATAAAATCAAGAGTAGCCTGAGACTGAACGCTTGATGGAGGAAGAATCAAAGCAAGAACAAGACCTACCCCAATTCCGATAAGATACTTTAACCACAATTTCATGTTTTGATTATCTTATTTTTAGGACTTTTCCGCAACAATGATGACAATCGAAGGTCTAATTTAGGAGGCACCCATTACAGTTTTTTTCATTTCAACTATATGTTACAATGGCTCCCATGGGTAGCATTTTAATCAAAGACACAACTAAAGAAGAAAGAGCAAAGATTGTTGCCGAAGCACTTGGCGATGATTACGAACTGGGCTGCGGTTTTGAATCCACAGGAATCGACTATCAGCTTTACATCGACGGAGAGAAAGAACTCCGTGAACTGAACATGGAAGCCAACTGCGGTTTTGAAGTTGCCTTTCCTGATGATGTTTCACGCCCAGGCTGCGGGATGTAATTATTTTTCTCGGAGAAAATCATGAAAAAAATTTTTACCACAATACTATCATTCCTCTGCTGTCTTGGTGCATTTGCAGAAAAAAATGTTCCACACGTAGAAGTTACCATGCCCTTTCACAAAGGTGTAAACCTTTCCAATTGGCTTGAACCATGGTATGGACTTTCCGTAAGCAGCAATTTTTTTGGAAGACAGGATTTTGAAGACATGAAGAGCATAGGCGTTGAAATCGTCCGCGTGCCTATTCATTTCGAAGCCTTTTCTTCAAAGGATCCCGATTTTATTATCGATGAAAAATTATGGAAGATAATTGACGAGACAGTCGCCTGGTGTACAGAACTTAAACTCTACATGATCATCGACATGCACAACGACTGCAACGGAAATACAAAAACCCGTCCTGATGTTGAAAAGATGCTCAATAAAATCTGGCCTCAGATTGCAGAGCGCTACAAGAATTCATCAGAATATGTTCTTTATGAAGTACACAATGAACCCCATTTTAAAAGCGGCAATTTGAATGCAGACATCGACAAGTGGGGAAAAATTCAGGGCAGGATTTTAAAGCTCATCAGAACCATCGATACAAAGCATACAGTTATCGTAGGTGCGGAAAACTGGAACAATATTGAAGCCCTCCTTAAGCTTCCTGATTACAAGGATGACAACATCATCTACAACTTCCATGATTACTCTCCATTCTTCTTTACCCATCAGGGAGCAGCTTGGACCGATTTGAAAAACATCAAGAATATTCCTTTCCCTTATGACAAGGACAAGATGCCTCCATTCCCAAACAATGAATCACCATCAGTTAAGCAGCTCTATAAGAATTATGAACTTGATTCAAGCGAAGAAGTTCTCTGCAAGCCTTTGAATGATGCCGTAAATTTTGCAAACAAAAGAAAGGTAGCCCTCATGTGCAATGAATTCGGCGTAGACATGACACATCCTGACAATCAGGAAAGAATCAACTGGTACAGGCTTAAGAACAAGTGGATGGATGAAAGAAACATCATCCGCATCAGCTGGGATTACAAGGCTTCTTTTGGAATTTTCAACACAGGCAGTTTGTCACAGCAGTTTCCTCAGGATGTAAATGTTGATTTGATTGAAGCAATGGGCTACAAAATGCCAAAGAATATTCAGCCTAGAACTGCAGGCTGGCTTAACAATTCCTTTGAAAACGGCGAATACAAAATATTCAGAAATACTCTTGCAAAGAACATCCTGCCGATTTCATATCTCAACGGCGGAAAATCAACAGCAGCCTTTGATGCAGTTTCTGAAAACAATGAACTGTGCATTTCCATTCCGGAAGCAAAACCTTATGAAGCTCTCAGACTAGATTTCCTTGGAGCAGAAGACTTTACTTCCCTTGTAAACAGCGGCCTTTCCCTTGAATTTGAAGTTAAGACAACACAGAAAGATTTTAAGCTTGACGTTTACTTTATGGATAAGGAAGATTCTTCAAAAGGTAAGGACGGGCTTGAATGGAGATGCAAAATTTCCCTTGGACCAAAAGACAAGGTAAACGACGGCAAATGGCACAAGATAAAAGTTCCATTAAATGATTTTGAAGACTACGGAGCCTGGAGCAATTCCATGAACAGATGGTTCCCTGGCGAAGGTCTTTTCAAGTGGAATAAAGTCTGCCAGCTTGTCATTGATTTTTCCGACAACGGACAGAACAAGGAAGTCTGCTTCAAGAACATTGTAATAAAGTAATTTTTTTAATCTTTTTAAGAATCATAAATGCAGTTTCCCAAAGGATGCTGCATTTTTTTTCATATAAAAAACCTTCAGGACCCGTCCTCCTTAACGGATCCTGAAGGCCAACCCTCCGATTATATTTTCATATGCAATTTTTTAGTTTGCTGCTGCCGCAATTGTTAATCCGATAATGCCTCCAATGATTGCACCTGCTGCAAGGGATGCTCCGTCAATTTCTGCATGAACAGGTTTTACCTCAACTTCCTTTACTACAGTAACAGTTGCAGGCCTTGTTGTGGTCTTAACGACTGTTGCTGGCTTGCAGGATGTCTGTCCAGGATGCTTGATCACCTCCACCTTCTTTACAACTGGAGCAGGTGCTGGTTTGCAGGCTGTCTTTGGAACCTTTGGAGCTTCGTGCTTTGTCACATGGCGTCTTTTGTTTTCATTTTCTCTCTTATGACCGATTTCCTTCTTTGGTGCAGGTTTTGCGTGATTCTTTGAAGCTACCTTTTTAGGTTCTTCCTTAACAGTCTTTGTTGTAGTAGTTGTTGTTACTGTTTTAGTTGTCACAGTCTTGCTCTGTGTTGTCTTGTTACCATTTGCAGGCTTTGCAAATGCCGATGCTGTTCCAAGTGTAATGATAGAAATAATAGCGAATGTCTTTACTGTTGTTTTCATAATTAAACTCCTTGAAGGGCAGGCCGTTGGGATTTGTTTTGTTTTCCCTGCTCTTCATCTTATGGTTTAACTATACATCAACAACCTTCTGGCGTATTTAGAAGGCACTTAGAATAAAATTAAAGGTTTTTAAGAATTGAAAATACTTTTTATAGTCCAAGGGCGCGAATTTTTTCATCGGGCAATTCAAAATGCTGATAGTCCTTGCATGAATCCCAGTCACCACCCCATTCAAATCCGTGCTCTGCAAAAAGTCTGCAGCATAAATCATCTTCCGTAAGCTTGTGTGGAAATTCCTTTTCACGGTCTACATATTCAGTTGCAGTAGCAGGTTCAACATTCATCCTGCCGTTCACTTCCTTGATGTAGGGATTGTAAAGAGGATTGATGTCCACAGCCACTCCAAGCCCATGCTTTGAGACCTTTGTAGTAAAAGATATGAACCTGAAGTTGAAGCTTGAAGAATTGTTGTCCCTCATGGAACTTTCATCGTCAGCATCGTATTCATCTATGAGACGCATTTTTTCAATCTGATACTTATTGCTGTAAAGGACACGGAAAATTTCAAGGAGGTCTTCTGCTATAACTTTGTTGCAGACCAGTTCCCCTTCATGAACCTTGCCGTCAAATCCAACATGAAGAATGTGAAGATAACGAAGGTCTTCCCTTTCAATGGTGCAATCTGCCTTGTAGGATTTTCCCTGCATGAATTCAAAAATGTCATCGGGAATTTCCATTGAGTAAAAGGAATCCTTGAATTCCATTCGTTCACCTCTTGTATTAAAGCCATAACAAAAAACAAAGGTTGCGCAGAATGCCATTAAGACAGCCGCCACAACCTTATGTTTATTTTTTAAAATTTTTCTGCAGTCCAATTATATCGTGCTCTTCTTGAGAACTGGTTCGCAGGTAACGTCAACGCCAAGCTTCTTGAAAATCTTTCTGTCGATTTCACTGAGCATTACAGTTGTATGCACCTGGCATCCCTTGAACTTTGGAAGGACTTCAATTGCCTTCCTACAGTTTTCATCGCTCTTTGAAAGCATTGCAAGGGCAACAAGAACTTCATCGGTATGAAGCCTTGGATTTTTTCCGCGGAGGTATTCCACCTTCATGTTCTGGATAGGTTCAATCATTTCTGCAGGGATGAGCTTTACGCTGTGGTCGATTCCTGCAAGATGCTTTGTTGCATTGAGGATAAGGGCTGCGCTTGTTCCAAGGAGGCTTGAAGTTTCTGAAGTAATGATTGTTCCGTCTGCAAGTTCAATTGCAGCACAAGGAGTATCATTTCCAGTCTTTGCCGAACGTTCCTTTGCTGCAACAGTAACCTTTCTTTCGTCTGTGGTTACATTTGCCTGCTGCATCAAAAGTTCAAGCTTATCCACTTCTGTTTCCGAAGCCTTTCCTTCTGCAAGCTGATTAAGTCCTGTGTAATAGCGGCGGATGATTTCCTGTTTTGAAGCTTCGCAGCATGCATCGTCATCAAAGATACAGTTGCCTGCCATGTTTACGCCCATGTCTGTTGGGCTCTTGTATGGATTGCTTCCGTAGATTCCCTTGAAGATTGCATCGAGAACTGGATAGATTTCAATGTCACGGTTGTAGTTTACGGTTGTAACTCCATAAGCTTCAAGGTGCCATGGGTCGATCATGTTAACATCGTTCAAGTCTGCAGTAGCAGCTTCGTAGGCAATGTTTACAGGATGCTTCAATGGAATGTTCCAAATAGGGAATGTCTCAAACTTTGCATAGCCTGCCTTAACGCCGCGCTTGTTTTCCTGATAAAGCTGGCTCAAGCAGGTTGCCATTTTTCCAGATCCTGGTCCTGGTGCCGTAATGACAACAAGTGGACGGGAAGTTTCAATGTATTCGTTCTTGCCGTAACCTTCGTCGCTGCAGATAAGGTTTACATTTGAAGGATATCCAGGGATCACATAGTGAACATAAGTTTTGATGTTCATCTTTTCAAGCTTAGCACGGAAAATATCTGCCGCTGTCTGTCCTGAATAATGAGTGATGCAGACACTGCCGACCATAAGACCGCGGTTCTGGAATTCATTCCTAAGGCGGATTACATCCATGTCATAAGTAATTCCAAGGTCGCCGCGGATCTTGTTCTTTTCAATATCAACTGCGCTGATTACGATTACGATTTCAGCAACGTCAGAAAGCTGCATGAGCATCTTGAGTTTGCTGTCTGGCTGGAATCCTGGAAGAACGCGGGATGCATGGAAGTCATCGAAAAGCTTGCCACCGAATTCAAGGTAAAGCTTGTCGCCAAATTTAGAAATTCTTTCCTTAATGTGTTCTGACTGAATCTTCAGATACTTGTCGTTGTCAAATCCGTTTTTCATACGGGATTAAATATTATCACCATGAGATTTTTTTTTCAATTTGTCGATACATCGAAAAGAAAAAAAGCCAGCACATTCCTGCACTGGCCTTTCTCAGTAATGGTCTATCTGAAATTAGAATACTGTCACAACTTCACCGTTGGCATATTTTCCAGAAACATAGTCCTTGATTTTCTGGCTCTGAAGTGCCTTTACGAGTGCCTTGATTGCAGCATCGTTCTGGCGTCCATCCTTTACTGCAACGATGTTTACATAAGGTGATTCAGCACCTTCAACAAAAAGTCCGTCCTTTGTTGCAGAAAGACCTGCTGGGATTGCATAGTTTCCGTTGATTACTGCTGCATCAACATCTGCAAGAACACGTGGAAGAGAAGCTGCTTCAATTTCCTTGAACTTAAGCTTCTTTGGGTTCTTCTTGATGTCAAGAACTGTTGCTGTGATTCCAGCTGACTTATCAAGTTCGATGAGTCCTGCAGCCTGAAGAAGAAGAAGTGCACGGCCTTCGTTTGTTGGATCGTTAGGAATTGCAACTGTTGCCTTCTTCTTGAGGTCATTAAGCGACTTTACCTTTTTTGAGTAAACTGCGATTGGTTCAACATGGATGCCGCCTGCATTTACAAGGTGGAATCCTCTTTCCTTGTTGAATGAATCAAGATATGGAAGGTGCTGGAAGAAGTTTGCGTCGATTTCTCCAGATTCAAGTGCTTCGTTTGGAATTACATAGTCTGTAAAATCTACAACAACAAGATCTACTCCTTCTGCCTTAAGGTCTTCCTTGATGAGGTTAAGGAATGCTGCGTGTGGCTCTGGAGTTGCTCCTACCTTGAGTTTTGTCTGTGCAAAAAGCGATGTTGCAGCGATAAGGGCTGCTGCCAAAGTAATAATTTTCTTCATTGTTTTTTCCTCTCTGTTACAAAAGATGTCTAGATATTAGCGAATTTCAAAACCTTTGTAAAATATTATATTGATATGCTTTGTTATAGATTTTATCTATATCTATTCTTGCTGGAACTAATCGAATCATCAGGTGCAACTCAAAATTGTGTGATATAATAATCTCAGGTGTAATATCATGATTAATTATTCAACTGATGAAATTTATAAAGTACTCATTGACAATGTTGATTCGATATTGATTGTAAGTTCCAAAGATGACCGCTATCGTGCAATAAAAAGAACGGAAGGCTTTGCCAGATTCATTGATGCAGAAGGCTCATACAAAGACCTGATTGAAAAGCTGCTATTCCATCTGAGCGACAGCAACGACAGAATCACCGACACCTATCAGGTTTTCCTTCCAAAGATGGGAGAATTCAAAAGAAAGTTTTCCAGACAAATTCCTATAGAAATCAATAATGTCAAACATGTCATCCAGATGCTTGTCTACCCGATAAAGGACAATGAAGGCGATTACATCATCCTTCTTTTTGAAATGGGAAGATCAGAAGTTGATCGCGATAACAAAAAGAATAGCAAAGTAAAGACCATTGAAGAAACCTATCTTTTTTCAATGTATGTCGACCTGAACCGGGATGTCGTTGCCAGCATGAACGTAAAGGAAATTTCCGACGATGACCTTCATTATGATGTAAAATATTCCGAATGGCGAATGATGATAGTCAATGCAATCTGGCCTGAAGATCAGGAAATGTTTCTTACCATGACAGATCCAGGATACATAAGGACACACCTTAAGCCTTCAAAAACAATGTCCTTCGACTGCCAGATGAAAAATCTTGAAGGTAATTACATCTGGGTAAAACTTATTTTTGGACGAACGGATACAATCCATGAAAATGATTTCCGCTTTGTTTTCATGGTTCAGAACATCCATGAAGATTCCCTTAAGCTGTTCAACGAATTGAAGAGATTCGAAAGCCTTGCTTCACATGATGCCCTCACTGGTGTATTCAATCATGGACGAATTGAAACAGAATTAGGCAACGCAATCGAAATCCTTAATAAAGAAAACACTCCTGTTTCCCTCATGATGTTTGACATCGATTACTTCAAGAAAATCAATGACACCTATGGACATGCAGTTGGAGATGATGTCCTGAAAACTTTCGTAGGCAGAATCAGAGAAAAGCTTGAAAACTGCAACATAAAAATAGGCAGATGGGGCGGAGAGGAATTCGTCTGCGTCTGCTATGACTATGACCTTGAAACTCTAAGGCCCCTTGCGGAAGAAATAAGGCAGCACATAGCAGACAATCCATTCATCACCATAGGTTCCATGACATGCAGCGTAGGACTTGCCTCAGTAAACAAGGATGATACCGTCAAGGACGCCTTCATCCGTCTGGACAAGGCCCTCTACAATGCCAAGAACAGCGGAAGAAACTGCACAAGCCTTTAACTGAATTAGTATTAGGGTCTCTTTTGTTTTTGCTGGCAAACAGATTGCTGTTTGTAAACTCAAATTCCTTTAAAACAAAAAAATCTGCGTAGCAGAGGTTCATGGCAAAAAGCGACTTGGGACGAAGTCTCACTGGAGCTGCTTTGACATGGTTCTCTGCGAGAGCAGATTTTCTATTTTTATATGAACTATATGTTTAGCAACAAATTTCTATCTGTTTGCCAGCATTCTGTTGGCGATTCTTGTTCCTACAAACTGAATCAATTCAACCATGACGATGATTACGACAACAGAAGCTGCCATGACATCAGGACGGAACCTCTGGTATCCATAGCGGATTGCAAGGTCTCCAAGTCCACCGCCACCGATTGTTCCAGCCATTGCAGAATATCCGATGAGGTTGATGATTGTAAGTGTAATTCCAGAAACAAGGGAAGGCATGCTTTCTGGAATCAAAACCTTGTAAATGATCTGCCAGTTTGTCGATCCCATGGCACGGGCCGCCTGAATCATTCCTGGATCAACTTCAAGAAGAGCTGTTTCAACAAGGCGGGCAACGAATGGTGCTGCGGCAATTGAAAGAGGAATGATTGTTGCCGTCGTTCCGATTGATGTACCAAGAATAAGTCGTGACAATGGGAAGAGCAAAATCATGAGGATGATGAACGGGAACGAACGCAAAACGTTTACGATGCGGCTGAGCACTTGGTTAAGCACTGGACGTGGTGTTATTCCCATTGAATTAGTTGAGTAAAGAAGAACTCCCAAAGGAAACCCAATCACCATGGAGAACACTGTTGAAAATAAAACCATCTCCAGTGTCTGCAAAGTTGAAATACCGACTAATGTAAGAATCTGGCTCATTTTTCTTCCTCCACTCTGACTCCGTTATCCTCAAGATAGGCAACGGCTTTTTCTATCTCTTCTTTTGAACCGATCAGATCCACAAGCATTTTTCCAACTTCACCTTCCGCAAGATGAGTGATTCCACCAGCACGGATGTTAAAATCAATGTCGAATTTTTTAGCAAGACCGCTCAATACAGGTTCGCCAGTTTTCTTTCCTTCAAAGTAAAGGGCATATTTTCCACCTTCCTTTGACCAGCGTGCAAATTCTGCATCATCCTTTGAGGATGCTTCAGGTGCAAGGTGTGAAAGGAAATCCTTTGTAACCGCACTCTTTGGTGCAGAGAAAATTTCTGAAACCTTTCCCTGCTCCACGACTTTTCCAGCATCAACAACTGCAACCTGATCGCAGGCATCGCGGACAACTTCCATCTGATGTGTGATCATCACAACCGTAAGGTTCATCTTCTTCTGGATTTCGCGGATAAGGTTAAGGATTGATCTTGTTGTCTGAGGATCAAGGGCACTTGTTGCTTCATCGCAGAAAAGAATATCTGGTCTTGTTGAAAGGGCACGGGCAATAGCAATGCGCTGCTTCTGTCCGCCGCTCAAAGTACTTACTGGCGCATCAGCTCTGTCTTTAAGTCCAACAAGGTCTAGCATTTCCTTTACGCGGCTTTCGATTTCACCCTTTTCAAATCCGCAGATTTCCATTGGGTATGCAATGTTCTTTGCGGCTGTTCTTGAAGTAAAAAGATTGAAGTTCTGAAAGATCATTCCAATCCTGCGTCGGCGCATGATCATTTCCTTCTTCGAAAGGTTGTCAACGCGCTCGTCGTTGTAATAAACAGCACCTTCATCTGGATTTTCCAGAAGGCTTATGAGACGGACAAGGGATGATTTTCCCGCACCGCTTTTTCCGATGATTCCAAAAATCTGATTTTCAGGAATATCAAGTGAGATGTCATTTACAGCAGTTACAGAACCACCTGCTCCTGCATATGTTTTTTTAAGTTTTTCAAGTCTGATTCTCATAGTAAAATAATGGTGATTTACTCCCTAAAAGTCTATAGTTTTATTTTGTCCCGCAAAACTCGTTAATCTCAAAAGAAAGGATGTCATTTTGAGGTTAATTTGCCGCGGCTGATAAAGTCCATCTTGCGGGCGGCTTTTCTTGCCCCTCGGCTCTGGTTTATGGTCTTCTGCTCTGGAAGTTTTACTTCCTTTCTAAAGTTCCTTGAATTCCTTACTTCCTTGAACCACACTGGCAGATCAGGATGCCTATCTCCCTTTTCAACATAGGTCTTCCATTCCTCAGGCTCCGGCTGCTCAAACTTCATCTTCTGCCCCGTAACAGGATGTATGAATTCCAAAGTCCTTGCATGAAGGCAAAGCCTGTGGAAAGGATCTGTCTTTGCACGGTAATTTTCATCTCCCGCAAGAGGATAGTGGCGGTTTGCAAGATGGGCGCGGATCTGGTTTTTCTTTCCAGTATCAAGCTCAAGCTCAAAAAGACTGTGGGTTGGACCTCTCAAAAGGATCTTGAAATTTGTCCTTGCCTCAACAGTCTTTGCATTGTCATCTGCCCTGTTCTTTACATATCCAACGTGATGTGCATTCTGTGCAAGCGGGTCATCGATAAGACCGCTGTCAGGCAAAGGTTCATGACGGCTTCCAGGATTTTCTGCAACTGCATGATAGATGCGGCCTGTGACCATCTTCTGCCATGAACCCATAATTTTTTTCTGGATGTATTCGTTTAAGGCAAACATCATAACACCGCTTGTGTCCCTGTCCAGACGGTGAACTACAAAAGGTCTGTGGGTTGCAGTATATGTACCCTTTTTCCTCATGATCTTTTCAAGAACATCCAATGCAGTGCGGGATTTGCTTCCTGGATATGGAACAGACAGAAGTCCTGTAGGTTTTTCAATGACTACAATGTCCTTGTCCTCATAAAGAATTTCAATGCGTTCCTTGCCATAATCAGGCTTGTTTTCTCTTTTATATTGCGTGCTTGCTTTTACATGATGGAGTGTTTCTTTCATACCTACCATTATAAAAAAAAACATGCCCTCGACAAGACTTATAGCTTACCAAGGGCATGTAAAAAATAAGAAACCTAAGAATGTTTTAAATCAAACTAGTAGTTGACTCTGAGAGTTGTACCCATTGAGCTCTTATCCTTCTTGTCGTAGTTGTAGTAAACCTTGACTGTTGCCTTCTTTCCAGCTGTAAACTTGATTGATGGAGTTACGCTGAATGTCATGCTCTGATCTTCCTTGTCATAATTCTTGTGCTTCTCACCATTTGTATACTTGATGATTCCAACTTCGAATTCTGGGGAAATAACGCTGTTGATGGCATAAGACATATGTGGGTAGAATTCATATGATGTATCGTCCTTTACGATGATCTGATGACAGTAAACACCCACCTCAAGAGGAGTTCCCAACCCCTTGAAATTGTAGTTGATAAGTTCCCATGCTTCCGTCATTGCTGTCTTTTCTCCATCATCGTTTGTTTTTCCAGAGATTTCCTTATCAAGATATTTTGCTTCAATGTTGAACTTAAGGTTCTGGATTGATTTGAGTGCAAAGAATCCATATGACTCACCTGCAAAATTGTGGCCGCCAGCAATTGCAAAATCCTTGTTCTTGTACTTTGCGCTCAATGTAACAAGCTTCTTGTTGAGCTTGATGTCTCCAGCTTTTGCCTTTCCATCCTTTACAGAATCATCATCTGCAGCAAATTTATCTGCCCTGTATGTCGAACCTGCTGCAGAAAGATAAAGTCCTTCTACAGGAATGAATACAGCACGGGCACCGTATCCGCCCATTGCCTGATATTCATATCTTGCTTCTGAATTTGTATAGAAGTCCATGAGCTTTCCTGCTTCTGCAATAATCTTTCCATCATAGAACTTTGCATAGCCCATCATGTACTTAAGGTTGTCCTGTGTAAACCAGGTTTCCTTTGTTGATTTTGTTTCAATGTAGTTTGTTGTATCATCTCCGTTTTTATCAAGAACCTTTGACTTTGTGGTAACAGTATCAGCATTGTTCAACCCAAAACCATCACACTGATAGCGGAATTTGAAACCGTATTCTTCCTGTGTAAAGTTGATGTTCAATCTTGCGCGTGACTTTCCGTTTCCGTAGTACTGACCGTCCTTGTAGACCTTTGTCTCAGCATCCTTTGCATCCAGGTTTCCTTCAACACCTGTGCGGAAATATCCATTAACATCCCATGCACTGCCAACTTCACCTTCAGCAAATGCAAAACCCATTGCTACACTTGCAAGAGCTACCATAATAATCTTCTTCATATACATATTCTCCTAAAAATATTCTCAGAATCAGTTCTTACTTTGGATTTTAAGGCATTAAAAGGGAATTTTCTATTTTTGCCCCGAATTTTACTGAATTTTATGAATTCATTTTGCTTTCGCTTATTAGACAACTGAAAAATTCGATGTTATACTCTTATTAATATCAAACATTGAGGTAATAAATGGATCTCCTTTTAAACGATGTTGAAATTCCTGAAGGAACAATTGAAATCACTGAAGAAACATTCCACAACCACCGCCTGGTTTCATCAGTAAAAATCCCGGAAAGTGTTCTCGTTATCCGTGAAAGAGCTTTTGCAGACTGCGTGAACCTTAAGAGCATTGAACTTCCTGCAGGACTTATGGCAATTGCAAAATCCGCCTTCTACAACTGCGCTAACCTTGAATCGGTAAATATTCCGGATGGAATTTCAACCATAGAGGAAGGTGTTTTTGAAGACTGCGCAGGACTTGAATCCATCGTTCTTCCTGATAATGTTACAGCCATAAAGGACAAGGCATTTGCAAGATGTACAGGAATCAAGAATCTTGTTCTTCCTGACAACCTTATTTCCTGCTCAAAGACTGCTTTCCCTAACAGCCGCAAATATCTTCCTATTAATAAGAACTACAAATATGAAGACGGCATGATGGTCAATACCTACAACAACATGCTTTTGTTCTACGATGGCGAAAAAAAGGAAGTTCGCACTCCAGAATCCGTAAAGGGTATCGCTTTCCGTGCATTTACAGATTCAAACGTAACAAAAGTTCGCGTTTCTGAAGGCGTTACTAGCATCAGTGACGAAGCTTTCGTAAACTGCGGGGAAAACACTATAGTAATCCTTCCTGAATCAGTGGACTACATCGACAACAGTGCCTTTGACACAAGGACAAAGGTTTACTGCCACAAGGGTTCATACGCTGAAGGCTGGTGCCGCAACAATCCTGACTTCAACCAGCTGGCTGACGAAACAGTGTAGGTACGCTGAAAATTTCATCTAATTGAAAATTTATCTTCAATAATCTAAAATTATGGGACTTTTGCAGAACAGCAGAAGTCCCTATTTTTTTCTCTGGAGTCACTATGCTTTTTTCACCGGTTGAAATCGAAGAAACAGTAAATATGTTCATGCGCCACAAGCTTGACGTGCGCTGTGTAACAATGGGTATTTCCCTTCTTGACTGTGCGGACAGCGACATGAAGCGTGCCTGCGACAAGATCTATGACAAGATCATGCACAAGGCTGCAAACCTTGTAAAAGTCGGCCAGGACATTGAAAAGGAATACGGTGTTCCTATCATCAACAAACGCATTTCCGTAACACCTATCGCTCTTGTTGCCGGTGCAAGCGGTGCAAAGTCTTATGTTGACTACTGCAAGACTCTGGACAAATGTGCAAAGGAACTTGGCGTAAACTTCCTCGGCGGATTCTCTGCCCTCGTTCCAAAAGGAATCACTCCTGCTGACAAAATCCTCATGGAATCAATCCCAGAAGCCCTTGCTTCTACAAGCTATGTATGTTCAAGCGTAAACGTCGGTTCTACAAAAAGCGGAATCAACATGGACGCCGTAAAGATCATGGGTGAAGTAATCAAGCAGACAGCGGAAGTTTCAAAGGACTGCGAATGCAACGGCTGTGCAAAGCTTGTAATCTTCTGCAACGCACCTGAAGACAATCCGTTCATGGCTGGTGCTTTCCATGGACCTGGAGAGGCAGACAGCGTAATCAACGTCGGTGTTTCAGGCCCTGGAGTTATCCTTGCCGCAGCACGCGAATTCAAGGGACGCCCTCTCAATGAACTTGCAGACGGAATCAAGAAGATGGCATTCAAGATTACACGCATGGGTCAGATGGTAGGTTCGGAAGCAGCACGCCGCCTTGGCGTCAACTTCGGTATCCTTGACCTTTCACTTGCACCAACTCCAGCAGTAGGAGATTCTGTCGCACGCATCATCGAGGAAATGGGTATCGAAGGCTGTGGTGGACCAGGAACAACAGCTGCCCTCGCAATGCTTACGGACATGGTCAAAAAAGGCGGCGTAATGGCATCTACAAATGTCGGTGGACTTTCTGGCGCATTCATTCCTGTTTCAGAAGACGAAGGAATGATCAACGCAGTAAAGACAGGTTCAATCTGCCTTGAAAAACTTGAAGCAATGACAACTGTATGTTCAGTAGGTCTCGACATGATCGCAATTCCAGGAGATACACCTGCAACAACAATCTCTGGAATCATGGCTGACGAATTTGCCATCGGTATGGTAAACAGCAAGACAACGGCTGTGCGCATCATTCCAGCTCCTGGAAAGAAAGAAGGTGAATGGGTAGAATTCGGCGGACTTCTCGGCGGAATGCCATGCATGAAGGTAAGCAAATTCGGCTGCGCTGATTTTATAAACCGCGGTGGACGCATCCCAGCGCCAATCCATTCATTCAGAAACTAAATCAACATAAAATGTTTTAGAGGCCATCGGTTTTCCGGTGGCTTTTTTTTGCTTCTTCAATTCAATTTGAATTTCTGTCACTGCGAACTTATAATTGAATTCATGAAGAAGTTCGTTATTTTTATATCATCACTGTTACTGTCAGCCACTTTCCTATGGTCGGGGAAATGGCATGTTTGTGTCGGTTCCTACATTGAAGAAAAAAATGCAGTTAATTTTCAGAAGGAACTAAAGGCAGCCGGATACCAGTCTTTCATTCATGAAACTGTTTCAGGCGAAAAGAAAATGTATCGGGTTCTTCTTGGTGAAGAATTCGAGAATGCCGAGGAAGCAAGAAAATTCTCAAGGGAATTTGAGGGCAATACTTTTTCCCTTCGCCACAAATTAAAGGGGCTTTGGATAGTTTCAAAAGCTTCAGAAAATCCGCCTGCAACAGAACCCGAACAAATAACGGAAACTCCGGTTGTTCTTGAAAAAAACAGCGAGATTCCAGTTTCAGAAGAAAAACCTTTTTCAGTCCACATTCAGACTTACAGGGAAGAACAGACTGCAGAAAACGACAGGCAGCGCCTTGCAGAAAAAGATATCGATGCCTATGTCCTGAAAAAACTTGATAAAAAGGAAGCCATAAAATTCGATCTTCAGGCGGGTGCTTTTAAAACTGCAGAGGAAGCAAAGGTTCTGGAAGAACAGCTTGAAGCCATGGATCTTCCAAATCTTGAAATTACTGATTACAACGACTATGCCGACGAACTTTCTGAATTCGACGATGTGATTACCCGGCGCGAAGTTACCTTTGACAACGGCATAAATGAAATTCCTGATTCAGTTCCAGAAACAGTAAAAGTCTGCCTGAACCAATTTCCGGTAAATGAAAATTTCCAGATTAAAGCCGTCAAGATTTTTGACCTTGTTAACCTTAAGGAAAAAAACAGGACCGAAGGTTTTGAATTTGCGGAGAAAAACATTCCTGAAAATTTTGCAAAGGATACTTCTGCCCTTTCCTATGTTGAATATGTAGACAATCTTTTTAAAAAAGAAGTTATCGTTCTTGTTGCCATTAATGAAAATTCTTCATATGAAAATTTCTTCATTGAAGGTCAGGAGAATTTTGTCATTACAGAAACGGATTTTGATCTTCCCTACGGAAAACTTCATTCCTTCATTACGCAAGTTGGCAAAGACTTCATGATTCAGGGAATTACAGAAGACAAAAAAATGTATGTTCAGATGCTTATGCCAGGATTTACAAAAGAAGAAATGATTGCCTTCGTGGAAAATTCCTATTCTGATTCAAGCCTTCTTTTCTACCCGCAGATAAGAAAAAGCCTCTGCATAATTCCGGACAAAGGAGATGGAGACAACAGTTTCCTTTGGTTTAATTTCAGTCAGGTTGATGAATCTTATGCAGAAAACAAGGACTATGCCGACTGGGCATTAAAAATCGTAGGACACTGGGAAAGCAAATTTTTCATCTGCCACAAAGACGAAACAGTATCCGTCAGTCTTTTTGATTTGGACTACGATTACAATGCAAAGGAAGTTCACAAAATATTCATGGATGAAAAAAACGAGATGCCAGAAACTTATGGAAATCATTATGTAAGTGTAAACGAACAGGACGGATGGTATCTCGAAAATTTCAGGAATAATGAACTGTCTTTTTCTCAAAAATCTTATATTATTGCTGCAGACAGTGAATCAGGCTCAACAATACAAGAAAATGAGCTTAAGTCACTTGTAGACCAGCTTAAAATCTGGAAATAGAAAAACGAGGTATTCAAATGGCATGCGACAAACCACAGATCGACAAAGACGGAAAAGGCATCCTTTTTTACGGTGATGCAAAAGTTAACTTTGTTAAGGATATTGAAGGACAGCCTAACGTTTTCCTTATGGAAGTACAGGCAGAACTTGAAAGGGACACACAGGTCAGCCCTGAGCCAGGACAGTTCTACATGATAAAAGGTAGCCGCAGCAACGTTACTTTCGGACGTCCAATCAGTGTTTACCACTCGGAACGCAGCGGAAAGACACTTAAGGTTCAGTTCATGATCCTGGAAAAAGGAGAAGGAACAAAGGAGATGAGAAAGCTTCTTCCAGGCGACAGGCTTTCCATGAATGGCCCTTTAGGAAATACATTTGGCGAATTTAATAAAGAAACTAACGGTCGTATGGCTATTATCGGCGGTGGTATCGGAGTTGCCCCTGTTGCAAACTTTGCCTCTAGCCTTCCAAACGGTAGTTATGATTTCTATGCCAGCTTCAAGAGCGGTTCGTACGGTCTTGAATTCGTTAATGCACAAAACCTTATAATTACTACAGATGACGGTTCTCAGGGCATACATGGAATGCTCAGTGCAGCCTTTACAAAGGAAACAATCCAAACTAACGGTTATAAGTCAGTATTTGCCTGCGGTCCAACCCCTATGCTCGCCTACATTCAGTCAGTGTGTCAGGACGCAGGTATCAAATGCTTTCTTAGCCTTGAAAAGAGGATGCTTTGCGGTGTAGGTGCCTGCCTTGGATGTACCATCAGCACAAAGGACGGAAACCGCCGCGTATGCAAGGACGGTCCAATATTTGATGGTGCCATCCTTGAATTTGCAAAGCCTAACGGTACAAGAAGACAGCCTCTTGCTGCTGGAGAAAAGGCAGATCTTTCCGTTACAATTTCAGGCGTTAAGTTCAAAAATCCTGTAATTGCTGCTAGCGGAACTTTTGGCTTTGGTCAGAACTACCGTGGCTTCTTTGATGTAGAGCGTCTTGGCGGTGTTTCCAGCAAGGGACTTACCCTTGAACCAAAACCAGGAAACAATGGCGAAAGAATCATTGAAATTACAGGCGGGGACATCAACTCCATCGGCCTTGAAAACCCTGGCGTTCCGCACTTCATCGAACATGAACTAAAGGAAATGCTTGCCCTCGACACCGTTACCATGGCAAACCTTGCCGGACACAGCCTTGAAAGCTATGTAAAGGGAGCAGAACTTTTGGACAAGACAGACGTACCAATGATAGAACTCAACATCAGCTGTCCAAATGTCAAGGCAGGAGGTATGGCATGGGGAATGGATCCGTCATGTGCTGCAGAATGTGTGGGTGCCGTCCGAAAGGCTACAAAGAAACCTCTCGTTGTAAAGCTTTCACCAAATGCACCTGACCTTGTTGCAGTTGCCCTTGCCTGTATAAAAGCCGGTGCCGATGCATTGAGCCTGATCAATACAATCCAGGCTGTAGCAATCGACATTGAAAAAGGCCGTCCATACTTTGACAACATCAAGGCTGGAATGTGCGGACCTGCAGTAAAGCCTATAGCATTGAGGATGGTTTATGATGTCTGTGGAGCAATCAAGAAGCTTCCTGAAAACGAACAGGTACCAGTAATCGGACTAGGCGGAATTTCAAAATGGCAGGATGCCGTAGAATTCATCATGGCTGGTGCAAGTGCCATCCAGGTTGGAAGCGCAACCTTCGCAAATCCTAATGCAATGGTAGAAATCATCAAAGGACTCGAAGCCTTCATGACAAGCCACGGCTACAAATCAATTGAAGATTTCAAGGGAATCGCATTGTAATTGCAAAAAAAAATCGGCCGCAACTGCGACCGAATCACATCTTTGCAACCCCGAGAGAATTGATGCTTTTGCCCTGCAAAACAGACGCGGACGCGGCTGAGTCAATTCTCTTGAGGAGCTAAAACTGGAACAGTTTTAACTCCTCCATTTCTCCTCTTCTTCCTCTTCCTTTACAGAATCCGGAAGGACAGTTTTCTTAGGCTCTGCCTTTGCAGTATTCTTGTTTCTTGGAGCACTTCTTCCAAAGCGTTCATCAAACTTGTATTTCTTTACAACCTTCATTGAAATCTTTGAATAGGTAACGAAAGAAATCAAAAGCCCAATAACAAAAAAGACCGTAAGGGCTGTTCCAAAATATTTTGGATCCGGATGAAACAAAAATTTCATTGCGTACAATGAACCAACAACAACAACGGCACAAACCACCAGGGTATAGATGATGTTGATGATGCTGGAAATCAGCATGTAAAGAATTGCAAAAGTTCCTCTATTCATTTTTTCCTTCCTTTTTTTTTGCAGCTTTTTTTGAATCACGATAAATCTGAATCAGGAATGTAATCACAAAAATTACTCCGCATACGATTACGGCACTGTCAGCCACATTGAAAGTTGGCCAGCGTTCCATTCCGAATATTCCCCAGAAATAACAGTCGATGAAATCAACAACTCCTTCAGGCCTGAAGAACCTGTCGATGAGGTTTCCGATTCCTCCGCCAAGGATTCCGCAGATACACCAGCGCTGTGTCTTTGTAAATTCATTGTTGCGGAAATAGATTACATAAACCGCAATGATTATCAAAAGGGGCATGATTGCAAAAAGAATTCCGCGGGCATTCTGTGAAAGGGAATGACCCATGCTGAATGCAATTGCATTGTTCCTTACATGGATAAGGCGAATATATTTTCCAAGGATTTCAATCACTGCATCATCGGCCCATACTGTAAGGCGAGGGATATGCTTTACGACAAGAACCTTTGTTATCTGGTCAAGGAGGACTACCACCACTGACAGAATCAAAGGCAGAACTTTATTCTTTATATTTTCTTTCATGTTTACAGTATAGCATAAAAGCAAGGTATTTCACTATACTATCTGCATGAAATGGATTATCGCATCAGACCTTCACGGTTCAGCTTACTACTGCAAAAAACTCCTTGAAAAAATTCAGGAAGAAAAAGCCGACAGAGTTCTTTTGCTTGGCGACCTTCTGTACCACGGACCCCGCAATGACCTGCCAAAAGAATACAACCCAAAGGAAGTTCTTTCCATGCTTAACGGCATTGCAGAAAAGCTTGTATGCGTAAGGGGAAACTGCGACGGCGAAGTCGACCAGATGGTCCTTGATTTTCCAATGATGGCAGACTATGCGGTTCTTGATTTTGGCGGCAAGGCAATCTATGCAACCCACGGCCACATTTACAACGACAAAAACCCACTTAAGTTTGCCAAAGGCAGCATACTCCTCTGCGGACACTTCCATGTTCCATGCGTAAAGGAACTAGATGGATTCACCTACATCAACGATGGAAGCCTTTCATTACCAAAGGAAAACAGCTGGCACAGCTACATGACCTTTGACGGCACAACCTTCAGCTGGTACGACATTGAAAGCGGCGAAAAAAAGATGGAATGTAATATAGGTCACTGACAAAAAAAATTCAAAAATCAACTTTTTCACAAATTTCAGTCTAAACACAACAACTAAAGCATAATGCTCTGGGAAAAAGCAAAAGAAAATCAGTTAAGCACAAAAATATAAAACAACCAGAAGATTGCAAGAACTGTCGCTGGAACTGCAACTACAATTACACCCCCACCGGCAGCCTCTGCAATATAATCAAAAAAGCCGATAGCTTTAAAAAGAAGATGCACTGAGGTTGCCATAAACATTACATGCAATGGTCGCAAGCCTAGATAAACTCTTGCAAAAAAAATCGCTGATGACAAGGAAATTGGATAAAACAGAACGCCAACCAGAATCCCCTTCAGCCCTATTTCTCTATAAATTCCCACAGTTGAATGATAAAATCCCAGAAAGAAATTTTCTTTGAGGCATATCATCATGCCAACTGTCAATGAGAGAAAAATCATAGCGACAACTAAAATCATAGAAATTACATATTTCTTAAACATAGCTCACCTCCATATCGCCCGTTCCGTCCCCACTGTGATCCATAGCATCCCATTCACCTTCAGTTCCGCCGTAAACAATTTCTACCGTTTTGCAGCCTTTAAAAAGATTTTTCCCAAGCCGCCTGATGCCTTTGGGAATGAACACTTTTTTAAGCCCTGTACAATTTGAAAATGCACCGCTGCAGATCTGTGTGACGCCTTCACCCAATCTGATTTCCGTGATTTTCTTGCAGTCGCTGAATGCATGGTCCATGATTTTTTTAACATAATCGGGAACTACGACAACTCCAGTTGCACCAGTCACACACATGACAACAGTGTTTCCGTCGATGCACATCCATTTTTTTGAAGGATGGGAATGTTTAAGCGTTCCAAGTTCGCCGTCGTTGCAGATGATTTTTCTTCTTGCAAGAGGACCGACTTTTCCATCTGATGCAAGTTCTTTCCATTGCTCCACAGTTCCGTTGTAATAGATCATAAGCTCCTGGCAAGTAGCAAGAAAGGTTCCAACTTTTTCAATTGTTGAAGGCAGCTGAATTGAAGAAATAAATATGGAAAACAATCTGTCCGGGATTTCTGTAATACCTTCAGGAAGAATTGGATTTTCCAAGGCACGGCAGTCGCAAAAAACATACAGGCCAAATTCTATTGAATCAGTACGCTCTTCAAAGACAACATCTTTTAGTTTCTTACAATCTGCAAAAGCCCCTTCCCCAATCTTTTTTACAGATGCAGGAATATTGATTTTTTCAAGGTTTGTGCATCGATGAAAGGCATACTTACTGATGATTTTAACAGTGTTTGGAAGCACAACCTCTGTCATCAAATTGTTGAAGGCGGTGGAAATTCTTGTGACTCCAGATGGAATTACAACGCGGCCTGAAACAGAAGGATCAATCCAGGTAAGGACATTTTTTTTAATTTCAAAAATGTCTGAACCTTCGACAGTAGCATCATCCTCGTCTTCTTCATCCTGGAATTCTGATTCTTCCTCATCGTCAGTGCCATCAAGAACTTCATCATCTTCATATTCTTCATCTTCCAGAAATTCTTCGTTATCAAATTCTTCTTCATCAGATTCTTCGTCTTCAAGACATTCTTCGCTATCGAATTCCTCATCACTAAGAAATTCTTCATCGTCAGATTCTACATATTCACTCATTTTGATTCCTCCTGTGTTCTGTGAATAATATAGTCCCCTGACATAAAAAGTTTCGAAGAAAATAAAGAAAATTTGACAGCAGACTATATTTTTGACTACAAAAAACTAGGTTTTATATGATATGAATAAAATCCAATGTGAGAGTCAGGAACAGATTTTGAGTTTTCTTTCGGACAGCATGCAGAAACTTAGCTATTTAAAGAGAACCATTTAAATTTTCAATCTGCTCTTTTATTGCATCCTTGCTTATAATGCTTTCTCCCAGCAACTCACTTCCAGAAACAGCCAGATGTTTTCTTATTTCCAGCAAAATTTTCTCAAAGCTTCTGATAAACAAATTCTTCACTTTTTCTAGTTTGAAATTTTCGTTTCCAATTGTTATTTATTTCGCTATGTCCGTAGAAAGTGTTGCTGCGCCGATTGAGCCTGTCGAAATCAAGCAATAACCACAAAATATGTGGTAGTTTCGAGAGCCTCAACCACCACATATCCTATAGCAATACAATTTCCGGACACAGCCATTTATTTTTTTGGACATTTCTTCATAATTATTATGAGCATCCTCTGGCGTAAT